>JAHHTK010000009.1 GCA_020024695.1 Ureaplasma sp. | reverse complement strand
TAGTGTCAATGGGCCGATTTCATTAGAAACTAAGTTGAAAGAAATTGATCAAAAATACATCATCAATATTTCCTCAACTCCCTATTTAATCTTGTCAACTGGAATCACCCCTGATTTCATGTACCCAATCATTAGCTTTGAAAACATGGTGCCAAATCCACAAACCCAAGCTATTGTTTATGTTGGTTGTACAGGATACGCTCGTTGTTTTGAAGCATTCCAAAATAACCCACGAGAACAAATCATTTTAGGTAAATATACTGGTAACAAGGATTTATATAGTTATGTTGATCAATTAAACCAAGATATTGTTCAAGATAATTTTATGGCTTGACCTCAAGGAACTAATGCTGCTTATACTTATGATTCACCAGATAATAAGATTACCCCAGCGACATTACGGGTTACTTTCACCTCTTCATTAATTAAAACTGTTAATGCCTTTACAATGGCCATCAGTATCTTTATTGCCATTATTGCTCTATTTGTCATTACTATTTTAATTCGTCAATTTGTGGTAAAGAACCGTCCAACCTTAGGAATTATGAATGCGAATGGGTATGCGAAATCTAAAGTGATTTATGCACTATCTACCTTAGGGTTAATTCCTGCTGTTTTAGGGGGCTTGTTAGGTTATTTAGTAGGTTTCTTTACAAATAGTTTTGCTCTTAACTTGTTTAAAGCATATTGGTTATTGCCAGTCAATTTAGGTTCTTTTAGTATCTTATTTATGGTGCTTGCAATTCTGGTGCCACTAATCTTATTTATTGTGTTAACCTTAGCGATTGGAGCGTTTAGTTTAAGAGGCTCAGCGACGACTTTATTGTCCAAAACCCAAACCATTAAGGTCGGGGTTGTTGGTCGGATTGTGAATAAGAGTATTTCTAAAACTCCAATCATGTTACGGTTCCGTTCGAGTGTCATTTTCTCAACCTTCTATCGGTTATTAGTGTTGTCATTAATGACCTCGTTAGTTGTGGTTTCTACTGAATTCATGTCATCATCATTAAATAGTTTTTCAGTGACAAACCAAATTAGTTCTCAAGAAGACCAATATAAATTTGGAGTGGATTTATTTACCCCAACCAATGAAGGGGGTGAATACTATGCCATGAGCAATATTAATAGTGGCAAACCATTCTTAAATCCAGAAGGTTCTCAAGGTTTAGCAACTAGTTTATATGCTCGTGATTATCAATTAGATCCATATTTAAGAGAATATGCGAACGTCCACTTCCCAAGTGCTAATGATGCCACTGAACAAAATGAAAACCTTGGTTATTTAAAGTGAAAGACCCAAGTTCGGGAATTAATTAACTTTAATATGGCAACCTCCAACCCTTGAGAATTTGCTCAAAATATGATGCCATCCAACCAAGCTAACCAAGCTATTAACAGTACCAAAGTCATTAATGAAATGTTAATGAGTGATACCCGATTAGCTTCCTTAAAAATGTTTGTGAATGTGAACCAAAAAAATGGTTTAATGTCATTAAACTTCCCAAGTGGTTTAAGTGCAACCAACCTCAATCAAATAGTTGGTCACAACCACTTAGTATCACCTGGTTTAAATTTAGTACAAGATAACCAAATTAAACCAATGCACATCATTAACTTTAATGGTGACCAAAAATTAAATTATCAAAATAAAGATGAATTAAGTATTGATATTCATGACCTAGATTTAGGTATGGATTACAGTCACTATTTAAATGGTTTCTTAAACCTTGATAAACAAACCATCTTAAATGCTATTAACCAATACTATGTGGCTGGGTTTAATAACCAAAGTTTCTTTGGTATCAATGGTATCTTTAAACCTGATTGTGATTGAAGAAATATGCAAATGAAGGTTTCAGATACCAATCCAAATGTCATTGATTTAACCTTTGGGAATGTTGTTCCAAGTGCAATGTTACAAACAGATTCCGTGTTAACTAACCGTAGTTTATTTGTGGGTTATTTTTATGAAGCTCACCAACCAGACCAATATGGGGATAAGTGAAACCAAGTGTTAATTCAAAACACTAATAACTGATATTTAGACCCATTCTCAGTACTTGAAAATAATAGTCATCCAATTTATTACAGTGCTATTAATAGTCAAATGGTACCACTGTTACCATTAACCTTAAAGACCAGTTTTATTAACTATGTGTTAAATTACTTTAATGATGATCTTTATGCTCATAACATCTTTAGAATTACTTATGGCTTAATTGGTTTAGATGGAACTAGAAATAGTATTCAAGATGAACCTTATGTTTATGTTAATGGAACCATTAAGAACTTAAATGGAACTGATGTTAGTCAACCATTAACTTCATATTTAGCAAGTAATGACTTACAATTAGTTGGAATTGTCCCTAACAGTCAATATATCCAATTAAAAGATAGTCATGGTCACGAACTTAATAGTTTATTAGCTGCTTGAAATAATAAAAAAGTCATTCCTGTGGTTATTAATGAATTTGCTGCTAAAAAATATAACTTACAAATTGGGGATTGATTTAAATTAGAACCAAGCAATACCTTAGACCGTTATGGTAAACAATTAAATAGTGCTTACCAAAGTCAAATTGCTGCCCAAAGTGTTCAGTTCCCAATTCAAGTGGTGGGTATTAGTCAAAGTTTCCATAATGCTTATGCTTATATTCCAATTAATGCCGCCCAATTCTTAATTGGTTTAGGTCAAACTAATTATGGACCAGATGGACGGAGTTTAAGCAACTATATTACTCACTTTAACGGAATCTTTAGTAGTTCACCTGCTCCTTATTTATTAACTAATACCGTGGCTTTATATTCACCAAGTGGGCTTTATCCTGGAACTAGTTCTTGACAACCATTAAATGATACAGTTACTAGTTTAATTGCCCATGCAATTGTTCAACAACCAACGGATAAAAACTATATCTTATTAAATAAAGCTTTAGGTAGTGATTATTATGATGATCACCAAGACCAGATTGCTTATTTAAAACAAAGCGCAGGATATGTAGATGGTCAACCTGTGCCTGATTCAATTGTTCAAGACATTGCTGATAAATTAGCAAGTACATATGGAGCAACTACTTACCAATCAATGGTTATGAATGTTATGGCCGTTGATAATGCCAACGCTTTATATGCCTCTTTATCAGATACTGTCATCTCATTAGAAGCCACCATCTTGACCTTGATTTTCATTATTGCTTTAATTGTCATGATGATTATGTTGTGAATGATTTTAATGGACTTAATGCCATTATTAGCCTTATTAGCAACTATGGGTCTTTCAATTTGATCAAATAGTTTAACCTTTATGTGCATTTTAATTCCAACTTGAATTATTAGTGCTTTAATCTCAGGTCCAATTGTTTGAGCATTATTAAATGTCTTTAAAGAATTTGTCTTTAAAGGTATCGGTATCTTATTATTAGCTCCATTTAACTGATGAGCTTATATCATTATCTTAGGCATTATTGCTGGCATCTTTGGTATTGTTTATGTGTTAGGGGCTCATAAGTTATCCAAAGTCAATATTGCCAATGCAATTAAACGATAGAAAGGAGTTTTTATGAATCGCCAACAAATGAAACTGAAAGCGAACGCTTATAATTCATTGTTAAAATTAATTACGATTCAATTTTGAAGAAATATTCATACCATCTTTTTTATCTATATTTTTCCAATTATTTTTATCGCAACCTGAGGGTATTTATCGCTTTATTGAACCATGCAAAATAATGCAGCGATGTTTATGTCCTCGATTATCGGGATCTTAACTTTCCAAATTGTGTCATCAGGAATTCAACAAGTCCCAAGTGCCATTATGGAATTTAAGAACTCAGTCTTATTAAAACGGATTGGGGCGACCCCAATTAAACCTATTGATTTCATTTTGTGCGTGGTGTTAGTTTATTTAGCTTTCATCGTGTTACAAATCTTATGGATTATTTTGTGAATGACCTTAATCTTTGGGTTCCATCAATTTGAAACAGGAATCAATAATCAAACCATTGATGGCATTCAAGCGATGTTCCACGGGCATGTGGAATGGGGTGGGTTCATTGTCAGTGAAATCTATATCGTGTTATTATCGTGTATTGTGGGGATCTTTGTATCGTCAATTTCCAAGACCGCTTCCCAAGCAACTGCCATGTCCATGGGATTTTTCTTCATGGCGATGTTATTATCGGGGCAATTAATTCCAATTCCAGCCATGGATGAAATTATGTTCTTTAAAGTCGTGTCGTGAATGACTCCGTTCCGTTATGGGAACCAATTAGCATTTATGGCTTGAAATGGGGTGTCTATTTTCAATAGTGCTCAATGAAGTAGTGCTTTAATTGGAATGGGTGGTCAAGTCCTTTATCAATTTGAACCTTGAATGGGTTGGGTATCATGGTTTATGCCATTGGCTTATAGTGGGCTATTTATTGGGATTTCAGTGTATAAATTTAAATGATATGTGAGATAAGTTATGGGATTTAAAACATGAATTAAAAAAGTGTTTCACAAACAAGAAACACCAAGTCAAAAAGATAACAAACCCTTTATTACTTTTGAAGGGACCAACATTAAATTAGTCACTGAAAAACATTCTGATTTAAAAATCATTGATAACCAAAACTACACTAATCTCAAACCAATTATTGAACTCCACCAAGTCTCCAAAGAATATTTTCCAAAAACCAAAAAACATTTCTTTGCTGACAAGGACATTAATTTAACGTTCTATGATAACCAGAATATTGCCATTTTAGGTGGCAATGGGGCAGGGAAAACCACCTTAGTAGAAATGATTGCTGGTATTAATAAACCGACTTCTGGTAAGATTGATTATTTATTTGAATACCAAAATACTTTCCAAGAAGGAATTGGAATTCAATTCCAAGAAACCACTTATCCAGTAGGGTTAAGAATTATTGATATTATTAACTTCATGATTGAGGTTTATAGTTTAAATATTACCAAGCAAGAAATTGATAAAATTCTAGATACCTTTGGTTTATTAGAATATAAAAATAAACAGGCTCGCAGTTTATCGGGTGGTCAAAAACAACGGTTAAATGTTTTATTAGCTTTAATTCACAAACCAAAGATTGTTTTCTTAGATGAATTATCCACTGGGCTTGACATTACTGTGCGAGCTCAAGTTAAACAATTAATTCACCAATTCTGTCATGATAACCACATCAATATTTGTTTAGTCAGTCATGATATGGAAGAAGTGAATTTATTAGTAGATCGGATTGTCATTTTACAACAAGGTGAAATTAAAATTGATATGCCAAAGCAAGCCATCATTGATCAATTTGGGTCGATTGAAAACTTGGTTGAAAAATTTATTTAAGCTTTCAGAAGGGTTTCTTAACCCTTCTTTTTTGTTGTCAAACGGTTGAATTCACCCCGATTCTATTTATTTCTAGATATAATAAGTAGATACACAAGGAGTGTTGCTTGGCGTCAAAGAGTGAATATTTTCGTAATCAGTTCGCAATTAAAAAGAATAATTATCGCCAAAGTTTTGAAATTGTTACTGGTCAAATTCAAACCATCTACCATAATAAGATTCGGGTCTGATTACCAAAGAATCGGATTGGTGAATGCAACCTTTATAACATTAGTGACTATAACATTAAAAACTTGCACGAGAAGTTTTGCGTCGGACAATCTATTGATATTGCAATTACCGGCAAAAATGCTAATGGGGTTTGCATTTTAAACTATAAAATGGTGCACCCTAAAGAAATTAAATATAAAGTAAAAGCCATTCCGACTGCTTCCCATTATCGGGTGTTAGCAAAGCAATTGGCACTGTGAATTGAAAAACTCAGCACTGATGATCAAGAGTAAAATTAAGAAAAGAGAGGAAATAGTTTTCATGAGCCTGGCTCCAATTCAGGAATAATGATTATGAGTCATTTAAACAGTTGGATCCAGCACCAAACAGAGTTATTCTAATTTCTGTTTGCTAATTACTAAAGTTTATCACTTGGAAAACCAAGATAAACCCCACTAGTTTGAATGTTTTATTCTTGTTATTTTTCTATCATCTTCACATTCAAAAGTAGTTTTTTCTAAAATTTATTAAAACATGAAAGATGAATGGAGCTGTCCATTCGTGAAAGAAAGACCTAAAAAGTGTATGATTTCGTTAGCAGACATCAAGGATAAAAGTTGTTGAGTCCGTGTTGAACGGATCGATGTTATGAATATTGAATCAATTACCAAATTAGAATCAATTGGGATTATTGAAGGTCAAGAAATTTATGTCGAAAACGTTTATCCTTTAAAAAACGTGATTACGCTTGTAATTAATGATGTTACTTACATGTTAAGACGGAATAGTATTGCACAAGTTTTAGTTAGTTATATTTAATGTCTTGTAGTCAATGCATGCCAAAACAAAAAGGCTTGTCACTCGATGGAGTACAAAAAAATATAAATAAAAGTAGATATGTATTAATCGGTAGTCCTAACGTAGGTAAATCAACTTTTTTTAACCGTGTTACATGAGCAACTGCTTCAGTTGGGAATGTCGACGGGATTACCATTCAAACCCAAGAAGGAAAGTTAAGAGGGACTAAAAACACCGATATTCTTGACTTGCCAGGGATTAGAGATTTAGCCACCACTACCAAAGATGAAGAAGTTGTTATTAAAACAATTCTTCACAGTGATTATGACGGGGTTTTAAACATTGTTGCTGCCCCAACCATTAAAAGAGACTTAATGTTAACCTTGCAATTATTAGAGGCAGGGATTTTAACCGAAGTCGTAGTCAACATGATTGACGAATTAGAAAATAAGCATTTAAATGCTTTTCATTTAACCAAGTTTTTAGGGGTCCCAGTCAATTTGGTTGTGGCTCGGAAAAACATTGGGGTCAGTCAATCAATTGCCACTTTATTAACCCATAGTCCATTTAAAAAACCCTTTGTTATTGACTATGGTGAAAAAATTGAAACCATTATTAAAGGAATAATGCCTTTATTACCTTCTTTAAAGGTTTCCACCCGCTTTTTAGCCATCCAATATTTAACCAAGAATGCTGCGGTCATGCATTTGTTTGAAGAATGAGGGGTGACTGAAGCTGTTAACAACCTTTTAACAGAAAACAATTTAACATTAGATCAAGTTAAACATAGTATTTATTTTGCTAAGAAAAACAAAATTGAAACCATTGTTGACCACTGTTTTACTGACCAACCAGTCAACATGAACCAAGAAAATGCCATTAATCTTTCCAATAATATTCGGCAAGAATTAATGAACAATAACTTTAAAGTTATTAAACGTTCTAATAAGATTCGGGGTAGTGAAAACCAACGGAAATTAGCTAAGACCCGAAAATTTGATAGTTTCTTATTACAAAAATGAGTAGCGATTCCACTGTTCTTATTATTAGTGGCTGGAGTTTATTATTTCTGTTTTGGAAGCTATGCTTGTGGTTGAGTAGTTGAAAAATTCAAAGAAGTCATGGAAGATGGTGTTGGTCAATTAGGTGATTACATGATTGACCAAGGAGCCACTAAGTGAGCAGCGGCGTTTGTCACAGATGGGTTATTAAACGGTATCGTGACCGTCATTGGTTTCTTACCTTACATCCTGTTATTACATATTTGTATGGCTTTATTAGAACAATCAGGGTTATTAGCTCGGATTAGTGTCATTTTAGACAAAAGCTTTGAAAAATATGGGTTATCAGGTCGTTCTGTTATTACTTTAATGACTGGACTTGGTTGTTCTATTCCATCAGTCTTGATGGCACGGAACAGTCACTCTAAAAAAGAACGTTTCATTACGACTTTAATTGCTCCTTTAATTGCCTGTTCAGCACGGATTGTCGTCTTTACTTGAATGGGAAATGCGTTAGTCGGTTTACACTGAACTTGAGTCTTAGTTCTTGGGATGACCATTTTAAGTGGGTTTGTGGCGTTAGGGGTTGGTTATGCGTTCTCAAACATTTTATTTAGAGCAAAACAAACCTTCTTATTAACTGAATTACCACCTTGAAGAAAACCAGACTTCGTTGTCATTTTAAAATCAAGTTTCAATGAAATTTGACAATTCACTAAACGGGTCTTTACCATTATCTTCATTGTCAACATTATCATGTTCTTATTAGCAAATATTGGACCAATCGCTGGGGCGATTACCCCACCTGACATTCCTGAAGAAGAAGCCTTCAAAATGCATCTTTATGCAGCAACCACTACAGCTGAACTTGATCCAAATACCACTTCATATTTAGCTTATATTAGTTATGGATTAAAATACTTAGCCTTCCCAATTGGATTAGGTGAAGACTGACGTTTATTTGCTTCTGTTATTGCCTCAGCACCTGCTAAAGAATTAGCATCCAGTAACTTAGCATTATTATTCGGTAGCCAACAAGGTTTCCATGATGCCATCTTTAATGCTGGTATTACTCACTTACCAATTTCCACAATTGCTAGTTATTTAATTTTCTTCTCATTCTTTACCCCATGTTTATCAACAGATGTTGCTATTAAAAAAGAAATGGGTCAAAAGGTCCTATGAATTGAATTATTAATGAGCTTAGTAGTGGCTTATGGAATGAGTGCATTAGTCTTTAATGGCTTTGGTTATGTAGAAATTTTAGTAGACCATCCACAATTAATTAAAAATGGTTTAATGATTAGTGTTACTATTATTGGCATCTTGATGATTTTATTCAATGTAGTCATTGGCACCACTAAGAAAATGCTTGATCAAAAGCGTCACTTAACCTATGCTCAAGCAACTGTTATCAATAAAACCTGATTAGGGGTTGACATTAGTGCCATTCTTTTATTTGTTATCTTAATGACCACCTCTTATGGGTTATATGCATAACTAAACAATAATTAAAAAGAAGTTACTCGTAAAAAACGAGCGACTTCTTTTTTGTTTGCTTCTAGATTTGAACAAAACTAAGCAAGGTCATCTTCACCATAGTATTTAGCTTGGTAATCGGTATGGTCGAATTGTTCTTGGAAATAGTGAACTTGGAATAATTGAACAAATTGAATGGCAATGTCATAGCGTAAGACTTGGTTGTCATCACTACTATTTGGGTTGGAAAGATATTGAGAACTATCAATATTATTGCCATATCAGAAATTGTCTTCATTTAATAAGACAATTTTTTGAGCTGATAAATAAACTGATTGGGCTTGTAAGTGATGTTTATGGCCTTCATAAACATCAACAATGGCTAAATTAGGTGGAACTTCATTACAAGCTAAGTTGATAGTGGTTAATAATTGATATTGTAAGTTATCATCAAAGACACCATAACTATCATTAGCAACGACTAAAGATTCTAAAAGGGACTTTTCAATTTCAAAGATATGAGAACAATCAATAACCATTGGTTGGTTATTGGATGCGAATTCAACAAGGTAAGGGTTATCTTGATGATGATTTTTTGAAGCACTCATTTTTAAATAGAAATAAGTTTCGCTATCACCATCATATGCAAAGATAACTGGTAAACTGATGTTCTTATCATGATGGTTTTCTAAAAGTTCATGATGAGGGTGGCCTAATTGATCAAAATCAACTGGGTTTTGAGCATGGTCTTTTAAAATATAAGGTTTAAAGAAATCTAACATAAAAAGCCTTTCTTAAACTAAATAACTAGATTTTCAGGTCTTTAGTTTGATTGTAAAACAAAAGTGATGAAGAATGGTTAATCGGATTAAATCGTTCGGTTTATTTAAAGATGTAAAGTATTTCATCAAGGTTTAATTTTTGCGAGTTAAAACGCTTAAAAAGCAGTTTTGTTCAATAAAAATGGTTTGTAAAATATCTTCTAGTTTTTCAAAACTGATTTTTTCTCGTTCTAACAATATTTGAGGTACGAGAGCAATAAATAAATAGGCATTTTGATTGTTAATAATTATGGTTTGGTTGGTTTTACAATTAGTTAAACTAAACTCAAATTGATAGGTATGAAATTTTAGTTTATAGGTTTCATTTTGAAGGGGATTTAAGTTTTGTCTTAAACTTAAATGGTGCATTTTATAGACTTGAGTTGGGTTATTAGGAATCACTAACCGAATTGTTTGTTTATGGGTCGCATACCAAGGATATAAATGAAAATTACAACAGTATTCATAAAAGGGAATTGATGGCTTTGGTGCCATAAAGTTAGCAAAATAAATTTCTTTTAACATTAAGGCATCATCTAAGGCATTATGAAACATGTTATAGACATATTGATGATGGCGATAATTGGCATATAAGTGACGCAGTGACCACTTGGTATGAATCTTATGTAATTCATAAACTAAAGGGTCATCAAACCGAATCACACTAGTTAATAACTTCAGGTCATCATTTTCTTGGTTATTAGGATCAAAATAAATATAAATGTCACTATTGTTTAATAATTGATAAATTTCTTTCACCACTTTCCGATTCAAGGTTAACATCCCTTTATCAGAGGCTGATTTAGCTCCAATTAAGCCTAATTGGAAGTTATTCGTGACGTTGTTTTTAAGTTTAAAAAGACGTTGCTTTTTAATTGTTAAACTTTGTTTATCAACTCTGACAATGCCGATTTGGGTGATATAGTTTTTCTTATTAAAAGTTAATCATTCAAGGTCTAAAAAGACCAAATCTTTAATGTATGACATTTTTTACCTATAAACACTATTTAAAATTATAATTTAGTTTATGAATACTAATATCAGTCAAATTATAAATTTTAACAAACCCTATATAATTGTCGATTTTGAAGCCAACGGTGATTTACATAACCCTTACTTATTACAAGTAGGAGCGATTAAAATTGTAAATCATCAAATTGTGGAACGCTTCAATCAATGATGTTATTATGATGGTGAAATTAGTCGCTTCATTAGCTTATTATTAAACAAGCAACCAAGTTTTTATTTACAACAACCCAAAGAAGAAGTGGTATGACAACAGTTTTTAGATTTCTGTGCTGGTGTTGATCAAATCTTTAATTTTGGGAAACATTATGATAGTTTAATTATTGAAAAGGTGCACGAACGAACAGGACTGGATACCATTGCCTTAATTGATTTGCAAGATGCTTATTTTAATCCGATGTGTGGGATTGATAAACCTAACCAAGCCGTGGTTAGTTTAGATGTAGTGAACCGAGTGTTTGATTGTCCTGAAGATGATTTTGGACATCTAGAACATAATGCCTATGAGGATTGTTTATTGTTGTTTCAAACCATTGAGCATTGTTATCAACAAGAACAAGTTAGTCAGGCACAATTATGTGATATGTTTTATCAAGCCTATTTGATGCCCCGCCCAAAAAACTTTCGGGGCATTTCTAAAAAGACCAAGACCTTAGATTTAATTAAATTACAACCTAAAAGCCCCTTTTTATTTATTTTTCACTGGGTGGAACCATTAGGTAATTATCAGATTAATTATCACAACGATGTTTATTTAATTGATCAGCAACAAGTGCAGTTATTGAAACAGTTTAGTTTAAAAAGTGATGTTGATAACCAACATGATTTTTATGCTAACTTTAAAGAGGTAGAAAGTTATATTTATACTAGTTTAGGCTTAGATCAATATATCTTTGTTTCTAATGTAGATTTCTTAATTAAGAAACTCCAAACCACATATGCTTCCCGATACAAAAGTTATCCTTTAATTTATTGAGTCCCTTTTGAATGAATCAAGGTTCGGTTAAATTTAGATACCAATGATTTAGATGCTAATCAAAAACAACAAGTATTTGATTTATTGCAAAGTATTTATCGTCATTATTGAAAGGTTAACTAATGAAAAGTGAAGTTAAGAATGAATATGAAGGTTATTGATGGTTTGGGTTTGAAGATCCAAGCGATGTGAATCAATTATTAACTAATTATGTTTGTTATGAACAATATTGAAAACGGTTATATTTAGAAGGGTTATTTTTTCAACTTAAAAGTGCTGATTTAACTATTTTTAAGAAGTTTGAGTGCATTGTAATGCAAAAAGAACCCCTGCTAGAAGCAGTGTTAGTGCACCAAAATCAATATATCTTAAAACTCTGATTTGTTTGTGAACTAAAAGATGAATTTGTAAAAGATGATCAAGAAACTAACAAACAATTCATTATTGATTATGTCATTAAAAAGATGAACCCTGCTATTCAACAACAATACAATTGTCAACTAACATTACAATATCTAGATATAGCAGCCGATATTCAAGAATAAGTAGGTAAGAAATGAACCCTTAAGGGTTCATTTTTTAATGAAATTGATCTATTTTTCAAAAAAGAAAAATAATCGCTTTTAATTTCATTAATATTTAAAATAAGCGTGGTTTTTAAACCTTGAAAAGTTTATAATTAGTAATGTTAATGAAGAAAAAATAGTTTTATTTTACATAAAACACTTCTTAAAAGAAAGGCATGATATGCAACAAAATAAAAAAGAAAAAATTACGATTGGACTTGATATCGGGATTACCTCAGTTGGTTATTCAATTCTTAAGGGTGAAGGTGACAATAAAGAAATCCTTAAGATGGGGGTTCGTTTGTTTGATGAACCATCAATTGATGGGGGTCAAACTGCAGCTGCTACAAGACGCCAAAAAAGAGGTACCCGTCGTTTAATTCGCCGTCGTCAATTAAAACTTCGTGAATTATTAGATATGTTTGTTGATTATGGATTAGTTTCAAATATTGAAGAAGCTAAGCAAATTTTAGTCAACGGTGCGATGGATGATGATGGTGTTGTTATGAAACCATTTGAAATAAAAATCAAAGGTTTAAGTGAAGAATTGACTACTGATGAATTAATCGTGATGCTTTATTACTATATGCACCACCGTGGTTGGTTCTATGAAACTGATGAAAAGAATGATTTACTTGTTGAAATTGAAAAGGAAGCAAATTTTGATGCTGCTGATCAATTCCCATGTAAATATCAAGAATATTATTTTAAAAAATATCATAAATTGTTAGGCACCCAATTTAACAATTGTTTCTCTAATGCCGATTATGTTAAAGAAATTGAAGTTATTTTTAAAAACCAACCTCAAATTAGTGACGAATTTAAAAACAAATATTTAACATTGTTTACATTTGTCAGAAACTTTGAAACTGGTCCAGGTAGTGAAAAATCGCCAACCGAATTTGGATTGTATTACATTGACGAAAAAGGTAATTTAGTAAAACGTGGTGATAATTTATGAGAATCATTAATCGGTAAATGTAGTGTTTATCCCGACGAATTACGAGGCTTAAAAGCAGCTCCATTAACTGAATACTTTAACTTCATTAACGAACTTAACACCATTTATTTTTATAAGAAAGTAAACACTAAATTAAATTTAGAAGAACGAAACCAAATTCTTGCTAAATTTAATAAATTAAGTGACAAAAAATGTTTGGTCACCACTCAAACCGAAATGCTCAAAGTCTTAAATCAATTAGACCGATTTAATGATGAAAAAGTAGAAACTGGTCATGTTTGCGGGGTCAAAACTAAAGAAGACAAAAAAGAAAATAAAGAATTAGTTTTTGCTTCTTTTAGTAATTTAAAATTAATCGTCAAAACCTTCTATGAAAATGGGATTTTAAAAGAAGGTGAATTTGATATTTTTGACCTTGACTTAATCAATAAAATTAATGATTTCTTTGTATCATTAGTCCCTGGTCAAAATGATAAGGCTAAACTTAGATCATTAATTCAAAATAATCCATATTTTGATTTGTCTGCTGATACCGAAGCTAACAAGAAAGTAATTGAAGAATTAATGGTTGGTTTAAGTGGTTTTGCTAAAACCTCAGGGCTTTCATATAAAGCTATGAATGATTTCTTAAAGAATGCCTTTGCTAGTGATTCAGCAATGAATCTTATGCAATATCTTCAAACTATTCAAATGGATACACAAAATGAAAATAGTTTAAATAATACTAAATATTTCCCTAAGAATCTTTTCAAAGATGAAATCATTCCAACTACCACCAAACGTGCCTTTAATCAAACCATTAATGTTATTAATAAAATCTTAAAAATTTATGGTAAAGATTATGATATTCAAAACATTGTTATTGAATTAGCTAGAGAATCCAATACTGCTGAAGAAAGAAAAGCAATCAAGAAACGTCAAGACAAAAATAAAGAACAAAAAGACAAAATTATTGCTGATTACGACATCCCACCCCAACGATTGTTTGGCGAAAATTTAGAAAAAGCCTTGTTATGAGAAGAACAAGATAAAAAAGACATCTATACAGGTGAAGCCATTGACTTAGATACCTTATTAAAAAATCCATTTGCTTATAATATTGATCATATTATTCCTTATTCAATTTCATTAAATAATAGTAAGAGTAATAAGGTATTAACCAGTTGCAATAATAACCAAGAAAAAGGTAATTTAACCCCTTATCAATGATTAAGTAAAAAAGGTTTATTTAAGGAATTCAAACAACGGGTTGAAGGTCTTTATGCTAATAAAAAAGGTTTTGCTAATAAATTAGATAACCTTTTAACCATGGTTGATCCTAACGAACAACAAATTGATTTCTTAGAAAGAAATTTAGTGGATACTAGATATGCATCAAGGTTAGTATTAAATTCGTTAACTAGTTTCTTTACTAAAAATCCACACTGAAAATATGAAACTGAAAGTGGTCTTGAAAAATATCCATTAGTTAAGGTTATTAACGGGGGATTAACAAATTATGCTCGTTATAACTTGTTTGCTGATGAAAATCACCGAACTGAAAAAGCCTTAATGAAAAATAGAGATATTTATAACCACCACGCAGTTGATGCTTCTATTATTGCCTTTTTAGGATCAAGTTATAGTATTCAAAAAAGATTGAAATATATCTCGAATTATGATAAATACGAACAAAGAAAAAATGATGAAGGTCAAAATGAATTTGTTGATTCAGAAACTGGTGAAATCTTAAATATAGCTAAGTTAGAGCTTCAAAAAAGTAATGATGTTAATAACTTTAAACAACAATTAATTGAAATTCTTAATCACGACAATTTTGATTTAAACAAAGAAGAATTAATTGATCCAAGAAATCGTAAAATTGGTTTCAGCCGTTTAAAATCAACTAAAACTAATGGTCAAATTTCTAATGAAACCGTTTATTCATTACGGCCATCAGCCGATGAACCTAGTAAAGGTGACATTATTAGTAGACTTGATTTATTACCAGCTGATATTAAAAAAGCCAATATCGGGAAATATTTTGACAAAACCAAAGTTACAAAAGAACAAGAAAGTTTGTTATGTTATAAAACTGACAAGCGATTGTTTAACCAGTTACAAACAATCTTCTATAATTATCAAAGTGACCCAAAAATTAATCCTTTTGTCACATACCTTAACGAATTTAATCAAGAACACAATACAAGCTATAAAGATTGTGTCCCAGTAGAAGCAAATGGCCACATTAGAATGGTTAGATACTTAAAATACGTAAACCGAGAAGTAGAAATTGATAATGTATTAACTTTAGATAAATCTACTAATTATAATCAAAACAAAATGGCTATGGTTGATACATTAACCGCTTTCGGAGCAAGAATTTATCGAAATAAAAAAGGTAAATTAGTTGGATTTAATATCAACATTAAAGTTTTAAAATTTGATCATAATAAGAAACAATTTATTATTGATCAAGATAAGCTTAATCAAAAACTTGATAAATTAAATATTGATCGAGATGCTAAATATTTTGAACTTTATAAAAACCAATGCTTTGTTGATGATGAAGGTGTCATTTGATATTCAATTGGAAGTGTAAACCCTATTATTAACGCTGTTGAATTAAAATGTTTAGACCGAAACAATAAATTGGTAGTGAAAGCTGAAAACGGAAGAAAAACCACTACATTCAATAATATAATTAGTAAGTTTAAATTATTAGAAATCGACGAATTAGGTAATATTAGAAGCATCATCAAAATAGATATTTAAAATATATAATATATGTTGGGTAACCAACATATTTTTTTTAGTTCCAAATCCTATTTGAGGTTTTGGAACTAACTCAATTTCTTGTATTGTAAAACTAATTTCAAATGGGTTTAACACAACATCGTGTTTTGGAACTAACTCAATTTCTTGTATTGTAAAACAAACTCTTTAGTATTATTAGACACGTTAAAGTTTTGGAACTAACTCAATTTCTTGTATTGTAAAACATTAATAATAGTTGTAATATCAATAACACTGTTTTGGAACTAACTCAATTTCTTGTATTGTAAAACCATTGAAGTGTTCCAATATTACAATGAGCGGTTTTGGAACTAACTCAATTTCTTGTATTGTAAAACATTAACGGCGTGCTGTAATTCATAGTTATTGTTTTGGAACTAACTCAATTTCTTGTGTTGTAAAACGTCTTTACAAGCACAAAAGGCCAGCAGTCTGTTTTGGAACTAACTCAATTTCTTGTATTGTAAAACGGGTGGCTGCTGGTGCTGATAATCGCACGAGTTTTGGAACTAACTCAATTTCTTGTATTGTAAAACTCAATCGTCATTATCAAAAAAAGGTGAAGGGTTTTGGAACTAACTCAATTTCTTGTATTGTAAAACATACATTGTTTAATGTGTCTAATGACACCAGTTTTGGAACTAACTCAATTTCTTGTATTGTAAAACACAATGGGCCTGTGCTGTAATTATTGTTAGGTTTTGGAACTAACTCAATTTCTTGTATTGTAAAACTAACAATGAAACTAACGGAACTCAAACAGTGTTTTGGAACTAACTCAATTTCTTGTATTGTAAAACTATTATTAACTTTGGCGTTAAACTTTCTGGGTTTTGGAACTAACTCAATTTCTTGTATTGTAAAACTATGTTAAATCTATATGTGAAGCTCACAACGTTTTGGAACTAACTCAATTTCTTGTATTGTAAAACTGTTATCAATTGAATTAACACCAATTAGAGGTTTTGGAACTAACTCAATTTCTTGTATTGTAAAACAAATACCAATAATAAACCCGTGTTGTTCACGTTTTGGAACTAACTCAATTTCTTGTATTGTAAAACGTTAAAAGTAGAGTAATTAAAAGATTGTTGGTTTTGGAACTAACTCAATTTCTTGTATTGTAAAACGCCAAGGCCGAAGGTTTAGAATTTAGTTATGTTTTGGAACTAACTCAATTTCTTGTATTGTAAAACTAAGTTTTTTTGGTCCACCCCGATGTAATAGTTTTGGAACTAACTCAATTTCTTGTATTGTAAAACGTCTCTACAAGCACAAAAGGCTAGTAGTTTGTTTTGGAACTAACTCAATTTCTTGTATTGTAAAACACACGCAGTTCTTTAAGTCATCTAAAAGTCGTTTTGGAACTAACTCAATTTCTTGTATTGTAAAACCTTAATGATGTTGCTTATTCTGCTTTTATTGTTTTGGAACTAACTCAATTTCTTGTATTGTAAAACACTAAAATTAAAAACCTCGGTTGAAGTGTCGTTTTGGAACTAACTCAATTTCTTGTATTGTAAAACTTTTAGTATCTACTCGGTTAGTACCTAGGAGTTTTGGAACTAACTCAATTTCTTGTATTGTAAAACTTTTACAAATTTTAAGAATGGTGTTTTCGGGTTTTGGAACTAACTCAATTTCTTGTATTGTAAAACTGTATCAGTCAGGTCTTATCGACCAACAAAGTTTTGGAACTAACTCAATTTCTTGTATTGTAAAACCACAAGCAAATTCTAACCTTGGTGATAACTGTTTTGGAACTAACTCAATTTCTTGTATTGTAAAACTGTTGTTTAAGTCATAAAGCAGGTTCATTCGTTTTGGAACTAACTCAATTTCTTGTATTGTAAAACATTTTAAGTCTCGCTTTTGATAACCATATTGTTTTGGAACTAACTCAATTTCTTGTATTGTAAAACCTCACCACCTTGCGTTGGAAGAAGAAGGGGTGTTTTGGAACTAACTCAATTTCTTGTATTGTAAAACAAATGCATCAGTGCACGAACGATCACGTTGGTTTTGGAACTAACTCAATTTCTTGTATTGTAAAACTATGTTTTTAGGTCCACAAAGGATATTAACGTTTTGGAACTAACTCAATTTCTTGTATTGTAAAACAGTAACTCCATTATCTGCGATGCTATAATTGTTTTGGAACTAACTCAATTTCTTGTATTGTAAAACTATCGGCTTTGATTGCATCGCTCATAATGTGTTTTGGAACTAACTCAATTTCTTGTATTGTAAAACACAAGTTAAAGATGATTAACGATTCGCTCGGTTTTGGAACTAACTCAATTTCTTGTATTGTAAAACCGCACCCACCCAAATTGAAGCTCTCGTTGAGTTTTGGAACTAACTCAATTTCTTGTATTGTAAAACAAATGCCAATGATGAAGCCATGTTGCTCTGGTTTTGGAACTAACTCAATTTCTTGTATTGTAAAACTAATCGTTTGGGAATTGATACAGTGAGCAAGTTTTGGAACTAATCTGATTTCTTGTATTGTAAAATTAAATGTAGTGTGTAATAATTATCTAATAAGTTTGGGAACTAACTCAATTTTTTGTATTGTAAAACATAAATTGTTACAAGATAACAGCAATGTGAGTTTTAGAACTAACTTAATTTCTTGTATTGTAAAAATCAAATATTCAGCTAAAAACCAGCCAGAAGGTTTTGGAAACAGATCAATTTCTTTTATTGTAAAACGAAATTAAGGTCTCAGTTGATGTTCATAAAGTTTTGGAACTGCCCCGATTTCTTGTATTGTGTATTTATATATTCAATCAGGATTACGTTTTTTTCATTTTGGAATTATCTAAATTATGTTTTAATCTAATTTAATCTAATGATAAACATGGAATTTATTTTTAATTTTATTGATTAATAAAACGCTATGCCTTGTATTATTTATTGAAAAAAATTTTTTTGATATATAATTAAATTACCCACAACAGCGTGGGAACAATACAAGAAATTGGATTTTTTCCAAGATAAGGGTTTATCCCGTCAATGCCTGACTTCGTGTCAGGTTTTTCTTTACCATTTTCACAAGAAAAGATAATGAACAGATACTTAAAATCTACTCATTATCTTTTTTAAACATAATATTATTAAAGCAATATTCAATCTTGGCTAGTTTAACACTATATTCATGTTGTTTCATTAATTCTCAATCACGATCATTGATTGGTTCGTTAATAAAACTTTCAATAGCAGCATTTAATTGTTCATAGTCCATAATGTCAATATAGTCTTGATCATTAATAATGCAAACTGATTCTAATTGTTTCCCATAAGATAAATAATTAAAGCAGTCATTAGTAATAATCAGAATATTAAAATAGTTTAAATACTTTGATAATTGAGACAATTGGATGCCTTGAAAGTCACAAACAATTAACAATTGTTTGCTACTAGAGGGAATCGCTAAATAACGGTAGAGTTGCTCAAGGTCTAGGTATTGATCTTCATTAAAGTCAAAGTGAGCATTAATGGTTTTAGTTAAGTCCATATTGATATCAAGATATTCAAAACCCATGATTGTATTAATCTTATCTAAGATTTGGTTATAAATAGCAGATAAGGCTTCATCTTGGTTTAATATTTCTTCACTTAAGATTTGAGTTAAATAATTTGCTTTAGTGAAGTTAAAAAGATCACTAGTTTTAGTTCAGTTGTGCACAATTAAACTATTTTTAGTTTTATAGGTGCGGTTATCAATACTAATGCCTTCATTATCTAAACAAACCATTAGTTGTTTTAATAATCAGTCAGGGTTAGGTGATTGAATAATTTTATAGCCTTCAAAAAGCATTTCATATTTTTGATTTTGAATTGTAAACTTTAACATAATTAAACCTTTAAATAACGAGATGAATCATTATAAATTTCATCATAATTTTTCTTGCCCATTAACACTTGCATGTCATGGTATTGTTTTTCAGTAATTAATAATAAGCGGATATTGCCATCAGTCGGTAAATATTTTGAGACCCGTTTCAGTTCTTGATCATATTTAGATTTATCCACAATTGTTCTCACATAAACTGAATATTGAACCATCTTATAGCCAAGTTTTAAAATGTGATTTTTAAACTTGGTGTACTCACGTTTTTCTTTTGCTTCCACCATTGGTAAGTCAAACATTAATAGGATTCGCATAAATCTATGAGTCGGCACCATAACGATATTCAATAGTTGGTAATTCAGTTTGATTAACAATGGCATCTACAAACATATCAATGGTGGTATTTAAATAATAAAGCTTGTGATTAACTAAGACTTGTTGGTTCATTAAATTGATTAAATCCTGTTTGATTTTCCCAAAATTATTACTTTTTTCTAAATAAACTTTTTGATAAACATAAAAGTCAACTAAGAACCGAAAGGGTTCAATTAAATCACTCGCTAAAGCGAAGTGATTATCAAACGATTTATGAAAGAAAGCAATCCGTGGGTCTAGTCCCTTTTTAACAATTGACCGTGCAATATAAGAGCGAACAATTGCATACCCATAGTTGAGACAAATGTTAATAAAAGACTCGTCTTTCCGACTAAAATCAAGCCCATATAAATGGTGTCAATATACTTTAGCAGCATGCCCTTCCCGATTAGATCCATCATAGATTTTGACATCATTAATTAACTCTAGAAAATAGTTATCTAAGTCGCTATTATTTAAGAAGTGTTTTAGGACCAACCGTTGGTTGTTAATTTTCATTTTAATAATTTGTTGTCAGGTTTGACCTTTATATTGATGGTTTCAATTTAATTGTTGTTGGAAAATCTTTAAGGTATTGTAATTACCTAAAAGGGGAATAAATTGAGATTCAGGCATAGCTTTCTGATCACATATGACACAAACAATGTTATATTTTGAAATTGCGTTTAATAGTTTTACTGAGATTGTCATTTGGTAGTTATTGATAATTAAGGTATCAATATCTTGCAACGGGATTGTAATTTTAGTTTCTTTGTCTTTTTCAATAACAAGGTTATCTAAAAAGACGTGGCAATATTGTGCTTGTTCGATTTCAACAATTTTTCAGCCCATAAAAATCCTTTAATGAATTTTATTAAATAAAATTGAAGTATTTTTTGAATACTTCTACTATTGTTGTAATCAAAAAATCCTATGAAAAGACCATTTTGAAAATCTGATGCCAAGATATAACTAATAATCAAAACCAAATTTTATGCACTAAATTTATTTAATTTCATTTTTAGATAGTCATTTTAGATAAAAAAGACTATTAATTAATAGAGGTAAAATTATGAAAAATAAAAATGAAATTAATGATGTTAGCAAATTGATTGCTCAAAAATTCGGGACTGATGTTTTAATAAATGAACAACAAGAAGCAATCCAAGTAATTCCCACGGGATCATTAGGCTTAGATGAAGCCTTAGAAATCAAAGGGTTCCCTAAGAATCGGATTGTCGAGATTTATGGAAATGAAAGTTCAGGCAAAACGACCATCGCTTTACAAACCGTTGCTGAATGTCAAAAACAAGGTGGTTTAGTAGCTTATTTTGACGTGGAATGTGCTCTTGATATTAATTATTTAAAGTCTTTAAATATTGATATCTCTAAATTATTAATTATTCAACCAACTACAGGTGAAATGGTCTTTGAAATCATTGAAACCTTATTAAAATCAAAGAACATTGATTTAATTGTGGTAGATAGTGTAGCAGCAATGCTACCATTGCAAGAAAAGAACCAAGACATGGAAGATGCTAGTGTCGGGATGCATGCTCGGTTAATGTCTAAGGGATTAAGAAAAATCCAACCCTTACTTTCTAATTCCAATACTTGTTTAATTTTTATTAATCAGTTAAGAGAAAAGATTGGGGTCTTTTATGGCAATCCCGAAACCACTACTGGTGGGAAAGCACTAAAGTTTTATAGTTCCATTCGGTGTGAAGTTAAAAAGCAAGAGATGATTAAATCAAACAGCGATAAGATCGGAATTCGTTCCAAAGTCACAGTTATCAAAAACAAACTAGGAACGCCGCTTAAAACCACCTTTGTAGATATTTATTTTGGTAAAGGTTATGATTATCAATTAGAAATTATTGAAATGGCCGTCCAAAGTGAAATTATTACTAAAAAAGGGGCTTGATTCTATTATCAAGAGCAAATGTTATGTCAAGGGATGAATGCCCTTAAACAAAAGTTGTTAGAAAACCCAACTTTATTTGATGAAATTAAAGAGCGAGTTTTAAATCTCTCCCAGACTAGTTTAACACCTGAAACAATTGTTCAATAATCAAATAGAACTTTCTTGATTTATCAAGGAAGTTTTTATTTGAATCTAATGTTTTGATGACCAACTTAAAAGTATAATAATTAAATCATTTAAGAAAGGATTGATGATGGTTGCAACTGGTTTAAATTATTCGATTTTAATGTTAGATTTAGATGGGACGTTAGTACAAAGACATAATAAAATTGATCATCAAGTAGGACAATTATTAAGACAATTTCAACAACTCGGGGGTCAGATTATTTTTAATACTGGTCGGAGTTTAACTTCAGCTTTAAAAGTTAAACAAATTTTATGAGACAAATACCAAGTGAAAACAAGCATGATTGCTTGTTTCAATGGGGCTGTTTTATATGATTGCATCAGTCAAGAAATTATTAAAAAGAGCCCAATTGATCAGAATTTAATTAACCCATTAGTTAATCTCATAAGTCATCAAAAAATTAAGATTGGAATCTACAATGGGATTAATAGTACTAAAACCCAGTTAGTAGTAGCCAATATGAAACCAAAAACCATCCGATTTGTAAACGGTTTATCAAAGAAATTGAACAATCAAATTTATCAACCAGAGAATCTTTATAATGAGGTTTATAAAATCTTATGTTTAAGTTCTTTAAATGCCCATAAAGCGAACCGTTATGATCAACAATTAACTACTGAGTTAAACCAATTTAAACAGCATCAATCAGGCATTAATTTTGCCCGTCCAAAGTCTTATTTATATGAAATTACCAGCCCCAAAGCTTCGAAAGGGTTAATCATTCCTGATATTTTAAACCACTTAAATCAAACGGGTTCTAACTACACGATTCAAGACATTTGTGCCATCGGGGATAGTCAAAATGATTTTCCAATGTTTGGTCCTGATTCACAAAAGAAACCAACTGTTGGTTTAGCTCTCGGATTAGGGATTGAGTTGAATGCAACCCATATTGTCTCAAATGAAGCGAATAAACGCTTAAAAAACCCACATTTATTAGCAAAATTTATGAAAAATTTTGTATTTAAATATAATTAAAGTATTATTTTTTAAATAATGATTTTTTTCGATATCAATTTGATAGGACCAAGTCTTGTATTAAATTAGGTATCTTTTTTTATTAGAATTAAAACCAAGTTTTAATTCTAACCCGAAATTCGTTTTATGAACTATTTCAAATTAGTTGATTGAGGTATTAAAATTGTCAAAACCATTGTTAAAATTAACCAATTTATCGAAGACATATGATGATGGTTATACAGCGATTGCTGGCGTCAATATCACCATTAAAAAGGGTGATTTTGTCACATTCCTTGGGCCCTCAGGTTGTGGAAAAACCACGACTTTGAAAATGATTGCGGGGTTTGAAAAACCAACCAAAGGGAAAATTTTATATAACGGGGTCGATATTAAAGATGTCCCTGTTAATAACCGTCCTACAAGTTTGGTTTTCCAAGACTATGCATTATTTCCTAACATGAACGTTTTTCAAAACGTGACTTATGGGCTAAAACTTATGCGAACCCCTTGCGAAGATACCCCCAAGAACCTTTATGTCGAAGCTGATAAAGTTTATAATGAAGCTAAAAAAATTTCTGATAAAAAAATCAAAGAAATTTCGCGAAAAAAAGAACTTTACAAAAATGAACTCACTAAACTTAAACAAAAATATTTAAAAAATTCCTTCTTAGCTGATATTGCTGACATGCGTCGTCCTCAATATTTAGTAGCTATGAGTGAATTAGAAAAACAAGTTGTTGATAAGTACGGTGAAAGAACGACCAAATTAAGTTTTAAACAACGTTTCTCTTTAAAGTTAAATAAGATTTTTACTTTCTTAAGAATTCCGAAGCAAATTAAAATTGAAACTCAAAATATGAATGAGATCGAAAAAGAAATTTGTCAATTACAACGTTGATATAACTACAAACAACCTTTAGACAAAAAGATTGATAGTATTGAAGAAAAAAGAAATGATTTAGACTACTGAGTCAGTTATTGACAAAACTATCCAACCTTAAAGAAAGAAGAATTTGAAAAAAGAAAAATCACCCGTCGGTTAAATAAAACCGAAGTGGCTGAAAAAGCAAACAAATTCATTGAAATCGTTGGTCTTAAAGGTAAAGAAAATAAATATCCAAGTGAACTTTCTGGTGGAATGCAACAACGGGTTGCGTTAGCAAGAAGTTTAGTTATTGAACCAGAAATGGTGTTATTAGATGAACCATTAAGTGCTCTTGATGCCAAGATTCGTCAACAAATGCGAGATGAATTATCTAGATTACACCAAGAATTAGGGATGACTTTTATTTTAGTCACCCATGATCAAGAAGAAGCATTATCATTATCAACTAAGATTGTGGTTATGAATGTGGGTCATGTGGAACAAATTGGTACTCCCCATGAAATTTATGACGCCCCTATTAATACATGGGTGGCGAAATTTATTGGTTCAGCCAACTTGTTTGAAGGCCACATTGCTGGCATCAACCAAGTAGCAATTTTAAATAATTTAATTATTGATACTGAATCTGATGATGATACCACATATTTAGAAGACCAAAAGGTAGTGGTCATGATTAGACCAGAAGACATTGATGTAGTTCCTGAAGGCCAAGGATTCTTTGATGCCACTGTCACCAAGATTACCTATAAAGGACTTCTAAATGAAATCATTTGTCACCAAGCTGATGGTGATCAAGATATTAAACTAGAAACCATTAATAAATTAGATGTGGGTCAAAAAGTTGGTTTAACTTGAGATCCTGAAGACGTTCACATTATTCAATTCAACGATGATGGCGAATACATCGATGAACGATTATCTGAATTAACCAACACTAATTCACGAACCATTGCTGGGGATGATAGCAATGATGGTGATATTCAACTCAAACCTAAATTAGAAAAGTTAAACGTCTTAAGTCGTGAATTAGCACGTCAAGACTACGAACAAACAGAAGAGGAAGAAAAAATTGAACAAGAATCTTTCGAAGCCAACGATTTCCCAAAAGACTAGTGGGAATCTTGTTTCAGCCAAGAGCACAAAGTGACGTAAGATTCGGGTCAAACGCACTGGTAGTTGAAAGTCTAAATTTGCTTTGACAAAAAATTTGGTGTGAACCATTCCGTTTGCGATTTTGACCATCTTATTAGTGATTGTGCCAGTGTTCATTGTCTTAATTAAAGCCTTTGAACCTGCTGGACCTGACTTAACTGTCAGTGACAACTGGGCTGTGTTAACTGGAACTATTGGTGAAAAGATTGGGAAGTCTATTTACATTGGCTTAGCAGTCACAGTTTTCACAATTATCTTAGCTTATCCATTTTGTTACTTTTTATCGTTTAGTAATAACAAAACGGTCAAGACCTGAATCTTGTTATTAATTACCGCTCCTATTTGAACTAACTTCTTAATTAAGTTAGTGGGGATTAAATCAATCTTTGACTTAATGGGAGGCAGTATTAATGCCACCCATGGGGACATCTTTACCATCTTAGGGTTAACTTATTTATATTTACCATTTATGATGATGCCAATTTATACTACTTTGGAATCGATGCCAAGAAACTTAATCAATGCTTCAAAGGATTTAGGTAGAAGTGGCTTTTATACTTTCTTTGCGATTGTGATTCCGTACACCAAAGTGGCATTATTTAATGGAATTATCTTAGTGCTCTTACCATCATTGACAGCCGTAGCGGCTCCGACTTTCTTAAACCATGCGAATGATAGTGGCATGATTGGAAACATTATTATGAGTCAAGGCGAACAAGGTTTATCCACTCCGATCTCATTAGCGAGAACTAGTGTTTTAGCCTTAGTTGTGGGAGTGGTGGTTTTAGTACTATATGGAATTATTACTTTAACCCCAAAACTATATACTTATCTAAAAGTAAAAATATCCTGTCAAAAATTAATGAAGAAGGGAGTCCAATTAAATGAGTAAATTTTGATCTTTTTTAAGAAAAAGTTACATTTTTATTATTTTAGCAATCATTTATATTCCCTTAATCTTAATTGTGTTTATGTCATTTACGAGTCCAAGTGAAAAGGGCAATATTAACTTAAGTTTTGATTGAAATAGTGGTGAAAACTACATTGCTTTATTTCAAAACAACGAGTTTTTAAATGCGTTAGCAAATACAGCCATTATTTTAATTTTTACCGTTCCAATTAGTACCATTATTGCGACCTTAGCTTGCTTTGGGATTTGAAATGCTCGTCAAGTGTATACAAATGCTGTGATGGGAAGTTCTAAGTTCAATGTAGCAATTCCTGAAATTATTAGTGGGATTGCATTAGCTCTATTATTTAGTATTACCTTTGTCGCTGCTGGGATCAATTTAGGGTTTGTGACCATTATCTTAGCTCACATTTCATTCTGTACCCCATATGCGATTATGATTATTTATCCACGTATGCAAAAGATGCCTAAAAACTTGATTTTAGCATCTATTGACTTGGGTTATTCACGTTTTCAAACTTTCTTTAAAGTCACCATTCCTTATTTAATGCCAGCCATTTTATCAGGAGCAGCCATGGTTTTTGCAATGAGTTTTGATGACTTTATTATTACTAAATTAGTGGGGGGTCGGGTTTCAACCATTTCCACTGAAATGTATTCAATGGCTAAAGGAATTAAAGCTTGAGCTGTTACATTTGGGGCCATTGTGGTTATGATTTGTTTCATTGTCACTGCTGTTGTTGCAATTGTTAAATTTTCAAAATTAAATAAAGAAAAACGTTTACGTAATAAGAAACAATTCTCAATTTGGTTAAAACAATAATGAAAAAACAAACACAACACCTTTGAAAAATTGCAACAATACCAGCTATTAGTATGGGGCTTGTACTCACTGGAGTTTCGTTAACTAGTTGTAGTGCTGATAATAAAATTGTCTTTGCGAACTTCTCTGGTTATATGAACCCTGAAGTCCAAGACAGTTTAGAAAATCAATACAATGTTCAATGAGACGAATACGAAAGTAATGAAACCATTCCCACTTTTATGAAAAATGGGACTTATGATTTAGCGATTGCTACCCAATATAAAACGGTTGAACTTGCCCGAGCGAGTTACCAAAAGCTAATTAACCATGATAATCGCTATGATGCTATCATTCAACCAATTGATTGAAATCGCTTTGATTTAGTGGATGAAAATAACCAACCCTTAGTGACACAAGAAAAAAACAAATTATTTAATTTCTCAAAATTAAAAGCCTATTTTACCGAACAAACTTGAGGAATGTTAACTGCTTATGATTTAGATGGCGATTATGACCATTTTGATCCTGATTGTAAAGATAATTTATTAAACTGAACCATTCCTTATTTCGCTCAAACTTTATCGTTTGGTTATCGGGGTGAAGAAATTCCAGCTTTTCATCAACCTGATGTCAGTTTTAAGACCATCTTTGATTATTATCAAGATACAACCAATCCAGGGGTAACCGAAGCTAAATTACAATTAGTAAAAGATGAACGAACCGATTATGATTTAGCACGGTTCTTAGAAGACAAATCAATTTTTATTGAAAATGATAAAAACATCTCTACAATTGAAAATTTAACCCAACAATTTGCTCCATTAGATGAAGCCATTAAAAAATTACCAAACGGAATTTCTTTAGAAGGAGATTCTAACAACATTTTAAATGGGTTAGCATTAGGTGATTACACAGGAGCCATTACTTATAACGGGGATCTAATTTATGCTTCTAATGGTGGGGACTATGATGCTAAATTAGAAAGAGAAGACCGCATGCCAGATGCCCAAAACTTCCATGTGGTGACTCCGAAAGATACTTTAGTTTGTTTTGATGGTATCATTTTCTCTAATAAGATTAAAACTTCTAATTTAGAAAGTGCTTATGGATTAGTGAAAGACATTAGTTTTATTACTAAACAATCTGGGTCTCACAGTCAATTAATTAATAGTCCACAAGTGATTAATGATTGTTTTCCTTTAGTTGATGAAAATGATAATCCAAATAGTCAATTAATGAATATTAATGCTTTACCATTAGAAAACTTTGACTATGTTTATTACAACCCAGTTTGAAGTTGTATGTATGATGCAATTAGAAGTGAAGATAATAACTTAGTTGATGACTGACAAATACCATTCTTTGCTAATACCAAAGTGTTACTAGCCAATCCAAGTGACACCAGCCATATCAAAAAAGATGGTTATTATAAAAACATTGAGTATCCAACCGACCAAGTGGTTAGTTCTAACTTAAACATCGCTAACTACGCTTTTATTAATAACAGTGTCAAACGTTAATTTTTTAAAAAGAGCTATTTTTCCTGGCTCATTTCTACCATGACATGCTGGTCATGAATATGTTTATCAACAAGCGAAACAAATGTTTGATCAAGTAATCATTTTGAAAGCCAAGAATCCCACTAAAGTTGGGTTTTATCAAATTTATTGTGGCATTCCTTATGATTATGAAGTGTGTGACGGGTGAGTACCACAATGGTGTCAAACCCACCATATTACTCAAATCGTTAGAGGCTATCGGGACGCTCATGATTTATTTTATGAATATAACCTGATGCACCTTTATTTAACTTTAAACTATAATTTGAACGTGATTTTAATTCCTAGTGCACAAGAAGTGGCTTTTTGTCGCAGTAGACGAATTCGAAAGCAATAACCATGAAAAGATGATGACAATACTTTAAAACCGAATTTTTGAATCGGATATGTTCTTCCAAAAAACGAATTATTAAATTCATTGCCATTTGTTTGATTCCCTTTCTATACGGCTTTATTTGTATTTGAGCCTTTTGAAATCCTATCGGGAACTTAGGGGATGCTCCAATGGCAGTGGTGAACCAATCCCAACCAATTGCTTTAGTATTGCAAGGGAATGATATTAATAAATCCACTGATGCTAGTGAGGATAGTACTTCCAATGCCAGAGCTGCTAACAAAGCCAATCAAGCCAACATTGATCGCTCTTCATTTTTAAATTTAGCCGCTGCGACTTATTACATTGGTTTAACAGGGACTCCTGATAATTACCAATGAATTAATGATACGCCAGTTAATTTTAGTGAGATTATTAATAGCGATAGTTTGGACAGTTTAACCAATTATTACAATAATACGCCAAACATGACGGCCATTGCCATTTACACTTATAACCAAACTTATAAGTTAGGTGATGCTCCTTTAACTAGTGCTAATAAAAACCTTATTGACACTAGCCCAATTATTATTAATCAAGCGAACCAAACCAATTATCAAATTATTCCAAACTTCTCAATTGTCCGTGACTATTTTGAATGATGAAAAGCGAACCCAAGTTCTCAAAACATTATTCAATATAACCAAACCACCGACAAATATAAAGTGATTTTACAATCCCAACGGGAATGAAATGAACAAACCCAAAGTTATGAATTAGTTCCTGAACAGGAATTAAATAACTTCCAATATTTAGATGGGGACAGTGCTAATAAAATGGCCACCCTTGAAACTAGTCTTGATCCAAATCAACCTAACGAATGACGGGTTGATAATGATAAGTATTGGTTACAGTTACAAGTTCCAAGTAACTTTAATCTTAATGTTATTAGTTTCTTAAATACCTATTTAACAGGGACCCAACAAAGTATTGAACAAACTGATTATTTTATTGATCAGTTAAAGAAAAGCCCTGTCAATATTTGAACTACTTTTAAACAAAACTTCTTGTTTGGACAGTTCATGAAAATTAGTTCTGAATTTAAAGCAGCTATTTTATTAAACATGGTCCCTAACTTAGTTAGCCAAACATTAGCGACAGGGATTACAGATATTTTAAATAGTGATGACCACAACCATCCGTCCTATTATTTTAGTGCGACTAATAGTCCTTTAATGGTCGCTAATAACACTACTATCCCATTAGTTGATAACCAAAAGTATGCGTTCTATAATCAACATGAATTAGCAACCATTAAAAGTTTTAGTACTAACTTAACTAATATTCCAAGTTTAGCTAATGTATCTAAAACCTTAGTCGGTGATAAGAATTCATTTACCAATGATATTAGTGAAATCTATCTAAAAGGCATTAGTTATAGTAATTTCTATAAGAACTTCATTAATAGTGTCATTAATGCCACCATTATTGATGCTGTTTATAGTAAACCAATTAAGTTGAATGATGAACAGTTGAAAACAATTTTCGGGACCCCAACAGGAATTCAAGCCTTATTTGAGTTGAATGGCAATTTATTAGCCAACTTAAATAAAGGAAGTGTTTCTATTCCAGGGACTGAGGTTGTTATTCCTTGGGATGAATTCAGCTTGACATTTATTGAAAACTTAAAGAAAAATGTCGGGTTAATTCCTTTAATTAACCATCCAAGTAGTGAAACTGACTATACGAACTTAGTGGTTGCCAAAAACGATTTAAACCAACGGTTAGGGACTAACATTAGTTCTTGAATGGGCTTTTTAAGCTCAGGGGCTTCTAAAATTGAAAACCTTGATAATATTGTCACCAGCAGTATTCAAGGTAGTCAGTTTGCTGTTTATGGAATTGGATTAGGTGAATTCTTTGTCTGTATCGGAATCTGGGTTGGAATCTTGATGCAAACCTTTGTGTTTGATCGTGATATCCGTCGTCCAAAACAAAACCAAGCGTGAACTATTGGCAAGCATTCCAAAAACTCACCACAAGGCAATAAATGGGCTCGTTATCATGATGCGACAGCATGATGATTTGCCAAAAACAGTTTAATGTCATTGACCACTGTGATTCAAGTCACTTTCTTAATGATTACGATTGGATTGCTAGGTTGATTCCAAATTGGACCTTCATTTGGCTTGTTATATTTATCAATTCTATTTACTGCTTTAATTTGAACTGCGTTTATTCAATCGTTATGATTCTTATTTAGAGATGAAGTGGTTGGCAAGTTTATTGTGATTTTATTCTTGATTGTCAACATTACTTCTGGTTGGGGAACTTTCCCACCTGTCATGCAGTTTAAATTCTTCCAAGTAATCAGCCATATCGCTCCATTTACCTACTGTATTCATAACCAAGGGTTAATTATCTATGGGGTGGCTGTTAACGGTCAAAATTACCTTGATACGATGGCAATCTTAAAATATTCAGGTATCCAATTAATTTATTTAGCCATTGGGTATATCCTATCAATTTATGAAGGTATGAACTTACAAAAAATTACTTTCTTTGGTTCAGCCAACGCTAAACATGTCGGGGAAGCAATTGCTTTATTAGATAACCAAAATATTTCTAACGAACTTTTAATCACCACCACCAATAAAAAACATCAAGTCGTAACTAAAGTTAATTGAGATGCTCTTGATTGAACTTATGATCAAACAATTGCGAACGCCACTAATAGTTTGTATCCATCAATTAAGAACTTTAAGAAATATACTAAAAAACACGACTGTGTCACTTATAGTTTAGTTGAATAAAAAAATGAACCTATGTGCAAACACAGGTTCGTTTTTTTTTTTTTTTTTAATGGGCTTGGGGGTTATGGTTGTTCAGTCTAAACAAAAACTCCCGTAATGGGAGTTGATAGTTTAATCTTCTGGGTCTTTAATCACGTGTTCAAAGTTAGGGTTTTGACGGTGTTTAAAATAAAGATAATAAATCATGATACTAAAGCTAAAGAAAACAAGACTAAAGCTAAAGATAATCATAAATCACATTCCAAAGCCATTGGTAATTGGATTTGCATTAGCTAAATATAAAATAACACCGAGACTAACTAAGACTAAACTAGCTACAAATCAGGATAAGAAGCCAATGCTTCAGGCTTTCTTTAAATAATAGCCAGTGGATAAAAAATAAAAAATACCACTTAAGATAAGTCCGAGTAAGACTAAACTGTAGTTGAGACCAACTAGGATATTAATAGTTTTTAAACTTGATGAATGATTGTTGTTAACAACAATGCTAGCAAGGTTTAAAAATAAAAACAAAAGGCTAAAAAATAAACTACAGCCCGTTGCAATTCAAAAACTTTGCTTGTGATTTTTAAATTTATTGGTCATAAGTCGATTTTAAGAAATCTTCAATATTGCTTTCCGTGAAGTCGGCTAATGTTGCGACAAAGGCACATAAGTTGTCATAGACAAAGCTATAAATTTTAGCTCCTTGGAGGCCTTTGTCATCCAGTTCCTTGTTTAAATTATTTAGTACATTATCGAGTTCTTGAAATGAAGATAAATTTTTAACTGGGTGTTCCAGATCAAGGTCTTGATCTTGGTCAGCTAAGAATTCAACGTTTTCATTAAACTTAGTGTTGAAATCGATGGGATTATAATCATGCATTAAATTTTGTAATTTAGACAGGAGGGGGTTCATAGTTAAATTTCTTTCCTTTTTGTTAATTATTTATGTTTCTTTTTTGAATGGGAATTCTTTTTAGCTTGGTTTTGTTTTCGTTGCTCTACTTTTAAAGCAATCGCATCCACAACTAAGGTTTTTTCATCTTGCTTATGACTTTTTAAATATTCTTCAGTATATTGTAAGTCGTTTGCAAAATAACCTTCGGTATCGGTTAATTTTTTCTTATTTAAGGTTGGTAATTTACCAGGGCTGAAATTGTTCCGATATTTCTTGATTTTTTGTTTGGAATAATAAGCTTGTTCATCATAGGCATTATTGGGATTTTTAAAGATAGTAATACAAATATCAGTAATCACTCAAATAATGACCCCAAGACAAACAATTGCTCCCAACACAATCATTCCCACTGAAAAATCATATAGTTGTTTATCAAGGACACCATCTTGGTATTTTTTGACCCCAACACAACTAACGGTGATGGTGGCAATTCCAAATAATGCCAAGATGACATTGACAATGATTTTCCATGTTTTCATTAATGGTTTCATATTATTTAATTATATTAAAAAACTAATGAGATGAAAAAAACAAGCACATAAATGTGCTTGTTAATGCATAATTTATGAAATTATTTTGCCATGACCTTGTCAACTAATTCTTTGAAGGCTTCTGGATTATTAATTGCAAGTTCACTTAACATTTTACGGTTAATATCAATGTTATGAACTGCTAATTGGTGCATAAATTGTGAGTATGTATAACCATAAGGTCTTACTGCAGCATTGATCCGTTGAATTCATAAACTTCTGAATTCACGTTTTTTGTTTTTACGATCACGGTATGCGTATTCTGCTGCTTTAATTACTGCTTGTTTAGCTGTTTTAAAAGAAACATGACGTGTTCCTCAATAACCGCTAGCTCTTTCTAATCAGCGTTTGTGACGACGACGACAAACGACTCCACGTTTTACTCTCATATTAGATTACACTCCTTACAATTATAAACATTGTTTATATCTTTGAACATCACTCTTAGTTAAGATTGCGTCTTTACGTGAGTGACGTTTTTGCTTTGTTGTTTTACCTTGAGCAAGGTGGCTACGGTAAGCATGTTTTCTTTTTAATTCGCCACTTTCTGTTTTTGAAAAACGTTTTGCGGCTGCTTTTTTAGTTTTTTGTTTAATTTTCATAACCGAAAACTCCTATAACTATTTCTTATTAGGCTCTATCATTGTTTCATAACGGAAATTATTAACTTGTTTAAAGGAGGTTGTAATGGTGCCTTTTCCTTCAAGTAAAGTAACAAACTTATCATATGTTTCTTTAATAATTTCACTCTTTGTGCACATTCTTCCTCTTGCTTCAATAATGAATTTTACTTTATCACCATCTGCAAGTCATTTTTTTGCATTATTAGCACGGACATTTAAATCATGATCACCAATCGTTGGTTTGACCTTAATTTCTTTGACCTTAGAAATGGATTGATTTTTTTTGTTAGATTTGGCTTTTTGTTGTTGTGCAAATTTATATTTGCCATAATCCATAATTTTAGCAATGATGGAACCATTGTTTTGGCTAATCACAACTAAATCCAAATTACGAGCATTAGCTAAGCTTAAGGCTTCAGCTTTAGTTTTTTCACCAAGGTTTTCACCTACTTCACTAATAACTATCATTTTTGGAACACGAATTGCTTCGTTCATCATTACCCCATTATTTTTATTGGAGTAATTTTTATTAGCACGACGATCACCATTAGTTGGTGCTGGTCTAGTACTATTGGAATTTATCATAGAACCCCTTTGTTACTAAGTTGGTTAAGTATAAAGAAAAGCTACTTTTTTGAGTATAAAAAAGTAGCCTAATAATAAACGTAGTTCATACCTAGTCACACATTAAAGGTTATAGGTGAGTAATACAACTTCTTCTTTATACATGTATAATTATAATTAAAGTTTCCAAGATTGCATGGTAAATATGAAAAAAAGTCAAAAAGTTAAAAAACCAATGCCACTTTGAGCTAAATGAACCATCTTTAGCTGTGCTTTTTTAGTTGCTTTAGCTTTAATTGGGATTTTAGTCTGACAATTAGTGTTGCAACATGTGGTTTAAGCAATGTGTTTAAATGATTTAAAACTTAACTGATGTTTATTCTCGGTTAAGTTTTTGTTTACTAATTAACAAATTGTTTAACTCTTAAGATACGATGCAATCTTATTGTTATTGGTTTGTATTTGATGAATTGATATTTTTAAAGACTAAATCAATACTTGGATTAAATGTAAAAATTTGATTGTTATTAGCTTCAATTACTTCAGTTTGGTTGACTGGATTATCTTGGTAGAAGTAACGTCATTTGTAGTTGGAATAGTCATCACTAATTGGTTGGTTGTCTTTGACAAAAAAGTGCGAGGTTATTTCTAATAAACCAACTGGTTTATCAGTGTCAGGAGCCTTGTCAAAATATCTATTGATGGTATCACTTGGTTGAGTGCCTGGTTTATCTTTTTTTCAAGAAATATCGCTTAAACGATATTTAAGAGCTCATTTTATTTTTAAACTATTGTCCTTGCTATCTCTGACTAAAACTGGAATAATTGGCATGTTCTTAATTTCAATATGAGTAGTTTCTGTGTGTTTATTAGTGGTTTTTTCATAAGTTAAAGTGAAATTAAGACTCTTGTCAGCATTGGCTGAAATATCTGTAAATGTTTGACGAATTTTGCTACCATCAGGATTGATTTTTTCAAAGCCAGCATTGGCCATATCATTCATTAAAAGATCAACACTATAATATTTGGCTCAGAAGTTATTCATATAAGTGATAGCATCGGAGATAGTATGAATTTGATCAGTTTCAGCATCAATTTCATGAGGTGTTTTAATATTGTCAAATTTTAAATCGAAGCATAAACTGATTGGAATTATTGGTCCATGCTTATTTTCACCATCAATTCCATATGAATCAACATAACTATTTTCGTCAAAATAACATCATTTGGTATTGTGATAACCAATAAGATGATTTCCACGTCGGTCATCTAGATAATTATCTTCAAATTTAACAATTGGTTTGTTGGTTGCTGGAGCTTCATCATAATTTCCATTGAAAATACTTGGGTATTTATTATATTTTTCATCATTGTCATAATGAGCATCTCAGATTGAATGCTTAAAAGATAATTTAGCAGTTAATGTATTGCTACCTGGTTCTTCGGTTAAAATTGGTATAATCGGCATATTTTTAACTAATCAATAAATGTTTTGTTGCAAAGAAAAATCATTTGCAAGACCTCCATATGATAGTGTGTAGTTCACTGTTTTATCAGGATTAATTGAAATATTATCGTAGTAATTAAACGCTCATATATTATCATAATCAGAAAATAAAATAGTTTCTTTCTTGATGTCACGAACAAGTTGTTCTTCACTATAATATTTGGCTAAAAAATTCTTAACATATTCAATGGCTGCTGGAATAGTTTCAATTTTGTCGGTTTCAGCTTTAATTTCAGCAGCAGTTGGGATTTCAAATTGATTAATTGTCCCATTACTTAAGGCTAAAATTTTACTGAAACTGATATTAAAACCAATATTAATTGGGAATCCAGTTTCACCACCATTAAAAACTTGTGGTCTATTTTGATCAAGTGGATTTGAGGTGTTAATAAATTTTCATTTTGTATTTAGATTAATGTCTTTTTTATCACCAAGGTTAGTAGCATCAGTAGCAGAAATATTAACAAGGGGTTGGTCAGTTTCAGGTGCTGTATCAAAATATTCCAATTTCATATTTGAAACATCACTAAAGCTATATTTAGGAGCTAATTTTACATCTAAAGAATTGGTTTGAGAATTTTTAACTAAAACTGGAACTACTGGCATATTTTTAACTTCGTATGTTCTAGATTGAACAATGGTGCTAGTACTAGTTTTGACAATTTGGGTAAAATTAACAGTTTTGTCTTTGTTAACTGAAATTTCACTAAAGGTAACTTTGTTCTTAGCACCATTATTCAATGTTTGTTTAAAACTAGCATTTTTCATATCTTGAACAAACATTTCAGCAGTGTAATATTTATTTAAAAAGTCATTCATATATTTGACAGCATCAGGGAAAGTGGTGATTGCGTCGGTTTCTTTTTGAATAACATCAGCACTTGGGACTTGAGTTGGTTTTGCTGGTGTGTCAGTTGTGGTTTGTGAACAAGCAACGAGGTTGATACCAACAGGAGCGATGACTGTTGCTGTTCCTAAAATTCCTAAAGCTGTTATTAAATTTCTTTTATAAGATTTTTTCATATTTATCTTCTTTCTAGTTTGATTTTATTATTGTCTAATTTTTATTTTGATAATCTAATGAGAATTATTGAGACTTAGGTTTGGTTCGTTTTAATTATTCATTTCGTCTAACATTTTTTGAGCAGTTTCATATGAAACAATTAGATTTTGATCGTGTTCATGTAATTGCTTAAAATTGTCATTAGGGTTGCCTGTGCCTGGTATTACTCATTCTCTAAATGATTTACAGGTAGCAATATATTCTAAAATTTTTTTCTTTAATTCAGGGTTAGAGTTCCAATCATCAGCTGGAATTCTGTGCAAATCTAATACTCTATAAGGATCTTCTCAATGAGAATCATTTTCAGGATAATAGTATCCATTTTCATTCCTTCCATATGGCATAAAACTATCTTTTGCTGGCAGTAAGAACTCTTCGTTTTCTTTAAAGAAATCAATTGAATTAATTGTTAATATAAAACTCAAATTCCAACTCGCATTTTTAGTATATTTGAATAAGTCATGAGGAATATCAACAAGACCTGCTGGAATTTCTAAAGATCCTGCTAGTGCTGTTAAATTTTTTTCACCTTCTTGACCAAATGCTCCCTGATTAATAGAAGTTAAATTTTTTGGAAGCGAAATATGAGCATAAATTTCCGACCCAGTGAAATTAATTTTAAATTTATCATTATTTACAGTTTCAGGAAATACTATTTCGGATCAATCTTTACCATAAAGATTGTAATCAGTATGCACTAAATTAACTTCAATACTTTTTACATTTTCGTAATTAGAAAAATCTAAGCTATAGAAATCTGGAAAATCAGTGTGATGAGCGTTAAGAACAAATTGACTATTTGTTGAATCTTTAAAATTTACTGGGAAATTTAATTTATTAGATTCGATTTTTAAACCATTAACATCAAAAATGAACCTTTCAAATTGATTTTTATTAGAAACAACATATTTATTATCAGCTCCATCACCGTAATAAATATTTCCAAAAGGAACACCAGTATATTCATCAACAGTTTTTATTTTTATAGTAATATCACTTACCGAATCAGGGATAACAATGTCATCAAAAACTAATGGTTGTTCATAACCTTCAAAAAGAAAATTAATATTAGCCTTATTTGGTACCATTCGGTATAACAAGACAACGCCGGCCATTTTTGTCTAAACTCACGTATTTGCTATATTTTTTATAGCTAAACTTGCTTGTGTCAAAAACTTCGCTATTTGAACACGATGTTGAAACAAAGGCAACAACTGGTGTCATAGTTGTTAATCCTAGTAATCCTAGGCTTGACACAAGTGCAATTTTCTTATTTTTATTCATATCATCGCCTAGTTATTAATTGAGTTTGATTTGTTTGAATTATTCATTTCGTCTAACATTTTTTGGGCTACGTCATATAAGACAATTAGATTTTGATTATGTTCATGTATTTGATCAAAATTATCATTAGGGTTACCTGTGCCTGGTACTATTCATTCTCTAAATGATTTGCAGGAAACAATATATTCTAAAATTTTTTTCTTTAATTCAGGGTTAGAGTTCCAATCATCAGCTGGAATTCTATGCAAATCTAACACTCTATAAGGATTTTCTCAATGAGAATCATTTTCAGGATAATAGTTTCCATATTCATCTCTCCCATAAGGCATAAAACTATCTTTTGCTGGCAGCAAATAATCTTCGTTTTCTTTAAAAAAATCAATTGAATTAATTGTTAATACAAAACCCAAATTCATAGCTGCATTTTTGGTATATTTTAAGAAATCGTTAGGAATTTTGATAAGACCTGCCGGAATTTCTAAAGACCCAGCTAGTGCTGTCAAATTTTTTTCTCCTTCTTGACCAAAGGCTCCTTGATTAATAGAAGTTAAATTTTTCGGAAGTAAAATATCAGCAAAAATTTGCGAACCAGTTAAATTAATTTTGAATTTATCATTATTTACAATTTCAGGAAATGTTAATTTAGCTAAATTTTTACCATAAATATTGTAATTGGAATGGACTAGATTCACTTCAATACTTTTTACATTTTCATAGTTAGAGAGATTTAATCCCTCAAAATCAGGAAATTCAACATGATGGGTACTAAATACAAATCGGCTATTTGATGAATCTTTGAAATTTATAGGTAAATTTAACGCCTTTTCATTAATTTTTAATCATTGTGCATCAAAAACAAAATTTTCAAATTGATTTTTGTTGGAAACAGCATATTTGTTATCAGGACCGTTACCATAATAAAAATTTCCAAAGTATAACGTACGACCATGTTTATCTTCTTTTATCAATCTAACAGTAATGTCACTTACTGAATCAGGGATAACAATATCGTCAAAAGGCAATTGTTTTGTTTCGTAATTAGCATTAAAAGTGATGTTAGCCTTTTTGGTACCATTCGGTATGACAAGACAACGACGTCCATTTTTGTCTAAACTCACATATTTACTATATTTTTTATAACTAAACTTACTTGTGTCAAAAACTTCACTATTTGAGCATGAAGTTGATACGATAG
>JAHHTK010000008.1 GCA_020024695.1 Ureaplasma sp. | reverse complement strand
GTGCTAACATTATGAACACTTAAATATGCAATATTTATTTTTTGCTCAAAATATAAATTGAGTGTAATTTTAAGTGTAGAAAGAAATTATATGAATAAAAATATTAATAAAAGCCTTTTAAAGGGTTTAATTTTTGTCGAAAGCCAAACAGCTAAAAACATTTTAAATACCGTTGCTGAAACTAACCAAGTTGATGATGACATCCTTTGTGTCTCATCAAATGGATCTAATTATTTAGAAACTATTTCTGACTTTGTGGAAGTAGCGTTATTTACAAATGAAAATATTAACTATAAATGCGTTGCTTTATTTAATTCCGATAATCATGGTAAAGAATATTTTGATGTAATCAAAAATATTTCTTATATTAATTCTTATTTATTAGATAGTTTAGGTATTGGTGAATATTTTGAAGAAACAGATGAAGGTATCACCATTGAAGACGCCTTATACAACTCTAAAACAGAAGAATTTATAACACCTAAGGCATTTTGTAAGGATTATCCAAAGAACCCTGAAAATTACCCAATTATCAACCGTGCGTGAAAACAATTAATGAATATTGTTAAACAAGCAAATGGATTACAAAATGCAAGATAATCACAATATTCATAATATTGTCTTAATGGATTCTAAATCATTGGTAATTCTCTTTGGCCAAATAGCAAAATTTTATAATCAGGATGCAAACTATTCATTTATAAACCCCTCTCATTATAATGCTCCTGCTTGTTATGACGGCATTGAACATATGTTACATTTAATTAAACCAGCAAGGCCTTTTAGACTGTTTGCTCTATCAAACAAAGCAGAATATAACAATAATGTATTCGTTACCTTAGAATGCTTATCAGGTTTTAATAAGTACGCTGATAAATATCAAATTAAGATTTACAAAATTCCTGAACTTAAAATTGATTCTTTGGATCCAAATAAAAAAGGAAAAATTACTTGTTTAAGTAATTTAGCCTATCAACCTAACAAAGAATTTGATTTATTTAAATATGGGCATACTAGTTTTGATGATTTTAGTCCAAAAGGTTTCCCAAATGCAAATCTTTTTTGACATCGTTTTACAACCATAGCTAATCAAAATCAGAATAATATTGTCTGGCCTGAACCACAGCCAAAAACCGATAAAAGAGTTAATATCGTTTTTGTTGAAGGCAAGACTGATGCAATGTTTTGAAGAATAATGGCATTAATTCATAATGCAGATGATCGCTTCGCTTTTATTCCGTGTGGAGGAACTAGTGTCGTCTTTTTTGCTAATCAAACAGTTAAAATGTTGGAAAAATTAAAACCACAAGCTGACTTTAAACTATTTGGTTTATTTGACTATGACGATGAAGGTGAAAATTACCGAAAATTGATTAATTCCCATAATCCTAAAGATAAAAAATACAAAATTAAAGCCTTTACTCTTATGAGCTTAAATTTATTTCAAGAATGATTGCCTAATAATAAAATTAATATCACTATCGAAAAACTTTATATCAAGGCCTCAATGTCTACTCATGAAGTTGAACGTAAAATCAATGAAGGAATGTTTAGATATAAATTAGATAAAATAAACATCAATAAAGAAGACAGTGATGTTATTTGAAACCGTTTTATATCTATTATCGAACCTCCTAAATATAAGAAATAAGTTAATTTCCTAATTCGTTTGGCTATATAGCTAATATTTAGCATTATTCCTATTCATAATCTGAAAACCCTTATAATATTTATAATCATGAAAACATTAAGATTGGAAATAATTATGAACAAAAAGTGAAAATATTTATCAGTAGCAAGTCTAGGTCTTATTGGAATGAGTTTGCCCACAGCAGTTGCTTTAACTGCTTGTAGTAGTGAACCAACTGTCACCAAACCACCATTTCCAGCCCAAGCCTTGATTCAAAAAGAAACTGAACAAATTCAAGATATTAATAAAGCAGTTCAATTTATTAACTTCTTTGCTGATTCTTATTACAGTTTCTCAATGTTTCAATCACAAATTAAACAAATCATTGAAAAACAATTTAATACATCTCTCAAGGGTATTGATATTAAGACATCTGTTTCTGGTTTTAAAGGTAATTCCGATCAGACGGTTAATTTAACTTATACTTTAACCATGTCCACCTCTTTGGGCAATTATAAAGCTGATTATTCTCAAACACTCACCTTGAATAATTTAGTGGTTATGCCAATTCTTTATCGGAATCAACAAGATGAAGTTGTCATGAAATTAGCTGTTTCAGATTTAAGTGCTTTTCTTAGCTACCCAGACAAATATAATTTCTCAGTAACTAAACCCAATACTAACAATCCATATGTACATTGTGAAACCAAAGGGAATGATAATCAAACTACTGATATTAAAGTTAATGGTTGATTTACATTGAAAAATAATGAAATCTATCAATACCAAATCTACGAATCAAAAACTGTTATTGATGATCCAAGTTTGCCATCACCAATGTTTATCTTAGACCCAGGTATTAAAATCGTTTTCAAGAATTTGAAATAGTCTTTATATGCAAAAGAAGTGTCAGTGACTGACACTTCTTTTTTAATGTATGAGATAACCTAGTTTTCTTCGTAAGCAGTTTTTAGTAAGGGTTTTACTTGTTCAAAGTCAGCTAATGAAGATAAAGAAATTTTGACATTACACCTGGTTTCATCTTTATTATGGGCATTTTTCTCCGTGTAATCAATAGCCTGATATTTATCTTGATAGTCATCACTCCATTTGAGTTTTAGTCATAAATAAATGTTTTCATCTCAGATTGAGACATCACAAAAAGTATGGTTTCTTTTATAATTTCTGGAATTTTTGATAATGCTGACATTTGCTTGCTCAAAATTTGTTAGGATAAAATGATCAATTGTATTGACAATTTCTTTCATTTCTTGATTGAAGTTCTGGTATATAGCATTATATGTGGTTTTGGTTTCGGTTGAATTATTTTTTTGATAATTAACAATCGTGGTGGTTGGCTCATTAACAGAAGGAGTTTTTGGTTTCTCGGTTAAACTATGGAGTGATTTATTTTTAAAGTCCTCTTTAAAACTATTTGAATCATAGTTGCAACCGTCTTTTTTGCTTTCATTGTTAGTGGTTTCTCTATCATTAATAATTTCAAAAGTCACAAGTTCTCTACCATCACTATAAACTTGGTATTTAAATAAAGTAATATCCAATTTAATTGTGTTAGCTAAAATTTTATCTCGACTATCATAATCTCTTGCGATACAAATACCACGAGGTTTAAATTTAATTTTTTCAGCATCGGTTTTACCAAGTTTTTTAAGAACTAAATTTTCAAAAGCGTCCTTATGATTTTGCAACCAATCTAAATAAAAGGTTATTTGCTTAATATGATTTTCATCTTGACCTAATTTATATTCAATAACAACGGGACGGTAATCTTTATCAATCCCGATTGTATCCATACGACCATTACCTTTTTCATAATCATAAAATGGATATTCGGTTTCTAAAATTGTTATGTCAAAAATCTCTTGGCAATTCTTTTCAACTAAAGTTTGAATTTCTAATTCTTTTTTAAGTGATATTGGATTAATCTTATGATTTGTTTCAGGATTAAAGAGAATTAATTTGCTCATACTAAATTTACCTTACTGTTTAATATTTTCGTAATATTTAAAACAAGCAAGATTATACCAAGAATATCAAATTTTATCCTTTATTGAAAATAAAAAAATTCAACCTAAATGCCACTAAGCCAGTGAAGAAAAATAACAATCTAATTTTCTTCAAAAGCAATTTTTAATAAATCTTTAACTGATTCAAAGTCTTGTTTAGATTTAACTTTAAATCTGATATTGCAAGTTGGATAACGACCCTTATTAGGGTAATCTTCAACTTTATATTTTTGAGCATATTCGTCATCTCATTTACATCTAAATCATAAATAAATATCATTTTTAGTTAATGTGATAGCACAGAATTGACGAGTTCTTGTATATGATTTATAAATTCTCAATGTCTTTGTAGAAATTTCATCAAAATTTTTTACAATATATTGATCAATTTCATCAACTAATTCTTTTTGTTCTTTTTTCAATTGATCATATAAACATTCGTATTCTCAACCTTCTAATTCATTTTTGGCTTCAAGTTTAGAATTCCGTTGGGAATGCTTTGTGGTATCTTTGTTATAATTTTTGTCTTCTTTAATTTTGTTGACAAATTCAAAAGCGACAAATTCTTTAATAGCTTTAAACTCTAAAAACGCCCTAAATACTCCAATTTATTTCAAAATCAGTCCTATACAATTACCAAATCATTCTTAACACCTGAATGTTAAACCATACTATTAATAATCATTTTTAACACTTTACACAGAAATTTTGGTATTAGCACTTGCAACAAGGCTTTAACACTATTAAAATTAATATAAATAATAAGAAAGGTTAATTATATTAAGATGGCATCTTTAAAAAAGATGAGTCTTCACGAAAAAGCTTCCAAAGTCATGAACATTATTAATGACTCAGAATTAAGGAACGTAGAACGTGAAGCTCTGTTCAACTATATCCAAAAACAAGTTTATGATGAATTCTTTGCTTGATGTTTAGAACGCAAGAATTTAGGTCTTAAAACCTCACGCAATAGTTATCGTGAACGCTTCATTGCTGTGGGAAATAATCAATTTAAAATCAAAGTTCCACGGATCAGAGAAGATAATTTCAACACTTCAATCTTAGAACGCAACTTAAGATACACACCAGAAATCTATAAAGTAATTACTAGTTTATTAGAAACTGGCATGAGTCAATCTAAGATTAAACGACTTTTCTCTTCGCTTGGAATTAGTGTTAGTGAAAGAATTATTTTCCAAGTTACCAAGAATTTTAAACAACAAAAAAATTAGTTTTTTCACCTCTAAATGTTCGGAATACTAATTTTTCACCAAACTAATTTCATTTTTTAAACCATTAGTTCAGCAAAAGAATTAATGGTTTTTAATTATAAATTAAAACCTAATGGTGCGTTCATTATCAAGTTTTAAAATCGTCTCATTTGCTATAAAAATCGTCTCATTTTTTGAAATTGTTGATTATAATTGAAATGGAGATAACCAAAATAATAAAATAATTTGTCAACGAAAGGTTAAACATGCTTAAAGAGAAAGTCGCTTTATTAATTGAAGCATATCAAAAACAAGATGATAAGATGTTTATGAACCTAATTAAAGACCTCAGTGATGCGGTTACCGATAATTATCATAGTTCTAATTATGAATCTAATTATGAATCTTACGATTCGATTTTGAAAAAAATAGAACAATCTTTTAATTGGTTTCAAATGATCCAACCCCAAGATTTCTTTTGAACTGAAGCATATAAATCAAGCATTGAACATGAATATAATCGGCTCATTGATTTTATTAAATATGAAGAAGATCAAACTGTTTTAACGGTTTACACGAATCACGATTATGATTATTGATTATTAAGTCAATTAGCCACAGAAACTAAATCTAATATTTTTTATAAAAATATTGATAGTAATTTCATTAACTATTTTGTCAAAAATCATATTTCTTCTAGAAACTATATTCAAGAAATCATTTCTTCGTTTAAAAAAGATCGTGACCGTTCGGCCATAACATTTGTCCTAGAAAAAGATAATAAATTGACTAGTCAGGAAGAAAAGATATTTGACCATATATTAGATTTAATATCAGTTTATAACTCACCTAGTAATCAAAAAATCAAGACATTAGTTTGATGTCTTGAAACTGAAGTCTTACAATTAAATTCCAACGTTCACTCTAATTATCTAATTTTAAAAAGTATCCCTAAACAAAAAAATCAAGCAATAGTTTATCTTATTTGAGAAAAGTATTTTAAAAATTCAAATGATAGTTCAATTAAAAATAGTTATTACCAACGAATTTTTAAGAAAATCATTGAGCAATCTGATAAAGTTAACAACCCCTACAAATTTGATATGATTGCTAAAACTATTTTTGAAGATTATTCTAATAAACAGGACGCCACAAATTTAAAATATCTTTACAAATATTTAATTAATTCGACCATTACTCTTAATGATTTAAAAGAACATGGCTTTAGTTTGCAAGAAATGAGTTATCTTACAGGTATCCCCAAACCAACTATTGCTAGAAAACTAAATTATCAAATTAAATAAAACAATCTCTTCAGTATTTTTCACTGGAATATAATTGAAATAGTTCGTTAGAAACTAATTTTAATAAAACATAAAGATAAAAAGGAGACCTTGCTATGGCATACATAAAATTAAAAGTCATTGACCCTGAAAAATTAATTTTCGCACTTGAACAAGACGCAAAAGCAGGTGATCAAATTTGTTTGAAAGATTTGAATACTATTGATTTTCATACTTGAAATCAAGCCGTCAATGATAACAATAATCAATTGATTGCAAAAAAATTGGCTGAACAAAAAGATTCTTTAGAAACTAGTTTCCAAAAAGACTTAGTTTCACAATTAGAATTGCAAGAAGCTAAACTTAAAAATGAATTTAATAAAAAGATCAGTACTTTAGAAAACGACAAATCTACTTGAGAACAAGAATATAAACATTTAAAAGATAGTTTAGATGAAAAAATTAATGCAAAAGAAAACGAAATTAAAAATCAAGTTAATGATAAAATAAAAAACTTAGAAAAAGATAAGATACAGTTAGCAAGTGATTTGCAAATAGCTAAGAATGATAAAGAAGCTGCATTAAAAGAAGAAGCATTTAAAGCACGTGAGGAACAACGCAAATTACTTGATACAGAAAAATACAAATTTAATCAACAATTAGAAGCAAAAAATAATGAAATTAATGATTTAAACAACGAATTAGATTCATTGAAACGAAATCGTAATTTATTAAGTACCAAAGCAATTGGTGAAGGTTTAGAACAATGATGTCTCGATGAATATAATTTGCATATGGCTGAAATTGCAACTGATTGTTTATTTTATAAAACTAACACCTTGTATGATGATAATGGGAAAACAGCAACTAAAAATGGTCATAAACCTGACTTTATCATGGAAGTCTATGATAGAGATGTTAGTGATAAAGAAAAAACCAAACTTGGTTCTGTTGTTTTAGAAATGAAAACTCAAGGTGAAACTGGAACACAAAAGAACGAATCCTTCCTTAAAAAATTAGCCCAAGATACCAAAAACTACGGGGCTGATTATGGAGTATTAGTCACTGAATTAGAACCAGAAACAACAATTGTCATTTCTCGGGCTCATCAATACCCTAACATTTTTATTGTTCGTCCCGCAACAATGTTGAGCTTACTTGCTGTTTTAAGAAATTTAATCTTAAAACAAAAAGATGTTGTTTTATCACAAGTTCAATTTAAGAGTTCATCCGAAATCTTAGATGAATGGGAAAGATTTAAAAACGATTTGTTAGAAAACATCATTAAACATATCAATACTAAGGTTAAAGACATTCTTAAAGCATCTGAAACTATTACTAAAAACGCAAACACTATTAAAGAAAATGCTGAAATGATTTTAGAAACCTATCTTAAGCGAATGGAAAAGAAAATTAATGATTATGCTATTGGAACTAAAATCGTTAAAAAGATTAACCAGTTACCACCTCATCCAACAAATATGTTAGCTAGTGATCAAGCACTTGCTGAGAGCGAAGAAGTCAGCATTAAAGACCACTTACCCCACAAATAATAAAAATATCTAAGCCTTAAAAGCTTAGATATTTTTATTATGTCATTAACAACTCATGGCTAGTTGTTTTTTTAAATTTCAAATTTTAGAAGGTGGGTTTGAAAACAATTGATAATAGTTTTATGTTCACTACTGGATTGTTTTCAAAACAATTAATATTCTCTAGTTTCTAACTTAGATTCTCACAATAGCTTTGAAACTAACCAAAATAAAGAAAGGAATTTCTTATATTTTGGAATTAAATTATACTAAAACTGATACTATAAAAATCAATCTTAGTTTTTAAATTTAAGTTCTTAGTTTTCTTGTTTGTTGCCAATAGTTTTCTTTTGATGTTTTCTTACTAAATAGTAGATAAGACCACCTAAGCCACTAGCAACAACAATGGCTGCAGTTACAGAAACCCCAATGATTAATGCTTGCTGACTATTATTAGTTTCTTCAACCAAACTATCATCACTTGGAGTTGAACTATTTGTATCATCAGTCCCTGGTTGTTCACTAATATGTTCATCTGGTGAACTAGTATCACTAGAATGATTATCATTAGAATCTGGGGTTGAAGGCGATACTGGTTGGTCAGGTTCAATTGACGATGAAGAATTATCTTCTGGAATTATAGGTTGTTCTGGTTGTGGCTCATGATTATCTTGGCTATCATCTACAGTTGGATCTTTATGAATTTCAGGTGGGTTTGGAACCTCTGGTTTTGGGTCAACCTGCGGATTACTTGGAACTTCTGGAACTGGATCAACTGGTGGTACAGAAGGATTGCTTGGAACTGTTGGTTCTTCAGGTTTTGGAGGTTCAGGAATAACTGGTGCTGGTGGAACTGGATTTGATTCAGGAGCTGATGGAGAACCTTGTTCAGGTATATCAATTTCAGGTTTAATCACTGGTGGAATTATTACATCATCATCCATAACCTTATCAACAAATTCAGGAGCTTTTGGCAACTCTTGTTTAACAGGTTTAGTATCTTTTCGTACAAAACTTAAATTCCTATTTTCACTACCACCCCATGAAGAACGACGGTAATAATTACTATCGCTTTCTCTATAAACTAAAAAGACATTTTCTTCATCAATAGGATCATTAGGGTCTACTGGTTGGTCATAACTTTTTTCAAATCTAAAACCAGTTGGCAATTCAATATCTTTATAACAGGTTGCATTTCTATCAATTGTTAAATTAAGATAAAAAATTGGTCTTTTATCTGGGTAAGCAGGAAGTGGCTCATATTGTCCTAATCCTTGTAAGTTTGGTCCTAACCCAGTCAAAATATCATAATGAATCTTTTGTAAGCCATGATATTGCCCTTTTCCTTTAGCAACAATCGTACCACGACCAATAATTGCTTTAGCATCACCAGTTTGTGGATTAGGTTCTAATTCTTCTTTTTCATAAAGAATATCAAAATCCTGACCTTTAATTAAATCCTTGCCATCTAATCTAACTTTAGCAATGGTTGGAATGTCTTGGTATTCATGGTAACGATAACTTTTCTTATTTAAGGTTAAGGCAGCATCCTTTAAATTTTGACTAGTGACATTGGCAACGGGAACATCTTTAGTAAAGGCTTTAATTCTAAAAGCAAATCCTAAGTTATCTTTCGCTGGGTTAGATCATTGACCGTTATCAGTGTGATAATAAGTAAAGTTATCTTTCACTGATAAGTCGTTACATGCCATGACTTTAGCATCTTTGGTAGGATTAGTTACTTGTAAGACAACTGCAAAGTTTTCACCAGCTTTTAATTCCACAGCTTGATTTAATGGAATGGTTAAATAACCTGAATGTTTTGCATGTCCTTGACCAGTAGCAACTAATGTACCTTGCTTTGGATCAATTTTGCTATCATATGGATCATCAAAGTTGATAGGAACATTTTTATAAATTTTTGCTTCAACTGTTACATTGGTACCTTGAAAGCCAACGTTGACAGCTTTTAAAAATTCTCGGTTGTTATATTTAGCTTTTCTAACTGGGAAAATGGCTGCAACTTCTTTATTATTAGCATTTTCATAGAAACCATCAGTATCAGCTTTGGCATCATAATAATAGTTATTATCATATTTGGTATGGGCTTTGGTAAAGTCATAACCAATGACACCACTAAATGGCGAGTCATAACTCATATAAAAATAGCCATCATCCCGAGCAGTTGTCCCCCAACTATTTTTACAAATTCAGCCACCATCTCTTAAAGCGTGTGGATAATAGCGTTCCTTTGGAATTCTATCGTCTCACCCAACAATGGCAATTGAGTGACCAGGTGAACCAATTAATGGGACTTCTCTTGCATTGTAATAAAATGAATTGCTATGTGGTCCTAAGACATACCCAATGGCCACCGCTCCGTATTTCGCAATTTGTTCTTTGACTAATTCAACTCTTGTGTTCATGTCAGTTTTATCAGTCAAAATCCTATTTAAGTTACTACTATTTTCTAAAACATATTCAGGTTCAACATAGTCATAATAATCCCGATGGGTGTTAACCCCTGTTCACATGGATAACCCGTTAGAAGGATAGCGGGTTTGAGAACCTTGGTCTCTCTTACCATCTCAAATATCATGGGGGTTTAAATTCAGTGGATCAGAAGCTTCAGTTCTTGAATTGGTACTAAAATCAATATTTCTTTCACTAACATTGATATATTTATCATCAGTCAAACCTTCTCTTAAAATCGCAGTTTCTGCTGCTGCTGCGTTTGAAAAAGCTCAACAAGTTCCTGAGTGTTGTTGTTTGACGGGGGTGACAATGCCATAGTCCCGACTATCATAAACTTCGGCTTTAGCAATTTCTTCAGGTTTAATTTTTCTTAATGCTGCCAATTCGGTTGGCAATTTTTTATCAGCTGGTAAATTTTCAGTTGGTTCAATATCATTTGGTTCAATATCATTTGGTTCAATAATTTCGTCTGGTAAATTCAGATTAATTTCATCCGTCAATCCAATCGGTTCTAACGAAGCTTGTTTAATTAAATTAGTATCTTTGGCTAACAAGCCTGGTTTTGAGAATTGGGTGATTAACTGTTCTAAACGGTTTTTAGAGTGTTCGCCACTGTCAGCATAACATAAGGCTCCTTGATAATCAATCATTGCTAAACTAGGATAACCACTATAAGGTAAAAATTGTTTTAACAATTCATCGTTTTTAACAGAGACAAACCGAATACTAGATGCATAACCGTTTTCAAATTGTAAAATTTGATCACGACTATCTCTTGAAGTGATACAAAAGACATTTACTTTTTCATTTCAAGCAATCCCTTGGTTATTAGCCCCTAATAACAACTGATTAATTGCATTTAAAGTGTTTCTCGAATGATAACAAGTAGTTCTCATAAACATTAAAATGGTTAATTTCTCAGTTGCCATATTTCTTTTTAATGAAAATCCACGACCATGAACATCGTTAAATTTTAAGTTAGCAACAACATCGTCCACTTTATAAACATTACTCTTATCACTAGTTTCATATAACTCTGGAGTATAGGTTAAATCAATGTTATCGTTGTTTAAATCAACAATAACTTCTTGTCCTTTAGATTGATAGTGGGTTAAATTTTCAGGCCCACTATTTAACACTAATTTATATGTATTAGATGGTAATTGGACTTGACTGTGACCGTTATAACGGTTGTCTGAACTTAGATCACTAATCTTTTCAATTTTTTGATTTTGCATATCTAGAACTGAAACGGGTTGGTTATTTTGATCAACAGCACGTCATGAATACACCGTAGAACTCCCAAAAGGTATTCCTGATGATTTGCCTAATTGGATGTTATATGGATGATATGTAATTGGTTGGCTAGCAAGGGTTTGGGTTTCACTATAACTAACTTGGTTAGAATTGGTTTTTAATTGGCAACCAAGACCAATGCCAAACACTCCTAATAAGGCTCCAGCACTCACCAATGCACAAGTTTGGTACACTTTTAATTTCATGCTTTTTTAATTTCCAAATATCTTTTTCTTCTATGATTTCAATTATATAAATTGTCTAACTTCTGACAAGACAGCCCTAAATATGATGCATAAAAAAAGATAAAAATTAAGAAACCCTTTTTTTGGTTTCTTAATTTAAATTCAATCTTAGTTTAAGTTGTCTAAGAAACTAACTACTACTTTATTAGTAATGATTGGGTTGGCTTGACCATTAGTTTCTTTCATGACTAATCCCATTAATTGTTTAATGATTCGGTTAGGATTATCAATAAATTCATCAATTAAGTTAGGTTTGGTTGCTGCAATAGCTTGAACAATGGCTAAAATTTCAGCTTCATTAGTAATTTGTTTAAAACCAAATTTATCAATGATTGTTTGCACATCAAGGCGTTCGTTAACTAAACATTCTAAAATTGATTTCGCTTGTTTTCCGTTAATTTCTTCATGAATTAAACGGGTTAACATTTCAGCAACATTATCCACTAAGAAACTGTCAAGAAGATCAAAACTCATTTCTTTTTTATTGAATAAACCGCTCATTTCCCCGTTTAATCATTTATAAACTAAATCCCCTTGGTTGACTTTTTGATTGATTGCTTCATATCATAAATACATTTCGTAATTATCAAATAAACTATCAGCCTGAGTTTGGTCTAATCCTTGGGCTAATAAACGATCTTGAATCATTGCTAAACTCGCTGGTTTTTGAGCCATAATGTCTTGAATTTGGTGGTCACTTAAACGGACTGTGGTGATGTTAGGTTCGGTAATGTAACAATAATCAATTGCATTAGATTTCGCACGCATAAACACAGTGGTGCCTGAATCTTCATCATAACGGCGGGTTTCTTGGTGCACTTCTTGGTTGGTTAAAATTAAACCAATTTGACGTTGAATTTCATATTCAATCGCTTTCATAACATTGTTAATGGTATTAATGTTTTTAATTTCAACCTTGGTTCCTAAATAATCAGCCCCAACTGGAGCAACTGAAATATTGATGTCAGCTCGCATGCTTCCTTGTTCCATTTTGGCATCAGAAACATTAGCAAACCGTAAGATTTTTCTTAAATTAGTTAAATAAGCAGCCGCTTGGTAAGCTGAGTGCATTTCAGGCTTGGACACAATTTCAATTAATGGTGACCCACAACGGTTAAAGTCTAATTCAATGACATCGCCACAAATGGTTTGTTTAGCAGTGTCTTCTTCCATATGAATCCGTTCCACCCCAATCCGTTTCATTTCCCCATGGTCATTAATTTCAATATAACCATCAGTTCCAATTGGATGGTATTGTTGGGTAATTTGGAACCCTTTTGGTAGGTCAGGATAAAAATAGTTTTTGCGATCAAATTGAATATAGTCAGCGTGCATGTCCATATTTAAAGCATCAGCTAAATGCATTGCTTTAATAACAGCTCCTTTATTCACGGTCGGCATAATACCAGGGAATCCTAAATCAATGACATTGACTAAGGTATTAGGGGCTGCCATGTGTTTATTCACAGCAGGAGAAAACATTTTAGTATTGGTGTTTAAAGCAGCATGGACTTCAATCCCAATCGTTGGTTTAAAATTAATCATGATTGTCTCCTTTGCGAGTATTAAAAGCCTCAATATCACTTTCAAGTGTATAAGCAATGTTTAAAACATTTTTATCATCATAACGTTTTCCAAAGATATTTAATCCAATTGGGTTACGGTTATAAGTGATAAAAGGAATTGTAATTGAAGGATAACCCCCAAAGTTTGCAATTTGAAGAGCATCGTCACAATAATTGGTTGAAACTTTTTGGGTTAAGACATCTTCCATTTTAAAAGCAATATCATGAGCCCCTGGCAATAAAGCGGCATCAACTTGAGCCAATAATTCTTCAGCACGGTTAACTAAGCAGGTCCGAATCTTTTTAGATTTTTCAAAGATTGGTACAAAGTTTTCAGCTGAGGAGAATCATTTCCCAATGGTGAACCGTTTCTTTAATTGGTTTCCTAAATAATTAGTTCTTAACTCATGCATACGTTGTTCATAGTTATCATAATCGACTTTAGGACCGAATAATAAGCCTGATAAATTATTTCAAGAAGAAACAGCTTCAGCATAAGAAATGGTCATATAAATCGGTTCAATTAAGTCTAATAATTCCCGTCCAAAGTTTACATGTACTAATTCATATTTTTGACTTAATTGATCAAAGAATGCTTGATAACTTGGTAAAATAGCAGGATTCATTCCTGTCATAACATCATCAAAGACCATTAATTTCATTTTTGAAAGGTGGGTTAAATCTTGATGGAAGTTCATTTCTGGTTCGACAACACTTGTGTTATCTAATGGGTCATAACCAGCAATGGCATCCATCACAATCGCACAGTCAGTGACGTCATTGACTAAAACCCCAACAGTATCTAAACTTGGAGCATAAGGCATCACCCCAAACCGTGATACTAATCCAAAAGAAGGCTTAAACCCAACTAAACCAAGGTTCGAAGCTGGTTTTCGAATGGAATCTCCAGTGTCGGTCGCAATTGCAAAGTTTGATACTCCTGTTGCAACACAGACAGCAGGACCGCTAGAAGAACCTCCTGAAATACGGGTTGTATCAATTGGGTTATAAACAATTCCATAACCTGAATATGTCCCAGTTCCCCCTAAACCAAATTCATCTAAATTAGACTTATTATTAATTAAAGCACCTTGACTTAAAACTTTGGTCACTACAGTAGCTGAAAAAGCAGGTACATAATCTTTTAAGAATTGTGAACCCCCCGTTGATAAAATCCCTTTGGTAGAAATATTATCTTTAATAGAGCCTGTCATTCCAAATAAATAATTATTTTGATGTTGTTTGAAATCAATTTCCATTTCCAACGCTTTATCTAAAACGGGTTTAGATAAATCAGTAATAATGGCATTGTAGCCTAAATTAATTAATTTTTGGCTCCGAGAATATTGGTATTCGTAAAGACTTTGAAAACTTAATTGTTGGTGCACTAAAGCATCATGTAATTCGTGAATTGTTTTATTTTTTGACATTGTTTAAAACCACCATATGATTACGAAATTCTTTTGTATTAGCAAAAATGTCTAATGTATGTAACTGGAGATCAACAACTTCATCATCCCGCATGTTCACAAAGAAACGGTTGTTGTCTGGGAAATTACTTGGTTTGACATCCCCGGTTTCAAAATTATGAATTTTTAATAAAACATCTTTAATAGATGCAAACATTGCAAACAAGTCTTCTTGTTCTTTTTGAGTTAAATCAAATGCTAAGCTTTGAGCTGTCTCATTTAAAATAACTTTCATTTCTTCTAAAGTGTGTGCCATAATTCTACTTTCTTTTAATCGATATAAATAGGTCTTTGGAAACTTTCGACTAAATCATCTTGATAATTGTATTTAATTAAAGGAACGACAATTTTAAAAATTGGATAAATAATAGCGATATTTAAAACCACCATTGGAATAAATAAGATGGTCCGAATGGAAATTCACGCATCGTAGTTTAATGATGAAATTTCGGCATCGAAGCTCGGCATCATTAACACGTTAATAACTGCTTCAGAGATAATAACCGTAATTAAAACGGGAGCAAACGCATTAAACCAACCTTTGTCTGGTAATTTCTTAACTTTAATTCGGTATTGATGGACAAAGTAAGCAATCCATAAGGTTAACACGGCTAATAAAATAAAGCCAGCAATAATTCCCACCATCGCTTCTTTTTGAATGGCAATGGTTAACGACATAATGGTAATCTCAAAGGTTTTGGTTTCCACAAACCATAACAAGAACCCACAAATCACAAACCCTACCAAACAAGAAATGATGGTCGCATAAACGGTAAACAATCATGCTTTGGCTTTGGATCAGTTGAACAGCATTCGGATAATGCCCCCAAACAAACCATAACCAATTGCCCCGATTAAATACCCATAGTGAAAGACCCCTGCGGTCATGGCAACCGACAATAAATCGGTCATCCCGCCAATAAACATCCCGATGAAAGGTCCAAACAATAACCCCCCAATTTTAATCAGAATCCCTTCTAATGTCACCCGAGTCCCAGGCCAAGCCCGAAACACGACTGCCATAATATCAGCCGTCAACACGGTTAATAAAATAATGATAGCGACACTAATAGCAATTACCATTGCAACATTAGTAATCCCTTTAATGGATAAATGTGGGAAAATAAAGAACCGTTTCTTTCTAGCAAAACGATAATAAAGTTTCTGACAAATTGCAACCACACTGGTCACAATAATAAATGCTAAGAGCACTAGGATGGCTTGAAGCGGTGAGATACCTGCTGAATTCATTGGTTTAGCCTCATTTGATTTCTGGGAGATGATGTTGTTTTAAATCTTGATTAATCTTATTGAAAACATTAGAGCCAAAAAATGATTGGTGAGCACTTAAAGGGCTCGGATGGCTCGAGCTCAAGATAGTTACTTTATTTTGATCAAAATAAGAAGCATAACTTTGAGCGTGTTTTCCTCATAAAACAACCACGTAGTGGTTGAGGGTTTGATTAAGCATCAAAATGGTTTGAATAATTAAATCTTTTCATGGCCACTGGCGGCATGAATTAATCTCATTATCAATTATAGTTAAAGATGTGTTTAAAAGTAAGACACCTTGTTGTGCTCAATCCAATAAATTATTATTTTTTCGACAAATTTGGGTATTTGCTTTTAATTCTTGAAAGATATTTCTTAAAGAACTAGGTGTTTTTGATTGCTGGGTGGAGAACGCAAGTCCGTCAGCCACATTTGCCCCAGGATAAGGATCTTGGCCTAAAATAACCACCTTAACTTGATTTAAATCACAAACCCGATAGGCTTGAAAAATGCTATCAAGTTTAGGTGATATTCTCTCTTGATAGTGATCTAAGAGTTCTAACAAGGTTTGAAAATAGGGCTGGTGACTTTCTTTTAACAAAAAAGACAATCAATGATTGTCTATCTTGTTAAATAATTGGCGTGTCAGGTTCGGGTAATGACATTCCATTATTCTTAATTAATTCCTGCTGTTTTAAAACCAGTTAATAACTTCTTTGCAAAATTACCATCAACTGGAATTTGATCTAAGTTAAGTCAATCCTTTTGGCTATTAATTTGGTTATTAAATCATGTTAAACAACCGTTTGCAGCTACAGCAAAGGTTTGAGCATCTTTAATGCTATTTTTATTTCATTGATTATTCTTTAATAATGCTTGGTATTGTTGGTAACCATAATATGGTAATTTGTATAAGTTGCCAATTCAAGCAAGGTCATTATCATAACTATTGGTGTTATTAGTATTAATGATATTCATTAACATTTGACTGCTTGCACTATGGATACCAAAATCTTTAGCGTTGTTAATTTCACTCGCAGCACCTAACATATATTTCACTTCAATTGGGTTTTTGCTTTCACCAATTTGGAAACTAACTGGTGCGATAGCCCCAGTGGTAATCGCTTGGATGTCTTTATAACAACTTTCATCAATGACTGGAGTTCCTTTATCGTTTAAATTTAATCCAGTAAAGATAACATCTTGTTTGACAGCGACGGTAATAGGAGCTAAACTAATTTCATAAAAGCCTTTAAGACTACCTAATTGGTCATAAACTTGGGCTTGGCTGGTAGTCATGTTACTTTGCATTTTATTAAGGTCTTCCACAGTTGTGACTGCTTTCCCACTAGTTTGTAATTCTTTATATCAGTTATATGAAATAGTTGGGGTAATTGTAATGTAGTGCATGGTTGCGCTATTTAAATCATCCACATTAATTTGATAATCAGTATTATCACCATTAGTAGTGGAAGAAACAAATCGACCAGGAGCTCCAATCTTCATACCAGGGTTGGTTAAAGAATCGGATTTATTTGGATCAAAACTAACATCACTAGTAATATTTAAATTAATGTTGTTCATCCCTAATAAATATGAATTAGCCCCAGAACCAATTCCTTGGGTTAAACCATAGATGACTTGTTTTATTTCATTAAGATTACTATTATTTTTAAAGATATTAGTTAATGAAAATGGATTTTGATCATCATAGTTATTCATCCCAAGGTTGACTAAGGCTTTTTGAACAGTCTTAGCATAATTGACAGTGGTTGATTGTGCTAATTGAAAAATGTTTAACGCATTTAAAACAGCAAATGGTAAACGGTTTACAGTGCTAAAATCTTCTACTAATGGTTTTAAACCAGTTGCTTCATATCAACTCTTACCAGATTGTTTTTCAAAGTTTTCCAAAGCAGCTTTATTTGGTTGCGAAACATTTAAACCGTTTGCTTGTAAAACACTGGTATACATTGACTGAATTTGATCTAATGAAGTGAAACCATAATAATTCCCATTTCAAATAGCAGTTCCAGTGGCATTATTTAAATAAAATTCTTTTGGAGTTTCTAACCCTAAAACATCTTGACTATTGAAAGTAATGGTGGTTTCTGGGTAATATGAGTTTGAGGCTGCTGAACAGGAAGTTAAAGTTACAGCAGGGACAGTAATTAAACTAACCGCTGTTAATCCAGCAGCCATGGTTAAAATATTTTTAAGTTTACGATTAATTTTCATTTGGTTATCCTATTAAGTTACGATTTTTTGCTATAGCTATAAAACTTTCCGATGTCTTTTTTATAAGAAAAGTTAAGCATCCCAGTGCTACCATTCCGATGTTTGGAAATATAGAAATCTACAATGACGCTTGAAGCATAGGCTTTGGCGAAATCCTCGGTACCATCCTTAGGTTTTTGGCCTTGTTTTTCTTCTTGCGTTCGGTCGTATTCAATGAATGTAACGATGTCAGCATCTTGTTCAATTGAACCACTTTCTCTTAAGTCAGAAAGCATTGGACGTCGGTCTTCACCCTTTCGTTCCTCAATCTTCCGTGACAATTGAGCGACGGCAATAATGGGAGCTTTAATGTTCCGAGCAATAATTTTTAAAGTTCTAGAAATTTTACCAACCTCATTGACCCGACTTCCAGAATTATCAGATGTACTAATTAATTGTAAATAGTCAACTACAACTAATTTAATTTTATATGTCTTTGATAAAAGTTGCAATTTTGCTTGAATATCAGAGATATTGATGGAAGACGCATCTGAGATAAAAATTGGTAATTTAGCAATTTGAGCAGCTGCATTACGAACAGCAAACAAGTCTTGTTCATTTAGCGAATAACTTCTTAACTGTGTTGAGGGCACATTCGAAATCATAGATATCATTCTTTCAGCAATGGATTCAGAACCCATTTCCAAACTAAACATGACCACGGCTTCGTTTTTCTTTGTTTCAGCTTCTTTAGCAGCATGATATAAGAAATTAAGAGACAAGGCTGTTTTCCCAATGGATGGCCGAGCAGCTAGAACAATCATATCGCCTGGTTGTCACCCATTAGTAATATGGTTTAAATCTGTAAAACCTGTATCAGTCCCAGTAAAACTGTCTTGGTCACGATTTACCAATTCATCGAGATTATTAATATATTTTTCAATTACTTCTGAGAAAGATTTTAAGTTTTCAGTTTTACGACCACTAATAATATCATTAAAATCCTCAGTAATTTTTTGGATAGCAACATTGCTGTTTTGAGGATTCAATTTTAAATTAATTAAATCTTCACCAAATTGATGCAATCTGGTTTCAGTAATAAATTCGCTAATAATATCTAAGAAAGTATCAATTTCATAAACATTGCTGTATTTAATTCGCAATTGTTTTAAATAAGATACAACTTTATCTGCAGCGAATTCACCTTCACTATAACTGTCTACGTATTTAGCAATGGTTAATTCATCGAGACTTTTATTATGATCTTGCAAGTCCAAGATAGCACGATAAATCATTTGATCTTCGGCAACGAAATCAAAATCGTCGGGCCCTAAACGCCCACGTGCTACATCACAAGCAGATGGATTGGTTAAAAGTCCGACGATTAATGAATGACTTGCCTCAGAAATAATACTGTTTTTTTCTTCGTCAAGCATATCTATCCTATATAGTGATTAAGAACTAAGCGTTTTTAACAACAACTTTAACAGTTGCGATAACATCGCCAAAAATATCTAATTTAACTTCGTGTTCACCGAAACCTAATTGATAGTTTTTAGCAAACATGAATTTGTTAATTTTTTTACTTTCTTTGTTAATTTCACTTAATAAAACTTTGTTAGTAATGTGACCAATAGCTTCACCATTTGGATCAGCTTTTAAAGTGAAAGTTAAAACATTACTTTCTAATTCACCTTTTAATAAGGTTGCATCTTTGGTTTGTTGTTCAAGGTTAGCTTCATTTTCAGCTTTTACTTCAGCAACAAATCTTTGTCCAGCATTGTTTGCAACCACAGCCACGCCATGTGGAATTAAATAGTGGTTTGCATAACCAGGTTTAACTTCGATTTCGTCAAATTTTTTACCTAAACTAGGTACGTTTTGCATTAAGATTACTTTCATAATATTAAATCCTTATAATTACTTTGCTCTACCGTTACCAGCACCAACGAATGGAATTAAAGCAACAATTCTTGCTCTCTTGATTGCGTTAGTAGCTTGGTTTTGGTGTTGACGACATAAACCAGTTTTACGACGTGCGTTAATTTTTCCGTTTTCTAAAGCACGACAAGCTGTTAATGTATCAACATCTTTATAATCGATTTGTAAAACACCGTTAGCACATAAGACACATGGTTTTCTACGGCTAAATTTTCTTGATTTATTATTTTTGCCTCTTTTAATCATGACAAACTCCTTAATTGAATTTAATTGAATTCACTATCTCAATCAATATCATCATTTTGATCATCTTGATTGTTATTATCTTCATAGGTACTATTATTAAAAACAGTATCTAAATTAGTTGGGGTACTTTGATAACCACCATTATCAGATTTTGGAGTTGGTTCACTTCCTCTAACTGAATTGCCAGTTGGAATAGTTTCACTGTTCGCAATATTATTTGCTGAACGACGTAATGTTTGGAATGAATCAACTACCACTTCAGTTACATAAATCGTTTTTCCGTCCATAGGTGTATAAGCACGACGAGTTAAACGACCATCAACTGTGACTAAATCACCCTTTTTAACATTGGCGTTAATGAAAGTTGAAAGAGGTTTTCAAGCAATACAAGGAAGAAAATAAGTTTCTTGAAAATTGCGAGCATCTCTGACAGCGATTGTAAAGGCTGATTTTTCACCACCATTACTAATTAACGTTTCTTTTGGATCGGCGACAATATTACCGACTAATGTAACTTTATTCATGTTTTTTCTCCGTAACCTATGCTGCTGGAGTTTCAGCTTGTGCTGCTAATTGTTTTGCACGTTCTTCACGACGACGACGTGCTTCTTCTTCACGACGTTTAGTAATTGCTGCACATTTTTGAGCAGCTGCACATTTCTTAGCGTTAGCTGCTTTTTTAGCACCATAATCTTTGTCTAAGTTAATAATTAATGAACGTAAGACACTTTTATCAATGTTAACAATACGACGGAATTCGTTAATTGCTGCAATGTCTTCAGTTTCAAAATTGAATTGTGTGTAATATGCTTTTGTTTGCTTGTTGATAGCGTATGCTAAATCTCTTAAGCCATATTCTGTAACTTGGATTTCTTTATTGCTGATGATTTTTTCATATTTCTTTGAAATTTCTTCAGCTTTTTTTGCATCGATGTCATTGCCACCGACAACAAGCATAATTTCGTATTTTGCCATTAGGAATTACCTCTCTTTTGGATATTAATAGCAAGTCTGAACTTGCAAGAGTGTTTAATAAAAATTTAAACTATTAAATTATATCAAGATTTCCATTTTTTCAAATTGAAAAGCCTGATATTTTTAATTTCAACCAAAAATATATATAAGATATATTTTACCATAATTGCACTCGGTTTTGGTGTGGTTTTGAATTCGGTTTTTGATTTTATTAACGAACCCAATCTAAGATCTGATCGTCTTTTCTTAAAGGGGAATTTGATCAATAAAAAGTGATAACACTTTTTTGAATTTAGTGTTATCACCTTGGAATTGAGAATTGTTTGAAAAATATCTAACGACCTGCGTTGACGTATGGTTGACCCACAAATCTTGGAGGTTTCATTCATTTGGAGAATGCGACCATGGCCACAAGAGTAATTGCGTAAGGTAACATCTTGCTAAGGTCGATATTTTGTGATGATGAAGTTTTAGTCAATGCGTTGGTAAGAATTGAGAAGATAACTGCGATGACTGTTAATAATGGAATTCTTCATGCCCCTGCGATAAGGATTGCAAGTGCCAAGAAACCCATACCTGATACGTTACCATAGAAGGCATTAGTACCGTTAGTATAAATGAACATTCCACCAGCTAAACCAGCTAACGCACCTGAAATGGTGGTTGCGATTCATTGGTATCTTTCAACGTTAATACCTTGACTGTCAACTGCGTATGGGTTTTCCCCAATTGCACGTAATCTTAAACCAAATGGAGTGAATTTAATCATGACAAATAAACCCACAGCAATTAAGATGGCTAATAAGAAAACGAAGATAGCAGTGGTGTAAATGGAGTTACCAACATAACCACTTGGTAAGTATGAACCACGTAAGTTAGTTCATGAGGAGTCGATAATTGGTGCTAAAGGTTCACTTAAGAAAGAACCTAAACCGATTGCTAATAAGTTAATTGCGGTCCCCGCAACAATTTGGTTGGCTTTTAATTTAATTGTTAATAACCCAAATAGCGATGAAGCAAGAATGGTTAAGACTGATGAAATTAAAAGTGGTAAAAGTGGTGAGTTGTTACCTAAAGATGGTTGAATAATCCCACCCATGATACAAAAGATTAAGGCTCCGAAAATCATTTGTCCATCAATTGAAATGTTTGCGATACCAGCTCTTTCAGTAAAGAAACCTGATAAAGCAGCGATAATCAAGATCGCAGCATACATAAACGCTGCATTAAAGATTAACCCAGTAGTCATTAATATGCTCCTTTACTTGATTCAACAACAAGTTGTGATTGTAAAACGATTAAGTTAGTTTCAGCTTCTTGTTGGGCTTGTTGGGCTTGCATCTTATTGAAACGTTCAACATATTTTTCATCAATTTGACCTAATGCTAAGCTATAACCTTGGCTAAGTCAATCGATTAAGTTTTGTTTGTCAGTTGGATTTAAGTCTAATAATTTAGCTTTTTCTAAGTTGTGGTAGTAAGCGAAAGCTAAGTTACCTAAATTGTAAGCTTTTTTGTTTTGACGTTTAGTTGTAACTGCTAAATGTTCTTCTTTTCATGTATTAACAACAGAAACATTGGTTGCCATTTTAGCTTTAATGTTTTCCATTTTAATCATTAAACTTTCAGCTTTGTTAGGATTGTTTTCAACGTTATTTAAAGCGTCTTCTAACTTGTTATATTTAGTTGCTAAACGACCGTTTGCTTTACTTAATTGACTTTCAACAACTTTGTCATAATGTTTCATGTTTGCTTTGATGACAAGGTTTGGGTAGAAATAAGTAGAACATTCACTAATGATTTGGTGTTTTTTAAGTTCGGTACGAATTCTTTGTTTTTCGTCTTGGTATGATTGAATGACTTCATTTTCCATGACTTCGATTTGTTTTGCTAAGTAGTTACGTGCTTCAGCTAATGAACCGTTGAAGTTTGGAATACTTAAACCTTCGAAAGTTGAAAGACTGAAGGTCTTCATACCGTTAGTCATTGATACGATGTGATCAATTTTCTTAATGATTTTTTTGTATTTTTTAATTGTAGTTAATTTGGATTTTGCTACAGAAATATTGGATTCGTTTTCGTTAATGTAAGCTTGATAACTACCAATACTGTTAATACCGTGGATTCTTTCATAAATTCAAATTCATGGTTTGAAGTTAGCAAAGACAACATAAACACTTGCCCCTAACATGATGAAACCAGTAATTAAACTTGAGAAAGTTGAAGGAACTGATAAGAAAGGTGCAGCTGATTGGAACATACCTAATAAGAAAGCAACTGGAAGAATACCAATTGGGTTAGTTAAACCAATTAAGCCGATTGCGATACCATCAAGCCCTTCAGTTGGTAAGGTATCACTAATAATACTACTTGGAATGAAAGCAAATTGACGACAGCCATAAGTAATTGCTGCTAAAACTCCAGCGAAAACACCTGAAATTGTAAAGGTAGCAACTAAGATAGCTTTAGTGTTGAAACCTGCGTATCTTGCAGCACTTTCATTTAAACCAACGGCTTTAATTTTTAAACCGAAAGTAGTGAATTTAAAGATGAAGAACATGATTGCAGCTGATAAAAGTAATAAGATTAAAGCAGCAATTCAACCATATTCAGTGCTAGAACCAACTTGGTTCATAGCAAATGCTGGTGCGAATTCAACTGAGTTAGTAATAACCCCGTTGTTGTCAGCTGGTTTTAAATAATCGATATTTACGATTGCGTATCTTACAACAAAGAAAATGATTCAGTTAATCATAATGGTTGAAATAACTTCATTTACTTTTAAGTAAGCTTTTAAAGTTCCGATGATGGCTGCGATTGCCCCACCTGAAATGATAGCGATTAATAACATTACAATAGCTAATGATCCTGCTGGTAATGCATTAATACCTGCGACGTTTGCATTTTTGATTAAGGTACAAATTGATAATGCTGTAATACCAGCCCCAAGCATTTGACCTGAAACCCCAATGTTAAATAATTTGGCTTTAAATGCGAAACTGAATGCAATTGCTGATACCCCTAAAATGGAAATATTAACAATTAATTGGTTAGGGTTAACGAACCCTTGTGTAAATAACTGTCTAAAAATTTCGAATGGATTGTTACCAACAATAGTGGCTACTAATAAAGCTAAGATTAAAGCTAAAAAGATAGCAACTGTTACTGATAAGAAATTTCTTCAACCGCTTTTACGTTGACGTGTATACTTGAAAGAGTCACACGCTAATTGAAAGCGAAACTTATTCATTTTATGCCTTTCCTACCATATAATTACCGATTTTTTCACGGGTCATATTTTTAGCTGTATCATAACCAACTAAGACACCATTTTGCATAACCCCAATAGTGTCACCTAAAGCTAAGATTTCGTCTAATTCATAACTAATTAATAAAATAGCGTTTCCTTTGGCTTTTTCTTGAAGAATTTGATCATGAATGAAGCTAATTGCCCCTAAGTCTAACCCACGGGTTGGTTGAACTAAAATTAATAAGTTGTGAGGTTTAGTCATTTCCCGTCCAATAATTAATTTTTGTTGGTTACCACCTGATAAACCACGGGCAGGGCTAGTACCACGAGTTGTACCTCTAACGTCGAAGTTAGCGATAACATCTTTTGCGTGGTCGTAAATGATAGTTTGGTTTAAAAGTCCAGAATAACTAAATGGTTTTTGATCAATTTGATTAATAGCTGCGTTTTCAGCAACTGAGAAATCAAGAATTAAACCATGTTTGTGACGGTCTTCAGGAACGTATGACATTCCTAATAAGTTCCGTTGTTTAATGGATAAACCGTTAATAACTTGGCCATTTAAAGTAATGGTACCTGTTTTGTTTTTCATTAAACCTGAAATTAAGTATGCTAATTCAGATTGTCCGTTTCCTTCAACCCCAGCAATGGCAACAATTTCACCACTTCTAATTTTGAAGTTAACTTTACTATTTAATTGAGAAATGTCAGTAGCAAGAAGACTGTTGGTGTCTTGGCTCTTTTTCTTGAATCATTTAGTTTTACCTAAATTTGGTTTTCAAGCAGCACGAAGGTCTAAATCAGCGATTTCTAACACAGTTTCGTTGTTTTCAAAACTTCTGTCTTCAGCTGTATTTTTAACTTCAACTAATTTTTTACCAACCATTAATTCAGCCATTTCTTCAATGGTTTTATCAGCAATTGCGAAGTCAGCAACATATTTACCACGACGGATAACAGTTGCGTAGTCTGCGACTGATTTAATTTCATTGAATTTATGGGTAATAATGATGATGGTTTTACCTTCTTGTTTAAAGTCAGCGATCATTCTTAAGAATGATTCGATTTCACGGTCACTTAAAACAGCAGTTGGTTCGTCGAAAATTAAGATATCAACATTACGGTATAAAAGTTTTAAGATTTCGGTTTTTTGTTGTTGACCAACAGTAGCATTACATGCTTTCATGTTAAGGTCTAAGTTAAAACCGTATTTTTGGTTTAAAGCTTCAACTTTTTCTTTAATCCGTTTAGTTTCAATAATGCCTAAGATTTTAGTGTCTTCAGCACCTAAGATAATGTTTTCAAATAAGGTGAATTCTTCAACTAATTTGAAGTGTTGGTGAACCATTCCAAGACCGACTTTGTTAGCATCTTTAGCGGAAGTAAAATTAACTTTTTCGCCATTGATTTTGACAGTACCGTAGTCTGGAGCATAAAGTCCAAATAAGATTGACATTAATGTTGATTTACCAGCCCCGTTTTCACCAATAATTGCGTGAACTTCGTTTTTCTTGACTAATAAGTTAACATCGTCATTAGCAACAACTTTACCATTTAAGAATGTTTTGGTAATATTGAGCATTTCAACGGCAAATTTGGAAGGTTCAACTTCATTGCGAAGTGTTTGTTTTTCAATAATTTGTTCCATAACTGCCTTTCTATTTTTCAGTATCTACTGCGATTGATTTAACAGTAGGGGTTACAGGTGGAAGTTGAAGAATGCTAGTTCTAAATTCGTTATATAAACCACTAAAACCAGCTGGATCTTCATAGTAGTAGTATTCTAAAATACCTTGGAAAGCACTTTGTGAGAAAGAACTATCTAATAAGACAGATGTTGATTCAGATAAAACAATTTTGACATCGTTTTTAAAGGTATCAAAGTTTTTACCACGAATTGCGTTATCTCTATCTTCTTGAAGTTGTTTAGAAGCAAAAGCTGCGAATTTCTTGTAAGCTGCTTCTTCACTTTCAGGAACAAGTTTAGTGTTCTTAATGTTGTCTTCAAAAGTATAGTTTGCACCTTCAGTTTTTGCATCTGGTTTTCAAACTGTTCCGACACCACCTGATGTAAATGGAGCAATATATTGGTTCCGAATTTGATAACCTGGTAATGGGTTTTTTGCTGAAACGTCTTCGGTAGCAATGAATTTGGATTCATCACCTTTGACATTATCACGGTTACCTTGGTTATATAAATAATCAGGTTGAGCTTGAATTGCGTCTTTTGATTCTTTATAAATTCTTGCAAATTCATCTTCACTTAATGATTTAGTTGGATCAGCAATTTCTTTACCATTTTGAATAACACCAGCTTTGATTAAAGCGTTGTATAAGAAGGTTTTACCAGCATCACTAACTGCTACCCCGTTGTTACCTAAGTCACCAACAGAGTTTCAACCTAAACCACCATAGTGGTTTTCGTTTTCAGTTGGACTAGTAGTTTTACCAGCGGTAATATTTTCTAATACATTACTTGTAGCTTTAGCAAGGTCTTTCATGATTGAGAAACAAATTGGTTTATCAATTGATTGCTTGTCACCTGATAATGGTGTTTTGAATGGTTGGTTTAAAGCCTTGTCGTCTTCTTGAGCGACGTCAACCCCAACAATAACACTCTTAGCATTATGAACTTTAATACTGTCAATTGCTGTTGTAACTTGTGGACCTGCGACAACTAAGACAGCATCTGGAACTTCATTAACAGCTACAATTTTAAAATCGTTTTTGTTTTTTCATTCAGGAACTTGGGCACCTGATTCAACCTTACCTTGTTCATAAACTGATCAAGTTTGGGTTCCAACCCCACCGAATAATTCATCAGCAGGTTGTTTTCCGTTATCTGGAGCGAAACCACCAGCGAATGAGTGAGCTGAGGTTACTTGATGAATTGGTTTGTAAGTACCTTCTTTTTTTTCATTTACAACAGGAACAACTTTGTTGTTAAAGTAGTTAATCCCTTGTTGGAAACCTGACATGAAGCTTAAAATGGTACCAAATGGCATCCCACCTCAAGCAGCATATGTTAAACGGTCATCTTTATTTGGAGCAAAAATACTTTGATAGTAGTTGAGATATTCACCTAATGCGATACCTGTTAAGAAACCAGCTTCGCTAATTCTAAAGGTAACGGATGCGATTTGATAACCACCTGTTGTTTCACCACAAGTGTCATCTAATAAAAGTAACCCAGTGTTGTTTTCTTTAAAGAACTGTTGGTTAGCAGCTGCTTTAATCGGATTGGTATGAGTAAAACCAGCACCGACAACAACCTTTGCACCATGACGTACAGCTGAAGTATAAGCATTAACTAAAGCTGTATCACCTGGTGTTGCAGGACGTCTATAGAAATCAACGTATGGATTGGCCTTTTGAGATTGGGTATAACCCACTCCAATTGCAGTCGCTGCGATGGCAACTCCCCCAATTGAAACAGGAATGGCTCAAACCATTTTTTTGATCATAACTTCTCCTTGACATTTCAATTATTTAATTAAATTATATGAAAACTGTTATATATACAAGTTGGTTTTTGGCAAAAAAATTGTTAAAAAAATGAAACACGACTAAAATCCGTTTCATTTTGTTAAATTTGATTGTTAGTTGCAAACCACACTAGTGTGGTTTCTTTTCATATTTAGCAATATAGCCAACCCGTGGTAGGTGACGGCCTGCTTCAAATTCAGCATTTAAATAGGCTGTGACAAATTTGTACAATTGGTCAATACTAAAATGTTGGCCTCCTAACGCTAAAATATTGCAATTATCGTGTTCTTTAATTAAACGGGCTGTTTCTTCACTATAAGCTACACCACATAAAATCCCTTGAACTTTGTTGGCAGCCATGGCTACTCCAATGCCTGACCCACAAATTAAGATTCCAGTTACTGGTTCTTTTGCTTGAGCCACTTTTTTAGCTAACCGAATGGCTCTTATCGCATAATTGGTTGGTTTATCATCATGGTGGCAACCAAAATCAACAACTTGATAACCATCTTGTTTTAATAAAGGAATTAAACCTTGTTTAGCTTGAAATCCAGCATGATCACTAGCAATATAAATTATTGGTTTTTTAATTGATGCCATAACTAATCCCTTCTTGGTCTAAATAAGTTTTGATTTCATCTATCATACATCCTGAGCGAATAATTTTTCATTCATCAATATCAATGATTGTGCTTGGTAAATCGGTCTTTTTAGTACCTTCAACCACCACTAAATGAAAGTGTCATTTTTCATCAAATACTTCATTCGCTGCTAGGGTATTTTCAATCACAGCTTGGTTAGAAAGGTTTGCTGAAGAACAATATAAAGGGCCTGTTTTGGACAACAGCAATAATAATCATTCATCGTTTGGCATACGGTATGAAACTCCGTTATGAATGACCGTCACGCCCCCTGGCCAAAAGCGATTTAGAAATTGTTTTTGACGGTCATTCAAAATTCCTAAAGCACTACTATTAGCTACTAATAGGATGATTTTTTTGTGTTTTGGCCGTTGTTTAATTTTATATAATAAGGTTTCATCAAGTGCCCCAATTCCAATCACGGTATCGGTTGGAAACACACAGGCTTTATTATTTTTAATTTCAAACACAACCGTGTCAATTTCGTTTTTTTGATAATATCTAAACATGGCTAACCACCTTAATAATCCGATCTCAACCTTGATAATCTTGAATGACACTAATACATTCAGGTTCAAAGCCATTTTTAATTAAAATTTGGCAAATTTCATTTGCTTGTTGATAACCAATTTCAAATAACATGACATACGGTTTTTTTAAAACTAAATGGGCATTTTCAATAATGTCTAGATAACTCGCCAAGCCTTTTTGGGGTGCAAATAAAGCTAGTTCAGGATCATATTGCGTGACCCCAGCCTCTAATTTCTCTTCATAATCAATATAAGGTGGGTTAGCAATTAAACAGTTAATTTTTATTTCATTTAAAAGATAAGGTTTTAAATTACTCCCAAGCATTAAACTCACTTTACATTGATGGTTGGTAGCATTTTTGTAAGTACAATAAATGGCTCGTGGATTTAAATCATTTCCATAGGTTTTTAAATGAGGAGCATGATAAGCAACAGCTGTAATAATAGCTCCACTTCCCACTCCAATATCACAAACTGATTCAGCATTAGGATGGTTTTGAATTCACTCTAATGCTTGTTCCACTAATAATTCAGTTTCATTTCTGGGACAAAAAACTTCATCATCAACAATTAAATCTAACCCATAAAACCGTGACTTTTTTAAAATTCTGGCCAACGGTTTACCATCAATATAAGCTTGAATATCAGTTAAATAAGCTGGTCCAAAACTCACTTGGTCATTCCGATGACTAAATAAATAAGTGGTTCAATCTTCACATACAGGTAAATATTTTTCTAGGATTCACTGACTTATTTGTTCGTTTTGGTTAGCAGCACTTAACATTTGGTTAGCTTTATAAAAAAGTTGTCATAAATTTGTTTGATTCATAATTTTATTTTATATCTTTTCTCTTTTTTCACTATTAAGTAATAGGAGAAAAAAATATGTATACCAATATCTATCAACCAGAAATTCAACTAGTTGCTAAATCCGAAGCTACAACCCATACAGCCACGACTTATGCCAACAATTATTATTACATTTTACCAATGGATAATGATGTCGAACTTGGACGGTTTGCAGGACGGTTTGTCGCCCCTGTTAAAATTAGCACCAAGCCTGTCTTCAAAGACGGGTATTTAGACATTGATTTTAGTTTTATGGTCGCTGGTCAATATGAATTACCGAGCGATGCTTTTTATTGTGATGTTGCTGTTTTAGACCAAGTGGTCAAAAACGTGCCTGTCTTTTGTCAAAGCGTTGACGCTTATGGCAGTCCTAACATTTATACTTATGAAGGGCATGTCAAAATTAATTTAGTTAACCAATGGTTAAACAACAGTTTCCACCATAAACAAATTGAAATTCAAATCCAACCCTTCCTAAACCCTGAAATTCCTAATAAATATGAAATTGTTGTTGGTGGGGGTAAATTCCAATTATTCTTGCAAGAATGAAAAGATTTTTGTTGTTTCAAAACCTATTATGAAATCAGTAACTATTTTGATCAATCAGATTTAACTTTAACAGCCTATAACGATTGAAAACCCACCGATTATATTTTTGACTATAAAACGGGGGTTAGACCTGAAATCAAAAAGATTAATAAACCCAACTATTATTTTGAACCCAAGCAAGAAGAGTTTCATTTAAATGAACCTTTATTTACCCCATTTAAAACCAATGCGATTAATAGTCCTAAAAAAGAATTTGCAAAGGCCAAAATCATTTTAGATTATCAAGTTAAAAACCAACCTGAAAAACAATTAGTTTATGATTATAGTCTCAATGATTTACCTTACTATCAAGAATTTAATTTAGGCTTTAAAACTATTTATGACCAAGACAAACATGAACTAAAGATTGTGTCAGGGACCCACGAAAATGGTACAAATGGCATTTATTTTCCTGAACCAACAACATTTAGTTTAAAATACGTTTTTCAAGATAAGCAAAGTTTTGGAACTTATTACACAGGTACCATTCAAGGAAGTTTTGATGAGAATCTATTTCAAAATAACCAACGGTTAAATTTAAGTGTTAATATCCTTGATAGCAATGCGTCTGGAAATTGATTAAGCGTGGATTTAAATAATTAATATGGCTAAGAAATTATCTAAAACAGCTAAAGTTTCGTTAGGCTTGTTAGGTGGGTTATGTGTGGCGGGAGCATTGGGAACGGGAGCGTTTTTTTGAATCCAACATCAGCAAAAGAAAAAAGCTGAAAGTGAGTTGCAAAATCCAACAGTTAATGAAAATCCAACAATTGAACAACCAGATTTTCCAATTGAAATTCCTGAAACTGATCCTTTCTTTCCAACTGATCCAAACCAACCCGTGGTTCCAAGTCCAAGCAAACCAGAACCCCAACCTGTAATTCCAATTCCAGACCCTATTATTCCAGAACCAAATCCAGTGGTTCCAAATACCCAACCTGTGGTTCCAAATCCACCAAAACCAGTAATTCCAGCACCTGAAAAACCTAATATTTCACCTGATAAAAACCCTGTTCAACCAAATCCACCACCTGTAATTAAACCAGAAGAAAAACCTGTGCCAAAACCACCTACACCAGTGCCAACACCAAAGCCACCAACCCCAATTCCATCTCCAGCTCCCACACCACCAAAACCAACTCCAAAACCACCTGCACCTGTGCCAACTCCAACTCCCAACGTTCCTGTTAAACCTGAAGTTACACCAGTGGTTCCAAAACCACCCCACGTGCCTTCTGTGCAACCAGAAACAGTACCCGAAACCCCACCAGTGCATCAATATTTAGTCCCTTATGAATTCCCTGAGCTTTTAAACGGTCAAAAAGTTTTAAATAACCACCACACCCAAGCAACTCGGTATTTCTTAAAGGATTTAGTCAATACCTATGAGTTTAAATCTCAATTAGTTGACTATCAAAACTATGTCAATAATTTTGATCATCAAAAATTATGTTTTAATAAAGACAAGGTTTATCATAAACTCAAACCTTTATTAACTAAGACTTTAGTGAATTCAAGGTTATGTCCGTTTGGACTAGAAAATTTAGAAATCTATTATCAATTGGTGAATACAAAAAATATCGCTGATTTGGGATATAATGTATTAAATATTTATATTAAATGAAAAGCCAAACATCATGATAGTTTTGTTTCCAAAGCCTATTATGATTTAATCTATTTGGTTGTTTCTTAATGACATAGGATTTTATGACGGTTCTAGGACAAATCGAAAAAATTGCAAAACAAAACGGAATCACTTTTAAGAAAACTAATTTAAATTTAACCTTAAAAGATTTAGGTATTGATTCTTTAGAAATGATGGGTTTAATTGTGAACATTGAAGATTCATTAGGGGTAACTTTAGATGACGAAACCCTTAATCAATTAAAAACATTAAATGATCTAGTCAATGCTTTTGAAAAGAAATTGGAAGAAAAGCATCAATAAGTGATTCATACTTGAGCTAGGTTTTTATCTAGCCCTAATGATAGTCTGAAACATGGTTCTGTGACCATGTTTTTTTAATATCTTTTTAGTCTTTGCCTTTCTATCTAAATGCAAACAAGAAAACATGGTTAGAATTCACTAACCATGTCTATATGTATATAAGTTAATATGTAGATAAAGATAAATAATTAAGATAGATTTAAATAGAAAATAAGAAAGGATTATTTATGATAGATAGATAAGAAATATGTATTGTTTACTGATTATTTACTTGTATTACTTGGTTCTCAGTATAAACCTTTTAACACAGTTTCAATAGCTGCTTGTTTTTCTTGATCGGTTAATTTGAATCAACTTTCATTGACTTCTTGTGGGATACCTCTTTCAAAGTCACCATATGCTGTGTTACCACCGATTAAGATATAACTTTCAGCTCATTCTTCTTGTTTAACGGTATATTTTTGACCATTATTAGTTGCTGGGTCAACTTTTTCAACTCTTACCCCTTTGTTTCTAATATCAAGGCTACCAAATAAGTTTTTGGTGTGTTGGTTTAAGAATTCAATTTTTTCAGGGTTTTTTAATTGACTTGAAGCGTTGTCGTTGAAGTCACTGAAGTTGTCGCCAACTCTCATCACTGTTTTGAATTTAATTTTGTCTGCTCCAGTAGCACCACAACCATTAACGTTTGTGAAGTCAAATCCGTGGTCGTTAACAAAGTTTGCTCTGTCTTCTTTAGTAGTTTTGAATTTTTTGTTGTTACTTCTTGAAGTATCTTTTGCATGTGTTCAAGGTTGAGCATATGGTTGTTTGTTTTCGTCAAACAATTGAGTACCTTGACATCATCATACTCAGTCTGGTAAGTATTTTTCATCAAGACCAGCTTTCATTAAGACTCTCTTAGTTGCTGGAATATCTTTTGCTTGTAAACGGCCTGAGTTAAAGAAAACAACTCCCCCGTGGTTTCAAACATATTTAATAAATTCAATTGAACCTTCTAATGCTGGTTGTGGGCTGTTTGGATCGTTAACGTATTCGCCTCAGCTTTTACCACTGAAACCTTTACCGTTTAATAAGTTGTAGTTTTGGTATGCGAAGTTGTTGATGATAGTTTCATCAATGTCCATGAAAACAACTGGAATTGCTTTGCCTTCTGCTGGGTTAGCAATGGTGCAGTATTCTTTTACTGGTGTAGTAGCATCAGCAGCAGCTTCTTTAGCAGCAGCTTTTGTTGCTGGAACTGTAACTTTAGATGTATCAAAAACGTTTTGTTGTTGTTGAGTCATAACTGTAAATTGTGCCATACCTGCGTTGTATGCGTTAAGTGTCATAGCGTTCTTTTCAGCACTTTGAGTGTTTCAAACGTTTGCTAAATATTTAACAGTGTTATATTTGTTTCAGTTATTGTTAAGTTCTCCGACAGCTTGATCTTTATCCTTGATAGCTTGATCTTTGTCTTTGATAGCTTGTTCTAATTCAGCTTTAGTTTTTTCTAAATCTGCTTGTGCTTGTGATAATTCAGCACTATTATCAGAACCGTTACATGATGTTAATGCGATTGGTAATGCTGTGATGGTAGCGACACCAAGAGTTGCGAAACCAATTTTTCATAAATTCTTTTTGGTTTTAATAGTCATAATATTTCCTCCGATTACTTATTTTAATTTTAGTCTCAACTGTTGTATATACAAGAATGTTTAAAGATAAAATTTTTAAGAATTTTTGAAATTTAAAAAGTAAAAACAATCTTGGTAAGTGTTTATCGTTTTATAAACGATACCCGAATTTTATTTTTTTCAAAATTTTTGTTATTTTTTTTCAAACTTTCAAATTTTTAGGGATTTTTATGCTCTTTGTTACACACAAAAAGATAAAAAAATTAACAAAAAACAATTTTTATCCGTTTTTTTGTCTTTTAGAAGAAACTATTTTGTTTTTTATAAATTTTTCATTATAATTTTGCTTAAATTAAGAAAGGTAGAGCGAAAATATGTCAAGAAAACATCTTAGTATCGCTGTTAGTTTAGCTGCTAGTGCTGGAATACTCATTCCAACAACTATGAGCTTAGTTTCATGTAGTCAACAACCAACTGCACCAGTTGAACAACCTACAAACAACACCATTACAATTGATAATAAACAATCATACCGAATTTATGACATTATTAATTCACACATCCTAGAATTAAATAAGAATCAAAAAAATGATTTTAATGAAGCTTATTTAAATAGTGATGCATTTAAAAACCAATCATTAAGGAATTACAAGGAATTTCTAACCTTGATTTCAGTCAATTTGAAGATATTCATTTTGAATTACAAGTATCCAACACTAATCCATTAGATGTTAATGCTCATGATGTCAAGTGCCTTTATACATTAACATTTAAGCAACCATTAGATGTTGAAATTTTAAAATACAACCCATATTTTATTGTTGATAACCAATCTTTAAAATCTAAACCAAACACTGTGACTGATGATTTAGAAGTAAAGAAACCACCCGTTGCAGTTTCACCAGAAAACCATCAAGCCCCTGAAATTGATTTAGCTAATACAAAGAAAATCTATAACATATTAAAAACCAAATTAGATACCCTTTATCAACAATCACCAGCTGCTTTAAACCCTAGATATTTTAATGAGGTTTATAAAAATGCTGCTGATAACACCACCTATCAAGATTTAATTAAAGAAATCAAAGATGCTGATCTTCCAGCAGATAAAATTAGTAGCATCATTTCACCTGAAAAGGTTGGAAATAATTATGATTACAACTATTGAATTAATGAAAACCGTTCTTTAATTAGAATTACCTTTGATAAATCTGTCACGATTGACCCAAGTTTACAAGTAAGTTTCTTTAATCAAATGTTACCAATGTTTTTAGATTATGACACTGACAACAATCCCGTCTTAATTTTTCAATATAAATTTGATTTAGGTACCAAGATTATTACTAAGGAAACTTGTAGCGACATAAGTTTTAATCTTCGTAATCTACGTTTGTTAAGCACCCAAGATTATAAAACTCTTGCTGATTTAAATACTGAAGAAGTTTTTAACCAATATGTCTTAAAATTTAAACCACGTCCTTACTTACCAACAGATTCAATTTGAGGTAATTTTGACGCTCAAAAAAATATTCAATCCTTCGGCTTTATTATTGCTGATACATGGAACGGAGCTCAAAATCAAGCTGTTTTAAAAATCGTTTTAAAACCAGGTTGTGCTTTAAATATCAAATATGATAACAATCCATATTTCAAAATTACTGTAAACGAAGATAAGACCATTACTCTGATTAGTAAAGAGCATGTTCCATTTGGTGACCAAAAACCACCTGTACCAAGTACAAACCACACCAACGAATAATTACGAAAGGATAAACTTATGACTAAAAATCAAAAAATCGGAACTATTGTTGGTTGTACATTAGGAGCCGCAGCTATTTTAACCACATCCATCGTGGTACCATTAGTTGTTATTAAAAACAATAGTAGTAATAATAATGTAGACAAACCAATCACTGACAATAGTGTCACATTCAGCCAATCCCAAGCTAATCATTTATTTGAATTGATTAAAAATTATTTATCAACAAATAAGATAACTTTTGAAAACGCAACTGAAGCTAATTTAAATAATGAAACCTTTATTGAACCATTAAAAACCTATTTAGTGCAAGAATTAAATATTCCAAATTTAACAGTTGCAGATTTAAAAGAAATTAAATTTACACCGTTAACTGATAATCAAACCACTAAAATTAATTACACCATTACTTTCAGTGATAATGTCATTTTAAATCAAGCAATAGGAAACCCATTCTTTGAAGTAAACGGAAATTCATTAGTTTTTAACCAAAGTTTAGATCCAAATGGTTCATCAAATAGTCAACAAAATTTAGTTGATCCAAATGTTTTAACAGGACAAGATTTAGAAGATATTTATAATATCTTTAACAAACACTTACAAGATGTTTATGAAAACCATAAACAAGAATTTAGTGTGGATGCTCTAAACAAATATTTAGCAGTCAAGAGCAACTGATTAGGCGACAATAGTCACTTAAATCCTGACTGATTTAGCAAGGTTCAAATTTATTTTGTTGTAGATAGAGATCCCGCTGCTAATACAAAACAAAGTTTCAACATTTATATGCAATTATCACGTAGCTGCTTACTAGATTCTAGTGCATTAAGTAATTTAGAAAAATCACGAATTAATGTAGTTGTTGACCAAACTGTTCCAATTGAAGAAGGACGTTTATTAGTCTTTAAATATCACTTTAATTTTGATAATTTTATTACCATAGCTAATATTGAAAACTTTTATCCTGGTCTTCGTGCCTGAAAAGAATCAGGTAAAACTTTAGAAGATATGGTAAAGATTTGAAATTCAAAGTCAAATTTAGAAAATATCTTAAACTCATACAAAGACCTCTTTAATAAAACGACTCCGATAAATATGGATTGAATTTCCAAAATTTATTGAGAATATGTTGATCCAGACAATGCTGATTTCTGTATTGATTTCACTAGTGAACCATGCTTTGGTTTCTTGCAAGATGCAATCAATAGCAAAAGAGAAACAGATAAAGAAATGAAGATTATTCATAATAATGACCAAACAACTACTGTTAAGGTTCGTTTCAACTTTGCACCACAACCAGATGATTCAAACGCTCCTCCATTTTTACCTGGTTTTTAATTAATTCACACAATTAAATAAGTGTCTGAGTTTTTGCTCAAACACTTATTTTTTCTTTCTTTGTTTTTTAAATTGATTTTTCTAAAGGTCTAGATTGGTAATGACGCTATCAAATCGTGCAATGGCTTCTTGTTTAAGCATGGCCAAAGCACTATTTGTATCACCTGCTTGATGGTTGGATTTGAGATTGGTTCAAGTTTTATCATTTGGATGATACACCCAGTGGTGAGCTTGTAAAATCTCAGCGGGACTTTGAACAGTATTAAAGACACTTAAGAAATCATTGCATGCATCTAATAATGTTTGATACAAAGTGGTTTTGAATAAGATTTCATAAGCGGCTGCTTTTATCACCCCTTGGGGTTGGTGAGCTAAACGATGGTCAGCATCAGTCACTCACGCTTGACAACCCCCATTGTTATCTTCAATTAAATTTAAATAAGCACGGGTGTGTTCGCAAACCAATTCTCTTTGACTATTATCATATCCAGTCGTCACTTCATCTTTTTGATAATGATCTAAATGTTGTTCGTATCTAACAAATTGCACATGGTCTCAAAATGGTAAGAATCCCATTTTGACAGCAATAGCATCATGCTTTAAAATATTCGGTAAATAAATCCTAACTTCATGTTTATTAACCATAAATTCTCCTTTCTAATTGCTATGATATTACTTTTCATTTAAAATCAGCAACTCACTAGAAAATTAGCAATTATTAAAAGCCTCAGCTAACTATCTAATCCCGTCTTTCAAGGATTTTCAACACCCTTAACTTTATCTTTGATAAATTAGTCGGGCTTATCAATAAAAGAGCTTAAATCAGCTAACAACCTAGGCTACTAGACTTTTAATTCAAGTACTAAGAAAGAATTTAACACCAATTGGTGTTAAATTCTAATTCTTAACTATTAGCATCAGATGTCATTTGGTCTTTTAACATCTCTTTATCTAAATAGGTTTGTAAATCAATGTTATGGTTGGCAAGATAAACATCAGATTTAGCTTGGTCATTTTGGATTAAGTATTCTTGGAAAGAATAGTTAATATACATCTTAATCTTATGATCATACATGTAGTTGGCAATTTGGAGTAATTGAGCTTCATCTAAAATAACAAAATAGGATTTAGCACTATACACATGGTTAGTAAATAAATGGGCCATTTTTAAGCGAATTTGGTAGTTTTTTAAATGGCTTGTGTCTAATAAAATTTTGTTATTTTGGTCTTTTAAAACCATGGTTTGGCCATCAAAGGTCACTTTTATTGGTTGGTAGGCAGTAATGGTCTTAAAAGTAATTCAATTGGTTGGGTTCGGAATCAAGGTGTCAAGGACATTTAAACCACTTCAAGCAAAGTTAATTAATAACATGATTGAGCAACCAATCACCCACCATACACTTTGGTCATAATCTTTGAGCACTTGACCAAACGCACTGGTTATGGCCCAGGTAATTAAAGTCAAGCACCCTAAAATAATCATACGGACCACAAAGACATTGATTAATTGGCGTTGGTGAGCAAAATAAGAATATTTGAAAAAAGGAGCTTGGTTTTTGTATTGTTCAAGACTAAGGGGTTGGTCACCACCAATCGTAATCAAATATTCTTCTAAACCAAGAGCGACAAAATACCCATTGGTCATTTTAATTAAATACTTTAAATCCATGTCTTTGGTATTCACATCAAACTTCAAGTTCTTGGTCACCACAATGTTCATTAATCGCTTAATGGTAATGTAGTTATAAATAAATGTAAAAATAGATGAAAAATAACCAAACACAAAATAGGTATTAAAGATGGTGACTGTATTGGCATAATAGGTGGCAATAAAAGCTAAATCGCCACTGCTAGCTCCTTTATGAGCTCAGTTAGTAAAGAAAGCAATTATCGTGTTAATATAGAAAAAGAAGGCAAAAGCAATCACCACTCACATATTTTTATCATTCGCTCACCACTGGAACTTCTTTAAAATTTTGGCCCGAATCCGATAAACAGGTGAGTCTTTATACACATTGGCATAATATAAATTTAAATCAATGTTCATGTTAAATTTAAAACTCACAAAGTTCGGGTATAAAAAACTTACCTTGACTAAGGATAAAAACTCGGTATGGAACGGGGTCTTTAAATAGTTTTGAAATCCTTGAAAAACTCCCATTACATTGGCAAACCGTTTAAACTGAATTAAATTGGCAAAATAATCGGTTTGATTAAAGATATAACTAAAAATACTAATGAGCTTATGTAATAAGTAGTGGGGTTCTTCTTTCACCACAGGAATATAAGGATACATCATTTCATTGATCATCCCTAACACATCCTGTTGTTTTTTAAAAATGTTACCCACGGCTTTAAACACCATGTGTTTAACTAAATTGGCAACTTCAACATAAACCCCATTGTTAATATCAACAAACAAATCTTGCTTGTTGATTTGGTTCACATCTTGGATAGGAAAAAACGGAATCAACAAATAGTCATATTTGGCTAATTGCACCACTAAATCTTTGCTATAAATGACTTGGTCAGCTTGTTTTACAAAACTTAAGATAAGTTCTAAAATCTTAGCATGACACATTTTAAAGATAACTAATCCATTTCAGTTACAATCATTTAAAGTATCATTGCTAATAAATTTAAAGCTCACCATCACTTCTAATTGGTGGTGTTTTAACTCTTTAATAATTTGTTGGATATGTCCTATTTCATCAAAGGTGTCAATCACTAAATTAATAACCTTAATTTGTTTTTCTTGACACTGCTTGAATGTGGTTGTTAAATTTGCTTTCACATAACTGTAAGGTAAATAAAACACACAATTAAATTGAGCATTATAAATTGATTTGGCCATATTTTTTGTCTCTTTCTGGTTATATTTTAAACAATTCAAATTAAATCAAAAAGAAACTGACAAATTATTGGCCAAATCATATTAAAAAGTGTCCAAGATATAGATAATAAATAATTAGTGTTAAAACTTTATGCATATTTTATGAAGGAAAAAATTCATGGCGAATACAACCAATAATGTAACCAAAATTGTCCCAATGGACAAAAACTTTGCTGATTGATATACCAGTGTCATTCAAGCAGCTCAATTAATTATGTATTCTGAAATCAAAGGGTTTATGATTTTCAGACCCCTTGGTTGAGCAATTTGATCAAATATTAAAGATATTTTAGCAGCCCAATTTAAACAGTTAGGGGTGCAAGATGTTTATATGCCGTTATTGATTCCCTATAGTGAATTTGTCAAAGAAGCTGAACATGTGGAAGGGTTTGCTCCAGAATTATTTATGGTGGATCGGATTGGGGATAAACCATTAAGTGAACCTTATGCTATTCGTCCTACCAGCGAAATCTTATTCTGTGAATATTTTAAAAATAGTTTAGTTTCTTATAAAGACTTACCTTTAAAATTAAACCAATGAACAAGTGTCTGTCGGGCAGAAAAAAATACCCGTCCGTTCTTAAGAAACTGTGAGTTCCACTGACATGAAACCCACTGTGTGTTTGAAACTAAAGATGAAGCCATTAATTTTGCCCAACAATTCTTAGATTTGTATGTGGATTTTGTGAACAATGTTTTAGATATTCCTGTTATTAAGGGTATTAAAACTGAAGGTGAAAAATTTGCGGGGGCCGACATCACTTACACCATTGAAGCAATGATGTATGATGGCCAAGCCTTACAAAGTGCTACCAGCCACTTTTTAGGAACCAACTTTGCTAAATCCTATGGAATTAGTTACCAAGGTCGTGACAATAAATTAGCGATGCCTTACACAACCAGCCATGGATTATCAACCCGTATCATCGGTTCAATTATCATGGTTCACGGGGATAACAACGGTTTAGTCTTACCTCCAAGTATTGCTCCAGTCCAAGTAATGGTAGCTCCTGTTTTATTTAAAAAAGGCCCACAAGTTACTGAAGTGGCCTTACAAATTAAAGACATGTTAGCCAAAGATTTCCGAGTTGGTTTTGATGATAGTGATAAAAGTATGGGTTATAAAATCAATGAACAATTCGTTAAAGGAACCCCAATCACCATTATTATTGGACCAAACGATGTTCTGAACCACACCGTCACAGTGATTAAGCGAACAAACGACCAAAAGATGGTCGTTTCAATGGATAACTTAACTCAGACCATTGCCACCTTTATTAAAGAAATTAAACAAGAACTTTATCAAAAAGCCGACTATCACTTACAAAACAACATTGTCTATGCTCAATCTATTGAAGACATCAAAAAGATTGTTGATAACAAACAATGAGCCTGAGCTTATTTTGATGGTTCCATTCAAGATGAAAAAGAAATCAAGAACTTGACTGGAGCTACTCCAAGATGTATCTTTGATTATGATAGTCAAGATCATGAATGTTTCATGAGTCATAAAAAAACTAATAAAAAAGTGATCTTTGCCAGAGCTTATTAATTCATAACCTTTCAAACTTCAATTAAGCATCTAGTTTAATTGAAGTTTTTTAATGAAATAGATGGATTTAAACCTCTCAAGACCATCTCTCCAGTTTATTCTTTGCTATCGGTTATAATTAAATCAATAACTTTTTTATGAATGCTTATTTATGTCAAATACATTAACCACTAATCAAGCAGATCAAACTTCAAAGAAACCAAAACATAATCCAAAGGTTTTAACCTGAACTATCTTTAGTTATTTAGGAACCTTTATCTTTATTGGTTTTGGGATTTGATCAACTTATTACTTTTCATTACCAAACTATGCTAAAGACTATATTGCTTCTTTAAATGAACAAGGGATGCATAGTTTCGCTCAATTTGTCCAAGTATGACAATACACTTTCTTTCCTTGATGTTTATTAGGTTTAACTTGTCTTTTATTTGCCGTTACTGGAACCATTAAACTCAAAGATAATAGTGTTGGGCGACCAAAACGCAATAATAAAAAGACCAAACGTAGTTTTGGGTATTAATAAAAAACTATAGTTCACTACGAACTATAGTTTTTGTTTCCTAATGAGAATAGAGATTTGAATAGATATATCGATTGGTTGGTTAACTTGAAGTTCATCTGGTCTATAGATTAATGGTGTGTTTTGAAACAAAACCAAAATCTAATAGAATCGTTAATTCAATATTAATAACCTATCTATGTAATTAAATTGTGTGAGAAATAATTTTAGTTTCTTCTAG
>JAHHTK010000007.1 GCA_020024695.1 Ureaplasma sp. | reverse complement strand
AAAGGAGACAGTTAAATACTTTTTTAAAGGAGTAATTAAAAAATACGAAAACTATGAAATATAGCTGATACCAAAATACATTCAGATGCCTAAAACAAAAAGCAATCAAACAAGTAGTTAAATCCAAAATAACAAAAAAGATAAAAACTATGTAAGAAGCACAGAAAGTTTTTGAAAGAAAGGAAACCTAATTGTTCAAGGAATATGTGATGTTAAATTTATTGAACTCTTAAACTTATTTCTTAAGAAGAATTATTTTTGACTTATGATTGAACAAAAAATAAATACTTAAAAATGAATGATTTTATACAATTGACAATTTGAAAAGAATTGTTTTGAAGATGAAAATTGAGAGTTTGAAGATTTTTTCGTCTTATTTTTCAATAAGACAATTTTATTATATCCCCCTCCTGAAAGGAAAGGCAAAAATGGACAGAAAAAAACCAACAAATTCCTTGTTGGTTTAAAAACAAAAAATGGCGCGCCAAAGAGGACTCGAACCTCCGACCATTCGCTTAGAAGGCGAATGCTCTATCCACTGAGCTATTGGCGCACACATTTAAATTTTAGCATAAGATGAAATTTGTCAACATAAAAATTAGACTGGAACTGAAAAAAATTTCAAACCTTGATTTCAAAAACAGAACCTTTTTTGAAAGTCTGGTCAGAAATCATTTAAAATTAAGATATATTGATTAAGGAAAAGTATGAGTAACTTAGCATTCTATCGTAAATATCGTCCCCAATCATTTCATGATGTGATTGGGCAAGAGACCATCAAAAATACCCTTACAAGTATGATCATGAGTGGCCACATTAACCATGGGTTTATTTTTGCTGGTCCTAAAGGAACAGGGAAAACCACCATTGCTAAAATTTTAGCCAAGGCGATTAACTGTTTACACCCAGTGAATGGGGATGCGTGCAACCAATGTGCCAACTGTCAATTAATTAATGAAAACAATAGTATTGATATTTTAGAATTGGACGCCGCTAGCAATAATGGGGTGGATGAAATTAGAACCATTGTTGACAATGTATTGTATTTACCGATTGATTTACAATATAAAGTTTATATTATTGATGAAGCTCACATGTTAACCATGGGAGCTTGGAATGCTTTATTAAAAACCTTAGAAGAACCTCCAAAGCATGTAGTCTTTATTTTTGCTACTACTGAATATAACAAGATTCCAGCCACCATTGTGTCTCGTTGCCAACGCTATGATTTTAAACGGTTAAACCATGTACAATTAAGTCAATTAATTCAAGATGTGTGCCAAAAAGAAAAGATCAAAATTAGTGATGAAGCTTGTCAAAAAATTGCTTTATTGGCTGACGGAGCTGGTCGGGATGCGTTATCAATCTTGTCCCAATTAGCTATTTATAGTAATAACAAAATTGATTTAAAAGCCGTTAATGAAGTCTTTAACTTAACCAATTACCATGAATTAATTAAATTTATTAATATCTTAAATCAAAAAGATGTTAATAGTTTAGTAAATGATATTCAAGATTTTGATAGTCGGGGGGTTAATTGAACCACTTTAATCACTAACTTGATGAATCTTTGTATGGATAAATATTTAATGTTAAATCAATTAGACACGAGTTTGTTAAAAACCAATGTTAGTTTATTGAATGACATTGAAATGAGTGGTAGTGAGTGTTTACGATTAGCCAATGTTTTAGGCGAAACCTTAGTGAATTTAAAAACCTCAATGAATGGTAGTTTAAGTTTACAATTAGCGTGTTTAAACTTTATTAATGGGGCTGGTGTAAACAAACAAGAGAGTTTTGTCAGTCCTAAACTAGATAGTAAGAAACCTGAGGCTAAAAAAGTCAGTTATACTGCCCCAGTTATGGGAGCTTCCATGGATAATCCAGTTGAAACTACTCAGATTAAACCAGTTCAACCAACTGTAGAATCTAGTAGCGATAGTTTAAAAACCAATTCTAAACCAAGTTCTGTGTTAAAATTAAATGTTCCACCTAAACCAGAAGATATTTTTATTACCACCACTCGGAATGATTTATCTAACACTCCCGTGGAACAAGTTCCAATCTTATTAGACCCAGACCAAAACCAAACTCCAATCGCTAATCCTTATGATTTATTAAATGGGGATACTGATGAAGATTGTTTAAACCAAATTGATCAAATTACATTTAATGTGATTGTGTCCCAAAATTCCAAAGCCTTAGCTGCTCAATATCAAACCAATTTAACTAATTATTTAAAGAAACATGAGTTTGATACCAATGAATATATTGGCATTTTGAAAGATATTTCTAAAATCTTTATTGCTGCTCCAGTTGGCATTATTCTAGCTTTTCCAACTAATCTTGCAGTCACCGATTTTAGTAAAGCCTTGAATCACCAAGCCTTTTTAAAAATCTTGGGTGAAATCTTTGGGGATAATCAATTTGTCTTTGCAATTGATAATCAGATGCGAGATAATATGAAACAAGCCTTTTTAGCTGCTAAAAAAGCTCAAGAGATTCCTGTTAGTTTTGACAATGCTCAATTTGTCAAAACTAATAACAATAAAACATCTTTACAAGAAAAGATTAAAGAATTATTAAAGTAGGAGAATAACCATATGAACCCACAAGCAATGATGGCTCAAATTCAAAAAATGCAACAAGCATTAACTAAAAAATTAACTGAATTTGGTCAAACCTTATTTGAATATAACTACAACAATTTTGTTACTGTCAAAATGTATGGTAGTTTAGTCGTGGAAGACATTATCATTAATCCAGCAATTGTTGATCCTGATGATGTTGAAAACATGCAAGATATTCTTGTCAAAGCCCTTAATGATGCTGTAACCCAAACTTCAGCTAAGAAAGAAGAAATCATGGCTGCAGCAACTCCAGGGGGCTTAGGGACCCTTGGTGGTTTAGGTGGCTTATTATAGTTTATGGCGAAGCCTCAAGAACTAGCCTATTTGATCGATTTGTTTCATTCTTTGCCTGGGGTGGGTCTAAAGAATGCGAAAAAGTTTGCTTATTTTGTCTTACGGCAAGATAAACAGTATGTGCAACAATTTATTGATCGCTTAAATAATGCGTGCAATAAATTGAAGTTATGCCAAGAATGTGGCAATTTAACCAACGATACTTTGTGTGAAATCTGTAAGAGTCCGAACCGTGATAAGACCAAAATTTTGGTGGTGTCAAGTTTTGAAGATTTGGAACGCTTTGAAGAATCCAATTGTTATCACGGGTTATACCACATTAGTTTTGGTGAAATTTCTAATCGGAAACATATTGACATCGACCAATTAAATTTAAATAGTTTAGTGACACGGGTGTTAAATCACCCTGAAATCAACCAAGTAATTATTGGTTTGCCTAAGACCTATGATGGAATCGTTACAGGTGATTATATTCGGCAAATGTTATCAACAACTGGCATTGATGTCTTCACAATTGCGACAGGAATTCCAATTAATGCCGCTATTGACTATGCTGACGATGAAACATTAAAGCAAGCTATTAATAACAAAAAATTAATTTAAATTAAGGAATGTGCGATGAATGATACTTTATTAATTTATGCACGTATTTGTCCAACCGATTCATTACATACTAAACCTATTTTTGAAGCTTTAAGTAGCTTAAAAAATATTGACAGTGTGCAATTAGATGGACACCAACCTTATGATGTAGCGTTTGAACAAGAACGGATTCATCAATACAAAAACGTAATTCTTTTATATACCATTAACTGATTTAACTTACCATGAAACTTAACCCGTTACATGGCTGAAGTTTGACGAACCTTCCCATTCACTTTAGAAGGAATTAATTTTTATAAAGTCATTACCACTGGTGGGAATGAAGCAAGTTATAGTCCAACTAGTCGGTTCGGGTTATCAGTAGAACAATATATGAACAATTTAAACTCATGTATTGTCAAACTCCATGGGAATTTAAAAGAAAGTTTCATTTATTACGATTGTGTCAATTATGATCAAAATCGGTTAAATGAATTCATCAATTTATTGATTAACAAATTTAAAACATTATAATAAAAGAGATGAGTTTTGAATGACATTTAGCAACGGCTAGGTGTCATTTTTCTTAAAACAACTCATAAAACAACAACATCAATTGTTTCTAAATGAAGCAAGGACATCTCTGAAGAAAAGTTTTTGTAATCAGGGTTAAATTTCTAGATAAATTTTTTAACCTAAAAAACAAAAATCTTGTAAAATAAGAAGGTAACCTAAGAGGATAAGCAACTGAAGATTTTTTAATGAAAATGTCAAATTTTAGCGAATAAAGAAGAATAAATGACGCTAAAACTTTTCTTTTTTTAAAATTTTCGTAAAATATTCGTTTAAAGAATTCCTCCTAGTTATTTAATATAATTAAAGAGTAAAAACATTAATTATGAGACGTATAAAATTAATGTTTTTGAGATTATTTAATAAAAATTTAAGCTTTAGAAGCTGACTAAAATTAATGAAGAAAGACTTATATCTATAATGAAATTCACAATAATTCTAGGCAAGGCAAAGAGAGATTAAATATGGGCAAACATAGAACTAATCAAGAATGAATTGAATTATTTGAACTTTTCGAACGTGATAAGCAACTGTTCAAAGAAGTCTATCTTGACCAATATCAATCGTATAGGTCTCAACATAGTGCTTACTATCGCTTCCGTGAAAAATATCAAGACTATAAAGTTCGTGATATTAAGACCCGTCGTGCGAAAGAAAATGCTAAACTTCGCTTAGCAATTCCTTGCTATTATCTTGGTAAATTTGAAACCAAAGAAGGTACTTTTCACTTAACAGCTCGCAACAAAATGAATCAAACTAAACAAGAGGCTAAAGAAGCACGCCTTCGCCGTGCTGAAGAACGAGCAGCCCGTAAAGAAGCTGACCAAACCACTGGTTTGACAAGTGAAAATCAACAAGAAGACTAAAACTATGAATGAATCATCAAGTCAACTAAGACCTGATGATTTTTTTGTCTAAAAATTATAAATTTTTAGAATTTTTAAAGACATTTATGCATTTTTAGGCTATTAATAATAGAAAGGAATCTAAAAATGCAAAATAAAGATTTTATGACATTTGGACTTTTTAAATTTAAAAAGAACTTGATTCAGTTTGGGATTCAATTATTTTGAAAACTTCAGCATTGTGATTACCAGATTGATAGTCACCAAGAACAAATAAACACCTTTAGTGTGCATTTTTTTGATCAAAAATTTATTTCTGTCCGTTATTTATTAACTGTCATTGACCAAGACAGTTATTTAGTCTGTGAATTGCTAGATAAAGATTATCATGTGATTGGCTATGTCAATTCATCGTGTGACATTGACTATCAGGCCCGTTATAGCCATTTATTTGTGAATAAAGCCCACCAATTAAGAAACCACCAGCCCCAAAAAGATGTTGATCAATTGTTTATGTTGAACAGTGTCAAAGACTTTTATCAACAGGTTGGTCATGACACTTTAGAATGAATTTTAAAACTCCATCTCAATGATTTTGAACTTCAAATGACCAACCAGAACTGTCTTTTAAAATGTCAATTAAACAAAGACTATCAAGTCATAATTGAACAAATTAATTCTGATTACTGGTGCCGTTTTTGTTATCAAGACCAACCATTATTTAGTTTCTTAGTAGATTTAGACCACCACCAAAATATTGCTCACAAATTTACCCAACTTAAGCATTAAAAAAAGACTATTAAGATAGTCTTTCAAAATAACTAGTGTAAATATAACACGATGTTATTAATGTATTCTAAAATGAATTCAAAGTTAAAGGTTAATAATTTCTTTAATTGTTCAGTTAAGAAACTAGTTAATAAAGTTAAAGCCTTGGTTCAAGCATTAACAATTGCTTCATCTTTAATGTCTTCATTTTCTAATTTATCATTGACCATTAAATAAATAGTTCAAGTGATAATGTTTTCATATAACAATAAATCATCAAAAGGAATGGTTTGGGTTTGGTTAATTGCTAACACTAATTGGTTAAAGATTTCATTAGCTTTATCAATAAACTCATTTAATTGTAATTCATCAATTAAGTCTAATAATTGACTATCAATACATTGGACAAAGAAGACTGAATCTAAAGTGTTAAAACAATCATAAGGGTTTTGGTCACTTTGATGGTTCATTAAGTTATTTAAGACACTACATAACCCATAAACGTTATTGTAGTGTGGTTCATATAAAGAACTATTAAAGTTGATTAAACCGTAGTAATAGCCACACATATATTGGCAGACATCACTTTTAAAACTACGATCAATAAAGTCTAATTCTTTATTCTTTTTTATTTCTTTGTGGAATTGTTTCGCCGATTTCCGATAGGATTTTAAATATTTTTTAAACTCTTTTAACATGATAATTTTCTCTCTTTTTCAATATTATTTATTTTTTAATTGTTTTGGTTGGCAGAAATTGTTTTCAATATTTTCTTTAATGAAGTCAAGGATGGCTTTGACTTGGTTGTAGTCCATTCGTGCTGGGCCGACTAAACAAATTTGTTTGGTGGTTTCGCCAGCGTGGATGTTGGTGCGAGCAATGGCAATGTCAGGCATGTTGAACTGACTCCCTAAGGTAATGGTGGTGGAGTTAGTGGCATCTTGGTGGTGAGCTAAAGCAGTTCAAACAGAACTATTTTCAAGTAAGCCCAAGACCTTACATAACTTTTCATGGTCACTAAATTCTGGTTGGTTAGTTAATTGACTGAACCCAAGCACATCTTGAAAGGATTTCGTAGAGTGATTTAATAAACGGGTAATGACGTTTTGTAAAGTATATTCATAGTCACTTACTTGTTGTGAAATGATGTCTAACATTGCGTTCATTTTCACTTCAATTTCGTCCATCCGAGTTTCTAATAAACGTTCATTTAAGATTTGAATACAAGTAGAAACGTCTTGGAATTGTTGTTCATTACTGGTTGGCACTGTGAGTTTAGAAATCGAACCCCCACTTGTAACCATAATGATTAAACCTTCATTAGGAGTTAACCGAATCAATTTCAACATTGCTAAATGTTCATTACAATTGTTAGAGGTAAGAACGGCTGGTAAGTGTAATAAATCGGTAATGAGACTGACACTGTCATTAATGGTTTCATCAATGTTATTTAAACGGTTATTAAAGATTTCTTGTAACTTTCTTTTAATATCATTTCGTAACACTGGACGCATTAAATGATCACGATAATATTCAAACCCCTTGTGGGATGGAATTCTTCCTGAGGAAGTATGCATTTTTTCCAAAAAACCATTTTCTTCCAAATATAACAATTCATTTCTGATTGTTTGGGGTGAAATGTCTGGTAAATATTTCTTTTGAATTAATTGTGAGCCCACAGGTTGAGCAGTAGCAGTGTATTCATTGACAACGATTTCTAAGATTTTAATTCTTCTTTTTGTAAGTTCCATTTGTGCACTTCTTTCGTTTCTATATTAATATTATCTAGCATTATTGCAATAACTTATAATTTTGAGGGCTAAATCTAAGAAAAGTCAAAAATGAACCGATTTTAATTAACGATTAGTTTTAGCATTCTATAATATAAATATTATTATTTTTAATAGTTAAATATCAAATCATTTTTTAAAGGAATTTCATGGATTATAAAAATACTTTAAATATGCCAAAAACCGACTTTGAAATGCGTGCGGGTTTGGCAACCAAAGAACCAATCTTATTAGCTAATTGATTAGATAATCAAATTTATGCTAAAAGACTTGAATTAAATAAAGACAAACCTTTATTTTTCTTACATGATGGTCCTCCATATGCCAATGGAAACCTTCACGTTGGCCATGCTTTAAACATGGTTTTAAAAGATATTATTGTGAGATATAAAAACTTTGCTGGTTTTCAAGCTCCTTTTATTCCTGGTTGAGATACCCACGGGTTACCAATTGAATTAGCAGTTTTAAAACAAGATAAGAACAATAAATTCCTAGGGGCTGTTGAAATTCGGAACAAATGTAAAGACTATGCTTTCCAACAAATTGCTATCCAAAAACAACAATTTTTAAGAATGGGAACGCTTTCCAATTTTGACCAAACCTATATTACTTTAGATCCTGTATTTGAAACTCAAGAACTTGAATTATTTAAAGACATGGTGGCGAAGAAATTAGTTTATCAAGACTTTAAACCAGTTTATTGATCTTGAAGTAGCCAAAGTGCTTTAGCTGAAGCTGAAATTGAATACGCAGACCAAACCAGTGACTCTATTTATGTTACTTGAGACATTGTTAACGGCAACCAATTTGTAAGTCCTCATGACGAATTGGTTATTTGAACTACTACTCCATGAACCATTCCTGCTAACAAAGCCATTGCTGTCAACCCAGACTTTGACTATTGCTTAATTGAAACAAATAATCACCACTATATTGTGGGCCAAGACTTAATTGAAAATATTGCCCAAGTGGCTCAATGAGATAATTATCAAATTTTAAAAACCTTTAAGGGACGTGATTTAGAAGGGGTGAGTTATTTGCACCCATTAACTAAAGAAATTTGTCCTGTAATCTTAGCTGAATATGTTGGGAAAGATAATGGGACTGGTTTAGTTCATAATGCCCCAGGCTTTGGGAACGAAGACTATGTGGCATGTAAAAAATATAACATTGCTCCATTTAGTCCTGTTGATGCTTATGGTAAATATACCAACGAAATTTATGATCCTGAATTAGTTGGGGTCTTTTATGCTGATGCCAATCCAATTATTATGGACCGTTTAGCTCAATCCAATCACCTTTTAGCTCAAACTAAAATTGTGCACTCAGTGGCTCATGACTGAAGAACCCATAAACCAGTTATTTATCGGGCAACTCGTCAATGATTTGTTAATATTAAAGAAATTCAAAACCAAATTGTTGCGACTTTAGAAAACGATGTAAAATCACCAAATCCTAAAGCAACTGCTCGGATGAAAGAAATGATTTTAAATCGGAGCGAATGATGTATTTCTCGTCAAAGAGTTTGAGGGTTACCAATTCCAATTATTTATGACGAAAATGACCAACCACTTTTAGACCTTGATTTAATTGACCACACCATCCAATTATTAAGTCAAAACGGAACTAATATCTGATGAGAATGACCTGCTCAAAGTTTCTTAACAGATAAATATGACCCTAACAAGAAATATCGTAAAGAAACTGACATTCTTGACGTTTGATTTGACTCTGGTTCTAGTCATGCAATGTTTAAAGTTTGAGGCTTAAATTATCCTGCTGATTTATATCTTGAAGGAACTGATCAATACCGTGGTTGATTTAACTCCAGTTTAATTACAGGTACTATTTCTCACGATAAAGCACCTTATAAATTCTTATTAAGTCACGGCTTTGTTTTAGATGAAAAAGGCTTTAAAATGTCTAAATCTAAAGGTAACACCGTGGATCCACAAAAAGTCTTTGATGAATTCGGGGCTGATATTTTCAGATTATGAGTGGCTGATTCTAACTATGCCGCTGATACTAGAATCGGGCAAAACATTTTAAAACAATATGCTGAAATGTACCGAAAAATCAGAAACACTTTATTCAGATTTAGTTTAGGCATTATTAACGATTTTGATCCAAACAAAGATATGGTTCAAGACTTTAGACTTGAAGATCAATGAGCACTAAATTACTTACATAAAGTGTTAGTTCAAATTGATAAAGCCTATGCTAACTATGAATTTAGTAGCGTTGTCAAATTAGTGAATAAATTCACTTATGATTTATCAACTTGATACTTTGATATGATTAAGAGTGATATTTATTGTGATGGTCTTGATAGTCCAGTCAGAAAAATTATCCAATCAACCGTTTATTTAATTGTTAAAAATATGGCCATTGCGTTAGCACCAATCATGCCATATACAACTGAAGAAGTTTACCACTTTATGCCAATGGGACAAAAACAAGAATCAATTCACTTAGAAAACTGAATTGATTTAAATCCATTTGTAAAAAATCCAGTTGATGAAAGTTTATTTGACCAATTCTTTAGTTTAAGAGATAAAGTTAATTTATTATTAGAACAATTAAGAAATAATGGTCAAATCAAGAAAAACACTGAAGCTAAGGTGATTTTACCAACTGGCATCAGTTCATTAGATACCAAAACTTTAGCAAAATGACTTGGAGTGGCGTTAGTTGAAATCAATAGTCATTCTCAAGACATAGTTGTTGAAAATGCAAATTTACCACGTTGTGAAAGATGTTGAGAACACGTTGAAGCCAACTTAATGCATGACGATTTATGTGACCGTTGCTTCAAAGTTCTAAAGAAATAGTTATGAAGCAAATTGGACGTTATTCAAAGTTTTTATTTTCAATTATATTTCGGCGTTGGTCGTATTATGTGTCAACGTTAGTCTATTTATTAGTTTTAATTGCAGTGCTCTTTTTAGTTTCTGCTGTTATGAAACAACCTGTTTCTATTACTTTAATGTACTATGGGTTTAACATGATGGTGGTGCTAGCAGGTGCCATTGTCGCTGCTATTTATGCTGTACAGCTGTTTCGGGCTGGGATTGATGATGGGACTGAATTGTTAATTACCGCTAAGCCAATTAAAAGAAATGAAATGCTGGTTGGCAAGTGTATTGTACTCGCCACCTTAATTCTCTTATTGTCTCTATTAAGTATGTGTTTTGGCTTTTTAACCTACTTTACGGTTGATGGCTATAAAACTTATACTTATGTTGGAGGTGGGGTCTTTTTAACCACTTTATTAATCTTATTATTCTTTAGTGGTGTGGCTTTAGTTTTCTGTTTAGTCACGAAAAAAATGGGAGCCACTTTGGCTACCATCGGAACCTGCTTTGCGTTCATGTTATATTGTTTTGCTGACACCATTTTATCTTCGGGTCCAGCCAAATATGTCCAAAATAAAAACGTTGATATCAAGATTTTAAATCCAGTTTTAAACATTGAAAATGTCCAAGATGATCAATATACTTACCAAGTAATGAATGGAGCAATCGCTCGGAACAAATTAACCAATACTGCGATTTCATTCTATAAAAACAATAACAACCAAATTGTGCCAGCGAATGGTGATTATTTAGCTAATTTATGACACGAAGCCTTGTTAGGTTCGAGTCGTTATTCCATGTTAGTGTTTGACCCAATTTTCCAATGAAGTGAGTTAATGAATTTACAAAACTACATTGTTGATGATTATCAAGCCGCTTATTTCTATAAATTTATTTTTAACCAAGACACTGTGACAAATGGAAACTTACGGTTTGGCAAGAAACCGATTGATTTTAATCAGTTTAAAAACTGATCAATCAATGTAAACCAAGATGTCAAAATTAAATATTTATTATTAGAAAACAATGATTTTAATTTCTCATATGGCAACCAAAGTTTCCAAGTTCCAAGCTTAATTGATAAACAATTGAGTTGACAATTACGTTTACCAACTTGAACTCCATGAACACCAAAAGATCAATTAAATGAAGTTGGTTTTGGTGAACCAATTCAAATTAATAACCCTCATAGTTGAGAAAAAATTGACCAATTCTTATTTGAAACCCAACCAAGTAAACCACCAAAAATTGCTGCTTCTAAAGCTATTGTTGATAGTTATGCCCAAGATTTCCAAACCTTAATTAGTTCCAATATGTTATCTAATATGAACCATCCAAATACGGTTTCATATGTACAATCATATTTAAATCAAGCTGTGATTGCATCATTAAATAATCCAAAAATCTTGGCTGCTTACCAACAATATATTCAAGCTAATGATTGAGATTTAGAACTAAAGAACTTAAATGATTTAGCTGAAGTATTTGAAATCTTGATGAATAATCCACAAGATTTAATTAAGCAGTTCTTGTTTGTTAATAAAATTTCTTTAAGTATTTTAAAACAAATGCAACAAGCAGCTTATGAATATGTGGTCAATTATTCAACTACCAATTATCAAGATCCAAAATATGTTCATGCTATGAATTTATTAGAATTAAATTCTTTAATTCCAACCATTGTTACTTCATATAGTAGCTTTATTATGCCTTATGAAGTGATGCAAACCTTGATTCAAATTGGTCATGGTGGTCATTTAAATCAAGAATTAGAAACCTTACGTCAAATTAGTAAATTAGTTAACTTATCAATGATGCGAATTGACCAACCACCATTAATGGGAATGAATGAATCAAACTTTGCTACTTTTAATACAGTGGCAGTCACGCCGTATTTAACCTTAGGTGGAGTGTTAGGTGTTTGATTTAGTTTAACAGCCATCTTATTAGTGATTGGAACCATCTTATATGCAAGAAAAGACTTTATTTAAGGATTTTTATGAGTAAGAAAGTATCTAAAATAAAAGCTTGATTTGAAAAAAGAAAGGTTCGCAAACCAAGTCTTTACCAACCTGAATATAAAGATTTGCTTTTAAAAGTCATTAATTTAACCAAGCAGTATAAACCAAAAATGGCACCTGCAATTCAAGGGTTAAACTTTGAAGTTGGGAAGGGTGAGTTTCACGCTTTTATCGGTGGAAATGGGGCTGGGAAAACCACTACCATTAAATCCATTGTGGGTGCTTATGCACAATTTCAGGGTGAAATTTATTTATCAGGGTATTCTAATAAAACAACCGAAGCGAAACGTCATTTAGGTTATATTCCAGAAACTGCTCGGTTTCCTGAAGGAATGTCCACTGAAAATTATTTATTACAGATGTGTAATTTAGCAGGGTTAAGCACTAAGCAAGCTAAAGAGTTTGTCACTCAAAATCTTGAAGCCACCCACATGGCTAACTTAGCCAAGAAATCACCCAATACCTTTTCGTCAGGACAAAAGAAAAAGATTTTATTATTACAAGCTTTGGTTCACAACCCAGACTTAATTATTATGGACGAACCAGCCGCCAACCTTGATCCCACCGCTAGAATTGAATTCTTCGATACGTTGCAAAAATTACAAGCCGAAGGAAAATCAATCTTTATTTCTAGTCACATCTTAAGTGAAATTGAAAAATATGCTACCCACGCTACGATTCTTGATGGTGGTAAAATCGTTTTCTCAGGTTCTTTAAAACAAATCTTAGAAGAATCCCACAATGTTTATAACATTATGGTCAATGATGAAATTTATTTAACAGACTTTTTTGAAAAAAATCAAATAAGTTATAAAGTCTTTGCTAAGGGTAAGAGTCATATTTACCGTTTCCAAGCACCTAACATTACCCTTGCTAATGAATTAGCTGATCATTTCTTAAAACTAGACCAACTAGTTTTATTTGAAAAATATAAACCAACCCTTGATGATTTATATAAAGAATTTGTTATTCGGGGTTCGGTTCACACTATGTCAAAAAATTAGGCATCTTATAAAAATGGAATTGTTTGTTCGTCAAGTTAAAAATCAATCACGCTATGATGAGTTTGTTAAGCAAGTTAACAAACAACTTAACTTACATACATTACCATTTTTTTCACGTCAAAAAACCTTAAAACTATACCAACCCGACTATGAAAATGAGTTTTTAGTTTATCGGTTTGCTTTAATTAAAGCGTGGATTCAAACCCACGAACGGTTTGATAAAAAATACATTAACCAACTCTTAAAAATGCTTGATAATCTTTTGTTAAAAGAAGAATTAACGGGGTATGAATTAGATTATTTAGACCACTATAGTCAGATTGTGTTTAGCAAGTTGCGAAACTTAAAAAACTTAATTGTTGATTTTGATGTTTATCCGAAAGAAAACATTTATTTTAAGTTTGATATTGAGGTTGTGGGTCAAATGATGAACCAAAAAGATGTCAATATTATTTTTGAACAGGGTGAGGTTTATATTACGACCCAACGGATTGTTTTCAGTAGTTTCAAAGAATATCTTTCGATTAGTTATGACAATTTAAAATCCATTCATTTAAAACCGTATTGGTTTGAAATGAAAACGCAGAATGATTTAAAGTTCTGTTTGATTTCTAGTAATATTTTTGTTTTCTATGTTGCTTTAGAACGGGTTTTAAATTTAGTCAAGATAAGGATCTAAATGAATGATAATATTAAAAAGAAGTTAGCAGTGATGCCTAAATTGCCTGGGGTCTATTTGTGAAAAAATGATCGGGGTGAAATTATTTATGTTGGGAAAGCCAAGAATTTGTTTAATCGAACCCATTCTTATTTTTCAGGAGTTAAGGATAGTAAAACCACATTATTAGTAAAAAATATTGCCGATGTTGAATATCGGATTACGCCCAGTGTGAATGATGCTTTATTATTAGAAAACAATTTAATTAAGAAACACAAACCGAAATATAACATCTTATTAAAAGATAGTTCCAGTTATCCATATATTGTAGTGACAGATGAAAAAAACCCTCGCATTTTATATACTAACCATTATGGAAAAATTAAGGGGACATATTATGGTCCTTTAGCAGATAGTGCGTTCAAAAAATACAATATTTATCGGTTATTAGAATCAATTATTCCATTTCGTAAGTGTCATAAATTGCCTAATAAAACCTGTATCTATTATGATATTGGTCAATGTTTAGCTCCATGTATTCAAGAAATTGACCAACAAGTTTATAAAAACTATAAACGAATGATTGCTAACATCTTTAACCGTGATATTAAAGAAATTGTCCAAGACTTAAAACAAAAAGAAGAAAAAGCAGTGCAAATGTTGCAGTTTGAAATTGCTCAACAGTACAAAGAAACTAGCGATGGATTAATCAATTTAGCCAATAACCAAGTGGTGGAATTATCATGTAAAGATACCATGGATATCATTGGTTATTATCAAAAAGATGAACATTTATGTATCTTAGTGTGTGGGTATGTGAATGGGAAATGGCTCACTGTCTTTAGTCAAATCTATGATATTTTTAGTGACTTAGAAGATGTCATTACTCAATTTTTATTACAATACTACACTTTAAATAAAGTACCCCATCGGGTCATTGTTAATTTAGATGATGAATCCTTAGAATTGTTATCCCAACAATTAGAAACTAGTTTTAAAAAACCTGATACCAAAAAGATTCAAGATGTATTAAATAATGTGATTACCAATGCTAAGGATTATTTAAAAAATAATTTATTAGCTTCTCAAGCTGAACAAGCACGAACTGTCAAAGCCTTAGAAGAATTTCAACAGGTGACCAAAGTTGTTTCAACTTATCGGATGGAAGTGTTTGACAACTCCAATTTATATGGAAAAATGCCAGTGGCTGGGGTGAATGTCTATATTAATGGGGTTCGTGAAAAAGGTTTGTCAAGACACTATAATTTACCAGAAGAATTAGATGGTGACTATCACTACATGTATGCTGTTATGTTACGACGTTATAGCGATATGTTAAAACGTCATGAAAAGTTACCGAATGTTATTATTGTGGATGGCGGGATTATTCAAATTAATGCCTGTTTAAAAGCCTTAGATGAATTAAATATTAGTCATATGATTGATGTTGTAGGATTAAAAAAAGATGATCATCACAAAACCGATAGCATTGTCTTAAGAGATGGTCAAGAAATTAAACTAGAACGTCACTCAGGTCTTTATTATTATTTATTTAATATGCAAGAAGATATTCATAATTTTATCATTAGTCACTTTCGGAAAAGTTATGTTTCTAAAACTATTACTTCTGTTCTTGATCAAATCCCAGGGTTAGGACCAAAAAGAAAATCCATCTTATTAAAAAACTATAGTTCATTAGCTGAGATGAAAAAAGCAAGTGAACAAGAATTAAGCCAAATCTTACCGTTAAAAATTGTCAAACTCTTGAAAGAAAAACTCAATGAAATCGACTAAAATTATTTATTTACCAGAAAGCCAAGTCCCTGAAATTCAACAAGCCATGCATATCTTTAAAGACAGTAACGAGGTTCAATTAATTGATAACCTAGCAATTCAAAAAGAATGGTTTGAAAATGAAAATCTTGTTTTAAGTGATTATGAACCAAATCAACAAATCTTAATTAACGGGTTTTTAGCACTTAAAAACCATGTGATTGACGGATTGATTGTAGGTCTGACATATCCTAGCAAAGATGTCTTTAAATGAGCCATTAAACTAGTTAATCCCGATAAAAATAAATTATCTTCTTGTTTTGTAGTTAAAGATAATCAAACCAGTAGTGTTTGAGGCGACTGTGCGTTTAATATTGAACCAGATTTAATGACTAGTTTTAGTAATGTTAGTCAAATGATTGAACTTGGGAATCAATTGCATTTAAACCCTTTAAATGTTGCTTTATTAAGCTATAGTACTCATAATTCTGGGGCTGGTAGTCAAATTGAAATGATTCATGAATTAAGTCACCAATTACAACAAAAATATCAGGACGATAAAAACATTTGAATTAGTGATAACATTCAATTTGATGCAGCTTTTAACAAAGAAATTGCTAACAAGAAAGGTTTAAGTTATCACCAACCAAACATCGTGTGGTTTCCTAACTTAATGAGTGGCAACATCGGTTATAAAATGGCTCAACATTATCAAAAAATGGTTTTTGCGGGCCCATTTATTTTAGGAACAGAATATTTAGTGAGTGATCTTTCCCGTGGGGCTACAGTGGCTGATATTGTTTTGACGATTGAAGTGATGACAGCTTTGCTTCATAATAAAAATCGCTCTTGTCAGGCTAAATAGTTTATAATTAAAATTAATTTTAATTAATTTATTTCAAAAAAATTCAGGAAAAAAACATGTATTCAAGTATTAAAAAAGATTACAACCATTTGAAGGTTGAACGTAAATGACAAAAGTATTGATTGGAAAATCATACTTACCGTTTTGAAAACGATAATCAAAAACCTAAATTCTATGTGCTTGATATGTTCCCTTACCCAAGTGGAAAAGGGTTACACGTCGGACACCCAAAAGGTTATACAGCTACCGACATTGTCAGCCGTTACAAACGTTTAAAGGGATTCAATGTCTTACACCCAATCGGTTGAGATGCCTTTGGGTTACCTGCTGAACAATATGCACTTGAAACTGGGAACCACCCAGCTACTTTTACTCAAAATAATATTCAAAATTTCCGAAACCAATTACAAACATTAGGTTTTGATTTTGATTATGACAAAGAAGTAGATACTACTGACCCAAGATATTTTAAGTGAACCCAATGAACCTTTGAACAACTTTATAAACATGGTTTAGCTGAATTAAAAGAAATTGAAGTTAATTGATGTGAAGGACTCGGAACTGTTCTTGCTAACGAAGAAGTTTTAATTGATAAAAATGGGAATAAGGTGAGTGAACGGGGTAGTTTCCCAGTTGTTCGCAAACCAATGAAACAATGAGTTTTAAAGATTACCAAATATGCTGATAAGTTATTAGATGGACTTGAAACTTTGGATTGATCACCAAGTTTAAAGGCCTTACAAACCAATTGAATTGGTCGTACTCGTGGGTATGCCGTTAATGTTGCTGTTCAAAATAAAAAACTTGAACTTGAATGTTTTACTAGCCGTTTAGATGCGATTTATGGTGCTAGTTTTATTGCTGTGGCGGCCAAAGCCCCTTTTATTTCCCAATTAATCACCCCAGACCAACAAGAAAATGTTACTAAATTCTTAGATGAGTTCAACAACTTAACTGATCGGAAAGTTAAAGAATTAGCTTTAGTGGACGGGGCTTTTACTGGTAGTTATGGAATGTGTCCAATTACGCACAAATTGTTACCAATTTATGTGGTTAGTTATGTCACCAATACCGAAGGCACAGGAATTAAATATGGTATCCCATGTGCAAACAAAGATGATTTAAAATTTGCTCAACAAGCAAATTTAGAAATTATTGATGTTCTTCAACCATCCAATCAAAATGACAAGATGCCATATGAAGATGGGACTGTCATTAATAGTAATGATCAATTAAATAACCTTAGTAGTGCTGATGCTTATCAAGTAGTGGCTCAAATGATTGAACAAAATCACTACGGTAAAGAAATCACCACCTATAAATTAAGAGATTGATTATTTAGTCGTCAACGTTATTGAGGGGAACCATTCCCAATTTATTTTGATGACCAAGGCGATGTATATTTAGTACCTGAAAATCAATTACCATTAACATTACCAACCTTATCCACCTTTAAACCAAGTGGTGATGGTCAATCTCCATTAGCTAATGCTACTGATTGAGTTAATTTTGAACTTGATAATAAACACTATAAACGAGACACGAATACCATGCCTCAATGAGCTGGTTCTTGTTGATATTATTTAGGTTATATTTTGAAACAACCTGATGGTAGTTATTTAGATTTAAATAGTGATCAAGCAAAAGAATTATTTGCTCGTTGAATGCCAGTAGATTTATATATTGGGGGTCAAGAACATGCTGTGTTACACCTTTTATATGCTCGGTTCTGATACCACTTCTTATATGATATTGGCATTGTTTCTAATAGTGAACCATTCCAAAAGATTGTTAACCAAGGTATGATTTTAGGACCTGATGGAGAAAAGATGTCTAAATCAAAAGGTAACATTATTAATCCCGATGATGTCATTAGTACCCACGGGGCTGATGCTTTAAGATTATATGAAGCTTTTATGGGACCTTTAACTGCTACTTTACCTTGAGATGATGCTGGTCTTGACGGCATGAAACGTTGAATTGAAAGAATCTATCGAAGTTTCATTGAAAAAGACACTTTATTTGATGTAGTGCAAACTGAAAGTGAATTAAAACCAGAATTAGTAGTGGCTTATAACGACTTCGTGAAGAAATTAGACACCAACTTAGCTGAATTAGCTTTCAATGTGGGAATTTCAAACATGATGATTTTCTTAAACCAAGTTTATGAAACCAAGCAATTCTATGGTCCATATATGGATAATTTCTTAATTGTATTAAGTTGTTATGCTCCTCATATTGCTGAAGAATTATGACATGAAAATCATAGTGATTGTGTTGGGTTACAAACTTTCCCAACCTATGATAATGAAATCTTAGAAAATCAAAAGATTTCTATCCCAGTGATGATTGCTAACAAACCAAGAGCAGTTTTAAGTGTTGCTAAAGATACTGATTGTGAAACCTTAACCCAATTAACTTTAAGTCATGAAAAAGTTCAAGCCTTTTTAAAAGACAAGCAAGTAGTCAAAGTTATTCCAGTTTTAAATAAAATTGTTAACATTATTGTGAAATAATTATGGAAATTAATGAATGTCAAGAATTAGTTCAATTACTAATTCAAAACCATTTAACTTTAGCCACTTGTGAATCTGCTTCTTGTGGTGAATTAGCTTCATTATTAGGAACTGTATCAGGACTTTCTCAAGTTTATAAAGGTGGCTTTGTCACTTATATGACAGAAATGAAACATAAGCTGTTAAAAATTGATCAAGCTGTCATTGATCAATACGGGGTGGTTAGTGAAGTAGTGGCCCGATTAATGGCCCAAAATACCAGTCGCCTCACAGGTAGTGATATTGCTATCTCAATTACAGGAAATGCCGGTCCTTCAGCTATGGAAGATAAACCCGTCGGTTTATATTACATCGGATTATCAATTGTTGATATTACTAGTGTTTATAAAGTCCAATTAGAAGATAAGGGCCGTGATTTAAATCGGACCATGATTTCTTTAAAAGCAATTAGCATTTTAAAAGATCATTTAGTGTCCTTAATTAAACAATAAAAAATATTCCTAGGTTTCTTTTTAAGAAGTCTAGGATTATTTATTTTGCAATTAGGAGAGAGTACCTTAATATTCTCGTTGTCTTAATGCTCAGATGTCATTAGGAGTTGCATCTTGATCGATTTTAATCATAATTCCACCAATAACATTTGGTTTTAAACTTAATCATCAGAAATTGTCTTCATAATAGTGACAGTCATCATTTAAACGGAATTTGGTTTGGTTAATAAATGGATAAAGTAAACTATCTTCTTCCCGATTAAAATAGAAAACTCTATGTCCAATAAAATCAATATTATCAAAATTAATATCAATGTTTGGTCTATCTATACCATGTGGGTCAGGTTTATTTTTATCTGGGTAAGCATAAATATGGGTAAATAATCGTTTAATGCTTGGATTCAAAATAATATTTAAAGTTTTTACTGTTGAAAATGTGTCTTTGTTATAAACAATCATTTGCCCTGTTCGCCAATCAAATTCTGGGTCTTTTTGATATTTTGAATTAAGTACTGAAAATTCAGTTAATTTATTGCATCCACTAAAATCTAAATTAACTTTGAAATCATCTTTTTTTCCATGATGTGCAACACATATAAATCCATCAAGATATTTTAAATTTCTTGGGAAAATAATAGTCATATTAGGAATTTCTCAATTTCCTACAGTAATATCTAACTTATTAAAATCTTTGCTCAATGATGATTTACAACTTATGTATTCAATTTGAGAATTGAAGATATAAGTATTATCTAAATTGCTATCTGATAATTTAATTTCTTTGTAAATATCGTAAAATCTAGTTCTGTCGTAATCTGGTAACAAACCATAACCTTTAACCAAAAGATTAGTAAGCGTAATAGAATTATCATTCTTTACAATTTCAAATTTGTTACATGTATATAAATCAGACTTCCCTAATGGAGCTGTTTTGGCGATATTTAAATCGATTCTGCTAGGTATTTTACCATTCCAATTACTTTCGGCTTCAGCAAACAATTTGCATTTGCCTTCGTATTGTTCTCTATTTAAAGATAGGGTTAGAGCATGTCAGCCTAAGAATGATGCAAAAATATCATCTGGATTATGTCTATTTTGTCAGATTAAATACGTTGATCCATATGTTGGACTATTTTCATCGTAATCAATAATTGCTATTTCCCTTGTATCTGTTGTTGATTTACCTTTATGTTCGCCGTTTAAAAAATTAATTTTGTAATCCTGTAATTCAGTAGTTAATTCATCATTAATATTCTTTGATTCTGGTGCAACATAAGCAGGTTTTTCTGGTTCTTTTTGCTTTTCTGAAAAACAGGAAGCAAGAGCAACACTAGTGGTTGCAATCGTTGCTAAAGCACCAGTAATTCCTAATGTTAATTTAATTTTTTTATTCATATTCTTATCCTACTCTTTGTGAATTAATTGATAAATATTTCAAAAATGCACGCATTAAATCTTCGTGGGAGCGATAGTAATATCTATCTTGATCAAGATTTAAACAATAAATTTGATGTACTTTATAATCTGCAAGATGATAAACATCATTGCTGTCTTGATAGTAAACTTTAGAAGTGTCTTGAGGGACAACTTTTGTTCTTAATAAATTATCAATAATAATTTGTTCTGAATCGAAAATAGCATCCGATGTCGTTTGTAATTGTTCTTCTTTGGTTAATTCAATTCCAGGGTTAATAACATTACCTAGAAGATCATATGCGACAACAATTTTAGCTGGTTTTAATGCTAAGTTAGTGGTTTTCGCTTCTTCTACTTGTTTTCTGTTTTGATATAAATTGATGGCACTATTATCAATCAATTTAGGGGTAATGTATTTACTATTTGATAAAAATTCTCTATAAGTTGTATTCATTACCGAGCCTGCTTTGTTATATAAGATAACAATATCGCTTGGATTGTTCATTTGTTTCTTAATAATTTCTTGATAATTGTTCGGATTAACTTGTTTATTTGATTCTAAAATTTGATTGAATTCAAATGATTAATTATCAATCCTTCTACCCTTTTTACTTTTACAAATAAAATCTTTGAACGCCATATTATGTGCTAAATTTAGAGAATTATTGTCTGGATAGTTATTCGTAATAATTCTTAATATTTTACAATTAGCAAGGTTTATTTTAGCACAGAAATGTTTTAAATTAAAGATAAAATTTCCAGATTTTATTATTTTATTTTCTATAGAAACAGGCGTATTTTTAAGCCTAAAATAGATCTTTATTTGAATTATTTTAGCAGGCAAAAGACCAATTTATTTTTTAGTTTGGATAAAAAAATGGAGCTTTTGAACTCCACAATTTTTATTACTAATTTTTCTTATCGTGGCTACGAGCGAATAAGAATTTGAACAAGAATGAAATAAATAAACAAAGAACGATAAATGCTTCTAAACAACCTAAAACTAACCCAATTCATCAAACAATAGTTGGTTGTAAAATGCTGGCATTATCAATTGAGGCTTGTCAAAAAATAGTCACTCATTTTCAATCGTTGCTACTTGGTAAGTTTTCAAACATAAAAGAGTTGTTCAACATACCAACTAAATAAGCACAAATAGTAAAGAATAAAATAAAGGCTAATAAAGCTGAAAAACTCCCCTTTTTACCAATTTTAAAACTTGCCTTTTTATACAAAATAATGGTTGTAATAAAAAAGCAAAATTCAGCTCCCACTAAACTTGATAAAACAATTCCCACCGTGGTTAAATGGTTTTGATTTCAATAATATCAATCAGGGGTTTTGAAACGGTTTCAAAAAACATCGTCTCAAGAAGTTACCAATCCAATATTTGGTTTGACAAATAAAGTGACAAATAAGATCACTGCTAATAAGCCAATTCCAAATAAAACCATTAATAAGAATCAAATTTTAACGCCAACGGTCTTAGCGGCACTACGTTTAGGTTTTTCAAGTTCAATAACGGTGTATTGACCTTGTTCATTTTCAATTGCTACTTGTTCCATTTTCACTTATCATTTCTGTTTAAAGTTATAAATATTATAAGAAAATTCAAATATTTAACACATAGGGATTTCTTGGAATTATCAGAAATGATAAGGTTTTTGATTGTTTCTAGTTCCAGTTGGGTTGAAAATAATAAAAAACTAATCCTTTTAAAAGGATTAGTTTGGTATTTAGGCTTTATCTTTGACTAAATCTAAATCGTAAGTTAAGGTTTGAACATCCCCTAACATATCAATGCTGACTTGAACTTGGTGTTTGTCAAGATCAATTTTTTCAACGGTAGCTTCTCCGACGCCTTCAATTTCAACAATGTCGCCCACACTGTAACTTAACTTAATTTCTGGTGCTGGTGCTTGATCATTTAAATTGGTATCGGTTAAGATTCCTTCAGCTAATTGAGAGTGGTTTTCAACAACACTGACATCAGCTTCAGGTTGGTTGAGATTGTTTTTCATACGGTTAAATTCTTCGTTAGAAATTGGAATTGGTTTAACCCCACGACCTGAGGAACCAACCACCCCAGTAACGTTAGCGGTGTTTCTGATAACATATCAAACTTCATCATCCATAATACAGTTAATGAAGATATAACCAGGATATTTATTAACTAAACTGACTTTAGTTTTTTCATATTTGAATTTGTTGTTCCCTAATTCAATGGTTCTTCAAGTAACCCCTTTTTGTTTTCTGTTATAGGTATTTGGTAAGTCATCAGCACTAAAGATTTCTTTGGTAACTCTTTCTTCTTTAATGACTTCAATTTTACTGACGTGATTTTTGAAGTTATAACCCACTAATTTATCATAAATATCTTTGGCAACAGCATCTTCTTTGCCAGTGACAGCAGTGACAATATATCATTGCATATCATTTAATTCACGTTCATATTCTGCTACTAATTCAGCTTCACTTTTTGCACTTGTCATATTTAAAACTTTCTATTATTTAACTTTAATTCCAGGAATCATTCCGACTAAGAAGAACAAGATGGCTAGAATGACTACAATAATCACAATGGTTAAGAAACTTGTTCATAAGGTTTTACTATTACATCAAGTAATCCGTTCAAATTCTTTTCCCATTCCAAAGAATCAACGACGAAACTTATAAGTTCCTAGTTCATATTTATCTTTGTAAGCCTTATTGAGTTCAAGGTATTTCTTTTTCACTCCATCAAGGACTTGTTTTTGTTGGGTGATTAATTTATGTTTGGCTTGTTTGAATTCATTGTAAGAAGCATAGTCATTGCGTTTGGATTCAAATTCAGTCCGAATTTCTTTCGCTTTTCGTTCCCCAATTTTTCAGACCTGTTTAGCTTGTAAGACTTTTGTATGAAACTCAGCTCGTTCTTTAAATAATTCTTCTTTTTGTTGCTTTTCGAGTTCAAATTGCTTTTTTTCTTCAAGTTGTTTACGAGTTGGTTTCTTATTCGCTAATTTACGAGCTCGTTTTACTTTATCTTTCGACATATTTATTTAGACTCCTTGTGGACTGTCACACAGTTACATTCTTTACAAAATTTCTTTAATGAAAGACGAGTAATGGCATTTGGAGATTTTTTCGTATGGTAATTACGACTTAAACAGTTTTCACAAATAAGAGTAACTTTTTTGGACATAATTTTTATCTTTCTTTTATTTTCTTTAAAGAATCATCATAGTGACTAATTTGACAAGCATCAGCTTCCAAGAATGATTCATAATTCTCATTATTATTTATTTTATTAAAATTCTTGTCATTATGGGTTGTTTGGTCAGGATTTCTTGCTGGTTGCGTGTGGTTTTGAATTAAATTTAAGCAATCAAGAGCAATCTGATATTGACGTTCTTTTTTTCTTAAAATTCATTCATTAATTAAACCACTAACAATAAAGAAAGCCACCATCGTGAAAAAAACGATTGAGGTTTGTCAATTATGAACCACTTGTCGGTCTGGTCCAGCACTTAAAAAGACTCCATAAGAAACTAAATCATTTGGGTGCATAATTGGTTGGATAAGCATTCCATAAAAGAATTGGTATCCGAACACTAAATAACAACCAATAATAGAAATTGGCGCAAAGAATAAGAATCCCTTAACTTTCTTGACGGGCACCTTTTTAGTGAAACGGTTAATAAACCCCATTAAAACAATTGATCCATAAATTGAAAAATAGAATAAGGTTGGAAAGTTTGATAAAAGATCAATGTAACTATCAGTATTGGTAATTGCAGATGGGATTAACATCACAGTTCACCAAAAAATAAAAATGATGCTACTCATAACTAACCCAGCCTTACGGGTATTGAATTTACATGCCTTTAAAATAGCAAAAGACCCAGCAATGGTTTGCGACTGAATTAAATATTCATGAGCCCGAATCCCCGTTAATGTTAAAGCATTTAACACCCCAGCGACCGCTACTAAAATAAAGATATTAATGACAATACCTAATGCTTGAGCCACCACGGGTTGGTGAGCAAAGAAAACATTGATCACCCCATCAGCCGTCCCTTGACCAATTAAAATTTCACTTACGGTAATAAATAAATAGAAAATGGTACAAATACTCATTCCTAATACGACCGTTAAAGAAACATTTCGGTCTGGATTCCGTAATTCATTTTTAATATTTCCAATACATAAAAATGAATCATAAGCGAATAAAATGGAAGGTAATGACCCTAAAATTCCAATGGCCGTGGGACTTGTTTGACTAAGTTTATTGTCTCCAATTGGAATTGGTTGAACAAACCCGTTGGTTCCTAATCCTTGGCAAGCTCCAATCACCCCAATAATTGCCACAAAACATAATGGAATAAATTTTAAAATGGTCGTGGCGTTTTGAAAGTAATGGGAGGCTTTTTGAGCTAACAAGTTAAACCCAATAAATAAGAATAACAACCCCAACCCAATAATAAAGACACCTCATACAGGGAACGCATTATTGATTTGGTTATTATGAGACATCGCCCCATTAAAGATATTCACAATCGCTTCAGCACTAAATAAAGCAATTGCTAATGTTAAGATGCCATAATAAAACGTCCCCAAGCTAAATGAGAAGAATTTTTTTGTCTTTTTTCCAAAAAAGACTTCAGCTGATCCAGCTAACCCAGCTTGAGGATTTTTCCCAAACCCGATTTCACCGAACGCAAATGCCGTGGCAAAAGCAATGACACTTGCTAAGATTCACGAGATTAAAACCCCTCAACCACTTCCACTGTTGGTTTTAAAAACGGAACCGTTTTTAAAAAAGATTCCGATTCCAACAATTGATCCAATCATAATGGAAATGGAGGTGAATAATCCAATCTTACCAGCCGTTTGTTTTGATACTTGCATATCGTTAACCTTTAATTGTTGTATAAAAAAAACCCGTTTTGCGGGTTTTGATAAAATGATTGAATACCACTTATTTTACACGAATTGCACCTAATTTTTAATTTAAGCATAATAATTCGGTAATTTTTGGTTTATTTTTCTTGTACCAACGCTGGTATAAGTTGTAGACAAATTTGCGTGAAACAGATAATTGTTCACAGATTTCTTTATTGGTATAACCGCTGCACTTTAAATATAAAGTTTTATAAAGTAATTGGTCTTGCTTTTCGTGCTTGTTCAAAGTCGCATCTAATAAACTTTCAACCACGTTCTGGTTAGCAAATTCTGCCGTGGTGTCTGGAGAGTCGCTCGCCAACATCGCTGTGGGAGCGTGTGGGACAATAAACATGCTTTCACTTAAATTGCCACAGATAAGATTGATTTTCTTTTTGGTGGTTTGATAGTTGCGAATGTAACGTGAAGTAGTGAAGATGGCAGCGTGTGAGAGGATGGTTTTAAAATCTCACTTCAAAAATTTTTCCACATCTACTTTATAAATAAAATCAATCACTTCATTGAATATAATATCAATCTCTAGATAGGTATTATTCATGAAGCCACTACGAATAACATAACGGTTAATGATGGTTAAAACGTAGTTGCGATATTTGGTAGTGATAAGGTCATAAATCTGCTTATCATGCCCTTGGATTCACTGGGCGATGGTAGTACGGTCTTCGACTTGGTGATCTTTATTCATAATTTTATTTAACTTAATTTATATTCTTATTCTAACTACAAATACCTAATAGGGCAAAATTTGCAAAATTGCTCGAAAAAAACTAAAAATTTCCATTTTTGGGGAATTTGATTGGGTTTTGTCGTTTATAAAAGTCCAAATTTATCCCAGTTTTGTTTTATAATTAATTTAATCTTGGAGTATATTCATGAATATTTTAAATAGTATAGTAAATACCTTATCACAAACAACAACTACATATGCTGCCAGTGACACTAGTTCATCTGGTTCCAATAACAATTTATTTTTATTGTTATTAATTTTGATTCCCATCATTATTATCGTTGTCATGGTGATGCGAAAAAGAAAGAAAAGTGACGGAGTGTCCCGTTATGAAGGTCGGGCAGTTAAAGATGAAGTGTGAAGAACATTAAAACGCTTCTTAAAAGACAATGGGGAAGTGGGTCAAGAAATTATTGACTCTTACGTTGTCAAGGTGCCAAACCCATATGATAAATCAAAAATGACCCCCCAACAAAAAGTGGATTTTGAAGCTCAACAAGCTCGTTTAAAAGAACTTAAGAAAACTGATAAAGCCGCTTATAAAATTGAACACAAAGCTTATAAAAAAGCCTTATCCAGAGTTCCTGAAGAATACATGATTTGATTTATTTCTCGTGATACAAAGTCTGGAGCGGTGGCTGACCCACGGATTATTTTATGTCGGATTGAATACAAACGTACCGACCGTAAAAACCGTGAAAGAATGATCAATATTATTGGTTTACAAGAATATGATAAACAAATGGAATGAATTAAACCAATTAAAGATAAAGACGACCGTTTATTTGAAAAACAACAACAAGCTCGTGACAAAGCATTAGCTAAAAAACAAGCTAAAGAAGCTAAGAAAAATAAAAAAGAACCAGTCACTGAAAACGAATTTAGCGATATTATTGTTAAAAGTACTGATGTTGTCACCACTGACACCAATGTGGCATAAAAATGGCCTATAAAGTTATTTTTATGGGGACACCCGAAATCGCTAAAAATGTTTTAGAAACCTTATTAACTATTCATGAGATTGAAGTGGTTGGAGTTTGTTGTCAACCCGATAAAGTGAATGGCAGAAATAATAAAATTACTTTGAGTCCTGTCAAACAACTTTGTTTAGATCACAACTTAAAGTTATTTCAACCTGAAAAGATTGGTCAAATTTATGATGAATTAGCTGCTTTAAGTCCAGATATGATTATTACCTGTGCTTATGGCCAATTTATTCCAACTAAAATTTTAGATTTACCAGTTTATAAATGTGTTAATATTCATGCGAGTTTATTGCCTAAATATCGGGGCGGGGCTCCAATTCAATGAGCTATTTTAAACAATGAAAGTGAAACTGGCATTAGTTTAATGCATATGGTGAAACAAATGGATGCTGGGGACGTGTTAGTCCAAGAAAAAGTCAGCATTGATTTTTATGAAACATATAGCAGTTTGTATGCTAAATTAAGTGATTTAGCATGCAATATGATGCAAAAACATTTATTAAAGTTATTTAATCATGAATTAATAACTTATCCACAAGATCCACAATTTGTGACTTATGGTTATAACATTAACAAAGATAATCAAATCCTTGATTTTCACAACTCCAGTGTGTTAGTGTTAAAGAAAATTTTAGGTCTTTTAGATAAACCAAAGGCCATTTGAAAATATCAAGATTTAGAAGTTAAAATTGGGGATGCGATCATCTCAAGTTGTAAGTCAACTTTGAGTCCTGGTTCAATTAGTAAAATTGATACACAAGGGATTCATATTGCTACTTTTGACAACGACATTATTATTACAAAGTTACAATTACCAAATAAAAATATGGTCGCTGTCAAAGCTTTAATTAATGGTCACCACCCGTTTGAAGTAAGTAAATAAAATGAAAAAATCCAAATACATTTCCAAATACGACTATTTAGGTTACTATTCAAAACAACCAGCCATGTGGTTTTATAGTAATGATGAAATTCAAGCTGCAATTAATGTGGAATTAAACCAATATTCCCAATTAAGCCTTGATGATGATGACGAACTTGACGATGAAGATGAAGAATATGAAGTGGATGCTTATGAATACTATAAAGCCGCTTTATTTGACCGTCAAGATGTCGCAGCTGACTGAGACCAAAAAGAATATGAAGAATATTTAGTCAAGCATAAAGAAGTTGATCAAAACAACATCTTAATTGTGCAAGGGAATATTTTAGATAAGTGATCTAAAGAACATATTCGGGCAACTTATAGCAGTCAAGGTTGTCAAATAATTGATTATGATGACCAACAATACCGTTATAAAAACGTTGATAGCTTAGCTGAAATCACTAAGCAAGATTTTGAACAACATGATAAATTAATCATGTTTCAACCAACCTTTATTTGACAAGAAAAAGGTTTGATTACCAAGTGTGACGCCTTAGTCAAATTACACAATGATATTTATATTATTGAAACCAAAGGGACTTCGTCAACAAAATTAGTGCATGTGTTTGACCTTTATTACCAACATAAAGTTGTGGAACATAGTTTACAAGAATATATGCCTGATAATACTTTCTTGTATAACTATCGTTTATGTATTATTGATTATGTTAAGGCCCCTAAATTTACGGCTCCATTCGTGATTACTGATTCGTGTGGGTTAGGGAAATCACCAACTGCCACTCCAGCGAATGATAAATCATTCCAAACGAAACGGAATGTCAAATTAGGGATTCGGGTAAATGAAAAATTTGACCACACTGCTTATTTTGATGATATTTTTACCTGAACTATGGATTCCATTAACGAAGCCAAAGAAGATGGTTTAATTTCAACCCAAGAATATAAAGTGCGAACTAAAGTGGTGGAATTATTAATGAATTTTAATGATGCCATTCGAGACTTAAAAACTCGGAAAAACTATTTATTAGAAGTTGAAAAACATAAACCAAATGTGAAACCAGAAAAGTTTGTGCCAAGTTTTCAAGACAAAGGACTAATCAAAAATACTGACTATTGAGTTGATTTAAAGAAACTTTATATTGCTAAAGGTTATGATTTATTTGCCTACAGTGGGAATTTATTAAAAATTAAACCTGAAATTATGAGTTCTTTAAAACCTCATATGAGTGCTCATGATTTATTTATGGTCATGAAAGATCATGACATTAAATATGAAAAGCAAGCTGAGGAATATGAAGCCAGTTTTGCTGCCCATCTACCTGCTTTTAAAGTTAATCAAGAAGCTTGAAACTACCACTTATCATTATTAAAGGATAAAAAGGTTTACTTTGACTTTGAATCAATTAATACTGCGGTCCGTGCTGTGGATAACTCAACTCCATTTTTACAAGCCATTACCCAATGTTCTATTATTAAAGACCACCATGATGGAACCCCAATTAGTGATGCTCCATGTTTAAATATGTGTTGTCATCCTAAACAAATTGACAACAACTGAATGAAATCAGTAATTGATGAGCTATATGAAGGTCCTGATTATTCTTACATTGTTTATAACAAGAACTTTGAAAAATCACGGTTAAAAGAAATGGCCGAATTCATTAATGAACCTGAATACACTAAAAAAGTAGAGTGCATTAATGACAACATTGTAGATTTAGCTGAATGATACAACTATAAGGGTAAGAAAAATAGTACCAATCCTAAAGATAAAAATGCTCGGATTGAGTGTCCAATTTTAGTAAAACAGTTGCATGGTTTTTATTCAATTAAAAAAGTCTTGCCATTAGTTAATCTTTACAACCCTGCTATTTATAACGAAACGAAATGTGTTTCTTATGTAGATGGGTTGTTAACCGTTCATAACGGGACTGAATGTCAAACCCAAACAACTAAATATTTTTATGATATGGAAACTGATCAAACCTGAGACGAATTTTTAGCATCAATTCAATGTTATTGCGAAAATGACGTCCGTGCGATGATTGCCGTTGAATATTTAGCAAAAGAAATTGCTAAAAACCCACAATACTATAACGATTTAGCCAAGAAGTTAGGCTATTAAAAACCACGAAAGAAGATCTCTTTCGTGGTCTTTTTATTAAAGGGTTTTCTGGTAAGTGTTAGGAACCAACATTATTTGATAATGGGGCTCTGGTTGTTCATAAATAGGGTCGGGTTCAGTGGTTAAAGTTGAGACAATGTTCCCGATGTCACTAGAGATTGTCAAAGCCGCACTATAAAGCACTGCCACGGCTAGGAACTTCATAAATGGATTCCCATTCCCATAGGCTTTAGCAATGGTAGATAAACCTTTACCCATATCTTAATAGCCTCCTCAAGGTAAACCGAAGTTAATAGCACTATTAGAAGGCATAGAAGTTGCTCGCACGTGAGGAGCGAGTCCGTGGTTAGAAATTGCGGTTAAATCGTTATAATTAACCCCATGTTTTAATTTATAAAGTGACTCATTAATCATTTGTAAAAATCCATGGGTCATTTGGGTACCAATGGTGGTATATAAAACCCCATGTCACGGGGTAAATGCATGACTAAATGATTTGCTGTTTGCCATATTTTTTCCTTTCATTATATAATTACCCTAAAAAAGGAGAAAATGACAAATAATGCCTGCAAAAAAACCAAATATCTTTTCAAGTCGTCCTTTTTATAACCAATATACCTACCAAACTGACTTGCATCAATTCTTAGCTAATAAATTGGTGTGACTATTATTTTTAAATATGGTCATGTTTATTTTGTTTGCCGTGTGCATAGGAATTGGCTACCAACCAGATTATTTAAATCGGTCAGTGTTACCATTACAAATTGGTCTCCAAGGACACACCAACTTTTTACCCCAACCCTTACCTCAAAATATTCGGACTTTTCGGGCTGTTGGCATCTTTTTTGGGGCCTGATATGTTATGTTAAGTGCCTGATCAATTAAATTAGGGGTTAATATGGTCCAAAAACAACAATTTAAATTTGGTTATTTATATTGTTTCAGTTTTATTTTTGGATTGAATACTGGCCTTTGAATTTATGAATTAATCCATTTAAATTGAACTAGTTTTTGACTTTATGTTAAGAGTTGATTCGCTAATGATCGCACCTATAATGAATTTAGTTTTAAACGTTCCATTGGTTATTGATTAGCTGTTGTTAGTTTAATTATTACTAGCCCCATTATTTGATTCTCTTTATTTCGGAGCCAAGATTTAAACCAAATCAAAACCCAAGTTGGATATAACACAAACTTATGGTTTGATAGTCTTCAATACTTTACCATTGAAACAAACTTGCTATGTTATTTAGCATTGGTAATTTATGTATTTAATCCCCAATGAAAAATCTTTAAATATAACGATGTTTTAATTGCTCTTGGAGCTTATATCATTGTAGTTTCCTTAACTTTTAATTTTGGTATCTTACCATTTAATTTTGAAAAAAGTTATAAACCTTATCCTTATAAAATTGCTAGAACTGTTTTTGAACACATTATTAATCCGATCATATATGTCTTGACCTTTGTCTTTATTTTTAAGACCCAAGGACGGTTCTATAACGATTATTTAACCACTTTAAAATATAGTTTAATTGTGCCTGCGATTTATGGGGTGTATGTGTTAATTACACCAATAATGTGTGGGACATCTGTCTATTCAAGTATGACAAATACCAATCCCGATTTAGTGATCGGACATGCTGGTCATGGTGGTAGTTATTGAATGTTTTTAATTTATCCAGCCTTTGTTTTAATCTTTACAGCCATAATTACACTTCTTTGATGAACAAATCGTCACTTTTGGGTTAAACAAACTAGAGTTATTTTATATAATTCAGTTAGTTAGGAGTGACATGTTTTTTGAAAAAAGACATCCTTTAAATACGTCAGAACCACCCAAAAAAATCATTCATGAAGATGGTTTTAATTTTGTTGATGAAGATGATGATGAACAAATCTTATTGTATGAAGACTATATTAATGAACCAGCTCAACAAAAAGATTTTGAACCATTAATTGCTCAAGACAATGAGTTATTTGATATCGATGCTGATGGAAATCCCCAACCCTTAGGTATTCAGGATGAAATGCTTGATTTCAATTTAAACAATGAACCAGAAATTGAAGTCAAACCTTTAATCAATTTTGATGAGAAAGAAAGTGTTCAGCCTGAAACTAAAGTTGCAGAAAAACCACAAGTAGAGAAAGAAGTTGTGGTTGAACCTGTTGTTGTTAGTTCAAATCAAGCACCTTCAAGTGCAGTTGTTGAACCAACCCCTGAACCTAAACCAGAACCAGTAGTGGTTCCAGTTGCTTCAGTTGTTTCAGTTCCAGAACCAGCACCTGAAACCCACATTAATTATGCTTTTGATGAACAAAAACAAATTAATGCCAAACCCAAAGATACTTATTTCATTGATCCAAAACGAACCAATTCCCAACGAAAACAATATGATAACAATGATTATCAATTGTATAAAACCAAAGACATGACCATGACTGAAAATGTGGATGAAAAAAACTACAGTCAAAACATTGTCCTTTCGGGGTCATCATACCGAGATTTATTTCACACTAAATATGTCTTTAGTGTCTTAAGTTTAACATTATGATGTTTAGTGAGCGTCACCATTATTACCGTGTTAGCCTTAGGGATTTTTGCTCAAATCAAACACTATGACCAATTCGCTTTCAAGAGTTTAGATTATTTACCATTATCAATTGGGATTGTGATTAGTTTATCGTTTTTAATCTACGAGGTTGTCAATACAGCTAAGTATCGGATTTATCGGAATGAGTTTATTGCTGGTAAAAAAGTGGATGCTAATGACTTTGACCATGTGAATGCCATTTATAAGCATAATAAGATTTGACAAGGGTTTTTAACCTATTTCTTGCCTACCTTAATCTTTTTATTTGGCTTAACCATTTTTATTATTTATTTAGCTAATAATCAGTCTTGAAATTTTAGTCATAACCGAGATATGTATTTATCCTTTTATGGTTCTATTGGGGTCTTTGGGGTTTTATTTGTGTTCATTGTATTATCTTTAATTGGTTTTGTGGTTTTAAATAAAATCATTGAAAAAGATGCTTATTATGAAAAGAGTTTAACCATTGGATACTACAAAGACATTAGTAAAACTTCATACAAAATTGGGTTAATTACATTCTGTTGTGTCACTGTGGTTGGCATTTGTATTTATCTCATTGTGGATGCTATTTTAAAAAAACAACGTCAAACTAAAAAAGACAAGGCAACTTGCAAATATAAATAAAGGAGGCTGCGATGTTTGATATTCATGATATTAAAATTTTAAACATAATCAAAAAACACCACTTACCCATTAGTGATTTAGATTTATATACTAACGAAATTGCCAAAATTAAAAAGGTCAATCCTATTGATCATCCTTCTAAATTAGTTGTTGTAACAGCTATGAACCCCCCATTAGCAGGGGCAGGGAAAACCACCATTTCAATCGGATTATTAGATGGTTTAAATGCCAATGGTTATAATGCGGTTGGTGCCTTAAGAGAACCAAGTATGGGCCCAGTTTTTGGCATGAAGGGAACGGGTTCTGGGGGTGGATTAGCTAAACTAGAACCATTTGACAAAATTAATTTACAATTTACAGGTGATTTTAGTGCGATTGCGAGTGCCAATAATTTAATTAGTGCCGTCATTGAAAATGAAATTTGACAAGAATCAAGTTTAAATATTGACCCCAATAGAATTATTTGAAAACGTTGTGAAGACTTAAATGACAGGGGTTTACGAAATGTCATTTTAGAAAAGGTGAATAAAGCAGGCGAATCAATTCACACCAGTTTTAATATTACGGCTGCAAGTGATATGATGGCTTTGTTCTGTTTAGTCAATAATCGGGAAGAAATGCGTGAAAAACTTGAAAAAACAATCGTTGCTTATAGTCGGGACAACCATGCGATTACTATCAAGGATTTAGAAATTATTGACGCTTTAATGACCATTTTAAATGATGCTTTATATCCAAACTTAGTATCTAGTGTCTTTGGTTCACCATGTTTAGTTCACGGGGGACCATTTGCCAACATTGCTCACGGATGTAACAGTATTATTGCTACCAAAACAGCAATGCAAATGGCTGATTATGTTGTAACAGAATGTGGTTTCGGGTCTGATTTAGGATTAGAAAAGTTCTGTAACATTAAAATGGATGCGGCTGAGTTACAACCAAGTGCTATTTGTTTAGTTGTTTCTATTCGGGCTACTTATGAACACGGAACCCCAAATGAAAACAGAAGTGAACAAATCCGTTCTGGCTTTAACAACATCTTAGCTCATATTGATCATATTAAACAATACCACACCCCATATATGGCAGTCATCAATAAATATGAAACTGATGATAAAACTGAATTAGAATTATTAGAATCTTTATTAAAAGAAGCGAACATCACTTATGGTATTTGTGACAGTTATACTTGAGGTCCTAATAATGCTAAACCATTAATTGATATCTTAATTGAAACTATTAATTCTAAATCCAACCAAGATAACTTTAAAACTTTATACAATGATAAAGATAGTTTAATGATGAAATTGCACACCGTGGCTAAAAAAGTTTATCATGCTAAAGATGTTATTTTAAGTGAAACTGCACAAGCTCAATTACCAGAATTAAAAGATTTTGAAAACTACTATATTTGTTATGCAAAGAACCCATATAGTTTAACTGATGATGCGAAAGCATTAGATGTTTATCAAGATCACGACTTACATATTGATCACTTTGAAATTAACCATGCTGCTGGAATTATCATTCCAGTAACGAACTCAGTTATCCGAATGCCAGGGTTAAATAAAACCCCAGCAGCTAAGAATTTTAAACCTTTAAAATAATTAATAAAAAAGAAAAATTCTCAAGTTTTAGGCTTGGAATTTTTTTTCAATCTCTTAAAATTTTGCAACTTTATCAGAAATCCATATAATATTAAGAACCTCTAAGAAGGAGAAAGATTTTATGAAATTAAAGAAATTCGGGGCCATTTTATTAACTAGTGGTCTCTCAATGGCAGCAGTTGCTTCTACAGCTGTTGTCTTAACTTCATGTAAACCTGAAGACACTACAAAACCAGAAGCAAACGATAAACCTAATAGCGGAACTGGTAGTACAACAGAAACTCCAAGCGAACAAGGACAATCAGGTTCACAATCATCAGGTACAAGTGATAAAGAAGAAGGACAATCAAGTTCTCAATCAGGTTCAGGAACTGATGACAAAGACGACACAGTAATTCCAAAACCAGAAAATCCATCAAAAGATGAGCCAAAATTAACTAAAGAAGAAGCTCAAGCTCAAGCAGATAAAACTACTACTTTTGCTGGAGCAATCGCTCTTGTTAATAAATTTGTCAAAGATAACTATACTTTTGAACAATTTCAAACTGATTTAAATAAATTTGCTGAAAAATTATCTTCAGAAAGCAATGGTGGCAGTGTAAATGGTAGATCAAGCAAAACAGTCGTTTCTTTCACAGATGTAGAAAAAGGAACTCAAAGTGGCACCGTTAGTTTTACAAGAACAGATTCTAAAACTTTAAAAGAATCTGATCCTAATGAAACTACTGTAAATGTTTGTACTTGCAAATGTTTAAATTTTAATGTTACACCAGTTTTAGTTAAAAACGCTGACAGTACATTATCATTAGCATTTTATTTACCTAAACCAACTATTACTGAAAATAAAGATAAACCTGAACCAGATCATCCAACAAAATTAGATACTATTGAAGCTCAAAATAATGCAATTGTAACTGGTTCTACAACACAAGAAGATGGCACTGTAGTAGAAAGTCCTCAACGAGATTTTGGTTGAAATATTACTGAAAACAACAAAATTAATCAAAATAAAATTTATGTGTTAGAAAGTCCAAGTAATTCATCAAACTTTGTTGGACAAAACTCATTTATCTCAACAACTCTTACTTTAACCTTTAGTCATATTAGTGATATTGAAACAAACATGGACAAAGGTGACACTGGTCCAGTTGTAGATAACTCAAAACCAGGTGATGCTGGTAAAGAAAAAGAAGAAATCGTTGTTCAACTAATTGCAAAATAATTCACAAATTTAAAAACATGACAAAACAAAAGCAGCCTAGAACCTAGCCTGCTTTTTTTGTTTGCAAATAAAAATCTTGTCCAAGAAGACAAGATTAATCAATTAACGGTATTTTTTCTTTAATTGTGTTGCAGCTTTTGATTTTTCCATAGCTCTTAAACCTGGACGTAAGTAGTAGCTGTTTTGTCTTACTTTTTTACTTACAACGTTGTGAATTTGTTTAAATTTACGGATTGCTGCTTCAACGTTTTTATCACTACCAACGATAACTTCGTTGTAAACGTTTGAATTGATATATGGTTTACCGTCTTGTGCACGAGCACGAGGTGTATATTTGTCTGCCACTGTACTCACCCCCTTTCCGAGACAATGTATTAATTATATCTAAAAAATCATTTTTCTTGCTTTAAGATACTCAGAAAAAGTGTAAATGCAAAGAAAAAGACAGTTAGAAAAACCTAACTGTCTGTCATGAAACTAAAGACTAAATTATTTAGCCCCTAATTTAGTATAAACCAACTTATCAGTTTTGACATTATAACCAATGCTATAAAGAATGTTCTTTTCTAATTGACCATCTAAAATAGCAGTTGCTAATTGGTTTTCAAGGGCTTTTTGGATTCAACGTTTTAATGGACGGGCTCCATAAATTGGATCATAACCTCGAGCTTTAGCAGTTGCAACCACTGTATCATCAAAGTTAACATAGAAACTTTCATCGCTTAAACGAGCACTTAATTCTCCAAGCATACGTTTAGCAATTTCGCCGATGGTGTCGTCACTTAATGGATTAAAGATAACAATTTCATCAATTCGGTTTAAAAGTTCTGGTGTCACCCGTGCTTTTAATTCTTCCATTGCTTGTTCTTTATTACCATCAAGAATTGCAGTTGCCCCGATGTTACTTGTCATAATAATGATGGTGTTTTTAAAGTTAATTCAACGACCTTGACTATCTCTTAAAGAACCTTCATCTAAGGTTTGTAAAAGAATATTTAAAACATCAGGGTGAGCTTTTTCAACTTCGTCAAATAAAACAACAGAGTATGGTTTACGACGAATAGCTTCAGTTAAGGCTCCTGCTTGATCAAAACCAACATAACCTGGAGGAGCACCGATTAATTTAGAAACCGTATGCTTTTCCATGTATTCACTCATGTCAAACCGAATAATGGCTTTTTCACTGTCAAATAAATCAATTGCTAAGGATTTAGCGACTTCAGTTTTCCCAACCCCAGTTGGTCCTAAAAATAAGAAAGAACCAATTGGACGGTTTGGATCATTAATTCCAGCACGACTTCTTAAAACAGCGTTGCTGACCAATTCTAAGGCATTATCTTGACCTTTAACTCGTTGTCTTAATTGATCACTTAAGTGTAAAAGTTTTTCTTTTTCAGATTCTACTAATTTGTTTAATGGAATCCCTGTTGCACGAGAAATGACTTCGCCAATTTGAACATCAGTAACAGCATCAATTAAAAGGTTGTTTGGATTACTTCTAAAGTCAGCTTCTTTCTTTTCAAGGTCCTTTTCCATTTGAGGAATGACGACATAAAGTAATTTTGAAGCTTCAGCGAAGTTGGATTCCATTTGGAAATCTTGAGCTTTCACTTTAGTTTTTTCAATGTCACCTCTTAATTTAAAGATTTCATCACTTAAAGCTTTTTCAGCGTTTCACTTTTTAGTTAATTCAGTGTTTTTAATGGTTAATTCGTCAATCAATTTCTTTACTTCGGCTAAACGTTCTTTACTCTTAACATCTGTTTCTTTTTCAAGAGCAGCACGTTCAGTATTTAAGTGTAATAATTCTCGACGAGCACTATCTAATTCAACAGGAACACTTTGCATTTCAGTTTGAACTCGAGCACAAGCTTCATCAACTAAGTCAATTGCTTTATCTGGTAAATAACGGTCAGTAATATAACGTTGGGATAAATCCACAGCCGCTACTAAAGCTGAGTCATGAATTTTAACCCCGTGATAAACTTCTCAACGGTCTTTTAAACCACGCATAATGGTTAACGCTTCTTGTTTACTTGGTTCATCAACTAAAACTTTTGTCATTCGTCTTTCAAGAGCAGCATCTTTTTCAATATTTTCACGGTATTCATTTAAAGTAGTTGCCCCAATGACTTTAATTTCGCCCCGAGCCATCATAGGTTTTAAAATGTTAGCAGCGTCCATGCTACCGCCACCACTACGGCCAGTACCAACTAATTGGTGAATTTCGTCAATAAATAAAATAATGTTACCATCTGATTCTTTGACTTGTTTAATAACATTATTTAAACGTTCTTCAAATTGGCCTTGGTAACTAGCACCTGAAATTAAACTTGTTAAGGATAATTCTCAAATTGTTTTGTCCATCAAATTTTCAGGGACATCTTTATGTACAATCCGTTGGGCAAGCCCTTCAACAATGGCGGTTTTTCCCACGCCTGGTTCTCCAATTAAGACGGGATTGTTTTTAGTTTTTCGTGATAAGATTTCAATAACCCGACGGATTTCATCATCCCGTCCAATGACAGGATCTAAATGTCCGTCTAAAACTTCTTGGTTCATATTGCGACCAAATTCTTTTAAGGCATCAAAACCTTGACCACCTGTTTGTTTGATTTGCATAGCAATCCTTCCCCCTTACATTCAAAATAAGTATTAGCACTCTATGAGTGTGAGTGCTATTATTTTAACTTTAAATTTACGAAATAGTTAAAAATAGTTAAAAAATCCTATAATTTTTATTACTTATTAGTGAATAAGCAAGTTTTAGAAGAATTAAATAAGGAATTAATCAATGAAAGTAAGTGCACGTTACACGCAACCAGCAACTACATCTTACAATCAAACCCAATCAGCCACCCTTGGTAAATCATTATTATGAGGTGGCGGAGGTTTTATTTTAGTCGCTTTAGTCGCTTTTTTAATTAGTTATTTTGCTTTTGGCTGAGGCCAAGTTAATAATGACCCAACCCAAATCTTTAACCAAAACTATGAAATGTTTTATGGCATCTTTTGAGCCTTAGCGATTGTCGGAATGATTATCGGTATGGTTTTAATGATGACTTGATCATTTAATATTCAAAATGCCTCTTGAACCAGAATTATTATTACCTATTTAGCTGAAATCATGTTCTGAGGTTGTTCATTTGGAATCATCATGGGAATGTATAACGGTTATGAAATGGCGTTTGCTTTAGGGTTAACTGGAATTGTGTTTGCCTTAATGGGAATCATCGGGTCTGTGATGAGTTATAAGGTTGGGTTTAGTTTAGCAAAAATTATTGGCATTGGCATGCTAGTTTTAATTTTTGTAAACTTAATCTTTTGATTAATCGTGGGGTTTGGTTACATGGCCCCAAATCCAAGTGGCTTTGTTGAAGCTGGTAATTTATGATGAATGATCACCACCCCATTATTTACTATTTTTGCGATGGGGTATGTGGCGTTAGATTTCTTTATGATTAGTAAAAGTCCATTCTTTAGTATGGCTTTAGAACCAAACCAAGCCCACAAAGTTGAAGCTTATTATGGAATCCAATTAATGACTGACTTCTCTTACCTTTTATATTGAGTTTTAATGTTAATTGGAAATTTTAGAAACTAAAATTGTTAAATAAACAACGAAATTGGAAGAAATTCCAATTTTTTTATTTAATTTCAAAAAATACAACCTTTTTATTGCTTTTTTTATAAAAATAATATATACTTATCTTTGTTAAAACAACAATCAGTTCAATACCTCTAAAAATTTAAGAAATTTTTATCAAAATTCTTATCTATGGTATATAATTGATACGTATTAACAAATGGCTACTTAGCTCAGCGGTAGAGCAACCGGCTGTTAACCGGTTGGTCACAAGTTCGATCCTTGTAGTAGCCGCCATGGCGTGTTGGTGAAGCGATTAACACACATGCCTTTCACGCATGCATTCACGGGTTTGAGTCCCGTACACGTCACCATTTTATTTTTAAGCTAGTGATTCACTAGCATTGATGCGGTGTTAGCTCAGTTGGTAGAGCTTCTGCCTTACAAGCAGGAGGTCAGGGGTTCGAGTCCCTTACACCGCACCATGCCGACATAGCTCATTCGGTAGAGCAACTGACTTGTAATCAGTAGGTGGTAGGTTCGATTCCTATTGTCGGCACCATTCTAACATTTTACATAACTTGTTATGTGGAGCCGGTTTAGCTCAATTGGTAGAGCAACTGAATCGTAATCAGTAGGTTGCAGGTTCGAGCCCTGTAACCGGCTCCATTTTAGTCGCACCGTTAGCTCAGTTGGTAGAGCAGATGACTCTTAATCATCGGGTCGCGGGTTCGAGCCCCTCACGGTGCACCACGCACATATGGCGGAATTGGTAGACGCGGCAGACTTAGGATCTGTCACTGTGAAGTGTGGAGGTTCAAATCCTCTTATGTGCACCAGTTTGAGTACCTACCGGTTGTTCTGCAACCGTTTTTTAATAGATTTTGCACGTGTGGCGGAATTGATAGACGCGCTAGACTAAGGATCTAGTTCTTCATCGAGTGAGGGTTTGAGTCCCTCCATGTGCACCACTTTATTATTTCACCAGAATCAGAAATGGTTCTGGTTTTTGTTTGCCTTTTTTGTATTAAAAAAACAACCATGTAGGCAAGATAAAAGTGACTTAACAAAAACATGGTCGTAGATTTGAAGTTTATGAAAACCCAAGAGGTTTTAAAGAAAAGTAAGTTTTGATTGATTTATGAGTTTTAATTTAAAAAATCTATCTATTCAATAGTCAAAACTACTTTTGAAGACAAAATAAAAACATAGACAAATGTCTATGTTAATGATAAGATGGTGCCGATACCCAGAATTGAACTGAGAGCTGGACATTACCATTGTCCCGTTTTGCCATTGAACTATATCGGCACATGTATTATTATAACTGAAACATGCGAAAAAATTCGCTGATTTTGCAGGAAAATTGAGAATTTTTGCTATATAGTAGTATGAGATTTTTAAACATTAATAGTAATAAAGGAATGTTTCTAGAAACATTCATTAATCAAACTTTAAAATTCTATTGAGACCATCAAATTTGTTGGATTCGCAAGCAGAATTTATTTGTCGCTCCCACTAAAATTGTGAACAAAGATATTGTTGGAAAACTTAACTATAAAAACGACGTTGATTACTATGGTATTTATCAAGGAATCTTTATTTGTTTTGAAGCCAAACAAACATTAAAAGAACGGTTTTTATTATCCAATATTAAACCTCACCAGTGAGAATTCTTACACAATATTGATCATTATCATGGAATTGCCTTTCTTATTTTAAGTTTTTTAAATACGAATGAAATCTTTGCTATTCCTTACCAAACCCTCCACAATTTAAAACAACAACAAATTAAATCTATTGATTATCCATTATTAAAAAAGATTGGGTTTTTATTAGAGATTCGACTCCCAGGCATCATTGACATTTTAAGTTTTCTGGATTTTAGCTTAAAACAGAAGGAATTTCACATAAAATTAAGTTAGTAGTAAAGGGGTGATCACATGCCAGAATTACCAGAAGTGGCCACGGTCGTGACCTATTTAAACAAAAATATTGTGAATCTTGAAATTGAAGCTATTCAAGTCATTCGTCCTAAATTCTTAAAAAATATTAGTGCACCAGTTTTTGTGCAACAATTAGTTCATGAACAAATTCTTAATATTGAACGTTATGGTAAAAATATTATTTTTAATTTTAGTCATGATAAACACTTTGTCTCCCATTTAAGAATGGAAGGCCGTTGATATGTGGTGGATGCTAGTTTTAATTTTGATAACAAACATATCCATTTAATTTTTAAATTAAGTAATGGAAAGTTTTTATGTTATGTTGATACACGACAATTTGGAACCATTTATTATTATGATTCTCAAA
>JAHHTK010000006.1 GCA_020024695.1 Ureaplasma sp. | reverse complement strand
TTTTGAATTCATTTTTCAATACCATGTAATTGGTATTGATCAAATAAGGCTACTAAGGCTTGTTGGTTTAAAGTGTTAAATTTAAATTGATCAATTTGGTAAGTAACAAAGCAATCTTTTTTAATGGTGGCAAGACTTTTACACATAAAAGCATTTTCTTTATCAGCTAAAAACTTCTTTTGGTTCACTGGACTTAATTCGTCTAAATGGTCATAAATTCCTTCTAAACTTTGATAGTCTAGAATTAAACGAATCCCCGTTTTATCGCCAATCCCATTGACCCCTTTTAGTCGATCAGAACTGTCTCCAACAATGCCTTTATAGTCAGGAATTTGACAAGGACTTAACCCACTGTTTAAGGCTTGAAAATTTTCATTAGTATTAATTAATAATTCTGATAAACCTGTTTTTAATAAATTAACATGGGTGTATTCATTTACTAATTGCAACATGTCTTTATCACTACTAAAAACATCTGTTTCAATTTGGTGCTCACTCATTAAACTAACAAAAGAACCAATAAAGTCATCAGCTTCAATCCCTGCTTGACTAATCACATGAAAGCCCATTTCTTTTAAGGCAGTTTGAACCAGTGGTAATTGGGTTCTTAACGCCTCTGGCATTGGAGCTCGCCCTGCTTTATAACCATCAAAGATTTCGGTTCTAAACGTTTCATGACCAGCATCAAAGGCCACTAAACCATATTCATAATAGCTTCGGTCTAAAATCTTAAAACAAAAATCCACCATTAATTTTAAGGCATTGACAGGTTGCAATCCCTTTGATAATGAATATTCAGCTTGTTTTTTAGTGGCATAATATGCTCTAAAAACTAAACTATGTCCGTCAATCACGACGGCTTTTGGATGTCATTCTTTGGTCATTGTTATTCCACCTTTGCAACAATCTTTTTTAAATCATACATTTGATTTTTAGGGTTTTTAGATAAACTAATGATATAGTTTTGCTTTTCAACTAGTTGGGTGACTTCATCAATCATAGTTCCTGAGAACACAATGGTAGTCACAAATTTATTATTAATAGTTCATGAAGCATTAACAAAGTTCCGTTTTGTTTTTTGCGATAACTTCACGGTGACATTGTTTAAAGTCGCTAGTACATTCACTGGAGTTGATCCAACCTTATCAATTGGACTTAATTGATAGGTTGGTTGGTATTTAGCATATAAATTATCATTGTTAATGTCAGTCAGACTAATACCAATCAATTCAGCTTCTAAATCAGCTTTTTGTTGGTTTGAATAATCAGGTTGGTCAATAATTTGGAAATCAAAAATTGATTTTTGAGTTCCTTGGCGGACAAACACAGCCTTATTTAAGATTTCATCTAAATTAAATAATAAAGTGTGACGGTTAACTCCTAAACTATCAAAAGCCCCAATCTGAATTAAAGTGGTTAGCACTTTTTTATTAATTCCATTATTAGTTAAAGTTGCAATTGCTAAATATGAATCATTAAATTGATGGTCAGGTTGTTGGTTCCGAATTTCAATAATTTTATTAGATGTTTCTTTACCAATTCCCGCAATGGCATTAAAAGAAAAGATGATCTTATTATCAATAATAGCAAAATAATTATTTGATAAATTAATATCAGGAACTAAGAATTGAATTCCCATTTCTTTAGCTTCATTGACATAACTTAATATCTTTTCTTTTGAATTATCACCATCAGTTAATAATGAAACAAAGAAAGGCACAGGATAATGGGTTTTTAAGTACGCCATTCAATATGAAATAATTGAATAAGCAATTGCGTGGCTATGGTTGAATCCATAGTTAGCAAAATCAAAAATATAGTTATAAATGGTATTAGCTGCTTCTAGACTATAACCATTATGAACTGTTCCATTAATAAATTCAGTCTTTAAATTTGTCATTTTAGATTCATCTTTTTTAGAAATCGCTTTTCTAAAAATATCTGCTTTTGCTGCATCAAACCGAGCGACTAATTGCACAATTTCAATCACTTGTTCTTGGTATAAAATGATGCCATAAGTGGTTTTTAAAACTTGTTCTAAGGCGGGGTTTAAATAACTTGGGTTCCGTTTTTGATTCCGAATGTCTACAAACTCACCAATGTGGCTTAAAGGGCCTGGTCTAAATAAGGCATTGATCATCGCAATGTCTTCAATATTTTTGGGTTTTACTTGATAAATCAATTTCTTCATTCCAGGACTTTCTAATTGAAAGACCCCGTTAGTTTTAGCTTGGGATAATAATTGATATGTTGGAACATCATCTAATGGAATTTGGTCTAAATCTAAATTAACATTTTGGGATAAGTTAATAATTTTTAACACACTATCAATAATAGATAAATTCTTTAACCCTAAAATATCCATTTTAATTAAACCAATTTCTTCAAGATAATTTCAGGCATATTGACTAGCAATATGGTTATTCATCCCTTGCGTGATTGGGCAAACTGAATCTAAGCGTTGGTCACTTAAAACAATCCCTGCGGCATGAGTAGAAACTTGCCGTGGAGCATTTAAAAGGGAGTTAGCGACTTCAAATCAGCGTGGATAACTATCATAAAAACCTTTGAGTTTAGGACTGTTTTTGACAAATTCCAAAATACTATCATCAGCGGTTAAATCGAAACTTTTAGCCACTACATCAATTGTTTTGGCATCAATTTTGAATAATTTTCCAACGTCCCGAATAGCCATTTTTGCTTTAAAAGTTTGGAAGGTGGTAATTAACCCAACGTTTTGATTACCATACTTTTTAAATAAATAATCAACCACGACATCCCGTGCTTTATCCATAACGTCTGTATCAATATCTGGCATATTGGTTCGGGCTGGGTTTAAGAACCGTTCAAAAATCAAATTATATTTAATTGGGTCGACCTTCGTAATTTTTAAACAAAAAGCGACTAACGAACCCGCTGCTGAGCCCCGTCCAGGTCCAATTAAAATCTTTTTGAACCGAGCATAGGCAATAAAATCAGCCACCACTAAGAAATAATCAATGAAACCTTTTTCACTAATGACTTGTAATTCATAATTTAAGCGGTCTCAATAAATTTGTTGATTAAAAATATGGTTTGTTTCAAAATAAGTGGTTAAGAAATTAACACAGGTTTGTTTTAAATATTCACCATGATTAATATCAGCTGGTAATTGATAATGGACCATATGGTTTAGATTGGTGGGCATTTCTCAAGCTACCTGACTTAATAATTTCTCTAAATTTGCAAACCCTTGGGTATTTTGATATTTAGCCATAAATTGGGCATCATCATTGGTAGCTAAACTATGGTTTAAAGCAAAACTAGCTTCAATTTGGTTTAAATCAAAATCTAAGTTAGTATCAATTGCTCGCATCACTTGATAAGAAATATAACTATTTAAATCGTTTGCATAATAAGCATCTTTAATGGCAATGGTATTAGGATAATTTGGCAATGAAGTAAAAAGGTACTTAGCTTGACATTCAGGAATAAAATCTATTCCAATCGCTGCACAGTGGTCAAGTTGCATTTGGTTGGCAGTGAAAGCTTGGTTTGTATTCACATCAGAACTGATTTTAACTAATTGTAAATAGCCTTGATAATCCAAAGCGACTAACACATAAATTTGGTTATGCAAACTAATTTGTAACCCTAAGACGGGTTTTAAATGGTTATTGATGGCTTTGTGATAAAACTCAAGGGCTCCATACATATTGTTGTTATCAATTAAACAAACATGCTCAAACTGGTTAGCTAAACTATAGCTAATAATTTGATCAATGGATAAACAGGATTGTAATAATGAATAGTGACTTTTAGTATTTAAATTAATGATTGGTTGGGCCATATTTAATTACCAATTGGTTTAAATCTTCAATAATTTTTTCAAAGTCACTTGGGTGTTGAATCCGACAACCTGCTGCTAAACGGTGGCCACCACCACCATATTTTTGAGCCACTTGCACCACAGGATAATCTCTTGATCTTAACGAACAGTTTCAAGTTTTAAAGTCTTCATTATAATAGCATGAAATTCAAATCTTGATTTCATGAAAACCTTCCATAATTGATACCGCATCATGGAAACCACTCATTTGGTAAAGTTTGTTATAACGTTTAGCAATAAACAAACTGCCAACCCCGTAATCACTAATTTTTACCATATTTAAGAATTTGGCACGGCGTTTGGCATCAGCTAAATTTCTTAAATAAAGTTCATCATGAACTAATTTTTTACCAGCTCCATTTAAAGCTAATCAGCCAGCAATATCATAAGTGGATGGCATCACACAATCATATAAAAAGCGGTTGGTATCAGTTAAAAGCCCAGCATATAAATAAGTTAAAGCAGTAGGGGTGATTTTCATTCCTCTTTCTTCATATAAATAACGAATCAATTCAGCAATTTGTTGACAACAAGCAGGATATTCGCTTTCAATTCAGTTATTTTTATGCAAACTAGGATCTAAAAGGTGGTGGTCAATAATAATGACTTGGTCTACCAAATCTAAATATTCTCCACCCATAATACGGTCTTTTTGAGCAACATCAACAACAATCCCTAAACTTCCAGCAAAGTCATTAGGATTGGTTAATGCTAAATCAAAGTGAAATAAGCGACTATCTTGAATGTTGGTAATAGACGCTGTATTGACAATTTGAATGTGTTTGTCTGGATAATTAGTGACTAAAAAGTCTTTTAAACCATAACCAGAACCTAAGGTATCATAATCGGGATTAATGTGACAAAAGATATTAATTTGTTGGTGTTCTGAGACTGCTTTTAAAAAATAATCAACAAATGCTTTATTTAACATCTAATTTGCCTGTTAATTTGACGGTGTGTTTTTCAAGAGCCACCTGTTCTAAGTCAGGTAACACTAACAATTCACTTTCAAGGTTTAAAGCAGTTTCAATAGTAGGTCTGGTAATTGGATTTTTAGGAGCAAATAAACTACAAGAATCTGGATAAGGCATAATGCTAATTGGATAGGTCCCAATTTGTTTAGCAATCTCAATGATTTGAAATTTATCTAAACAAACTAACGGTCTTAAAATTAAAAAATCATCTAAAACACTGTTAATGGCTGTCATTGATTCAATCGTTTGAGAAGCTACTTGACCTAAGGATTCGCCCGTAGCAATCGCTTGGTATTCGCCTTTTTGGGCTAAAGTCTTAGCAATTCTAAAAAAGCTCCGACGCATTAAACAAATCCGATAACTTTCTTTAGAAGTGTGAGCGACTTCTGTTTGACAATCAGCATAATTGACCACATACAATTTTGGTGTATATAACAAACTGTCTTGTGAAATTTGATTGACTAATAACTTCACTTTGACTAAGGCTTCATGACTGGTATGGGGTGGGGTCATAAAAGTAATAAAGTCTACTTTTAAGCCTCTTTTTAATAATAAATGGGACGCAACTGGACTATCAATGCCCCCAGAAATTAACATTAAAACTTTTCCTGATGATCCAATTGGTAACCCATCAAGACCACGGATTGTTTGTTGATAAACCAAAGCACATTGAGGTTTAATATCCACATGAATTAAGTGGTCAGGGTTGGTTAATAAAGGTTTATAAGAAGTTAATGGAACAACTTTTAATCCAATGGCTTTCTTTAATTGTGATGAAGATTCGCCAAAACTTTTATCAGTTCTAGAAACTTCAATTTTTCATTTATCTAAATGTAATTCGTTAATACTGTTGGCAATAAATTCAGCAATGGCATCTAAATCTTTAGCTACTTCATAAGCAATAGAAATGCTGTGAATGCCTGGGGTTTTAGTTAAAATGTCAACGATAACATCAAAGTGGTCATCGTGAATATTTTCAATTGTGGCATAGTCATGGTGCAAAAAGATTTTTCCTGAATACGCATGAAATAAAGGCTGTAAGTTGTTTCCTAATCGTTGGATAAAATCTTTTCTATTCTTACCTTTTAAGGTAAGTTCCCCATATTTAAGATAAATGATTCTTTTCATTATAAAGTTTTAACTCCTGTTCATATCACATTAAATCTTGCTGACTTAAAACTGGAGAGATGCCAGTTTCAATAAAGTCGTTATATCATTGTGTGGCTTGATCAATATAAGTTTGAAATTGGTCTAAGTCCACTTGGAAATCCACAATTTTAATTTCCCGTTCATAGATGTTGGTTTTCGCTGGGTGAGCGTAGTCTTCAGGTTTTAGAAAAGCAACCGCAAAAATCCCTTTGGTAATTTGTCTTAAATAACAATAAAGTCCCAATTGAAATTTATATTCGGTTGGAATTAAAACATTTTGATTGCTGTCAAATCAAGTGTCCCGTTTTCCATTTTTAACTTTAATTTTTGGTAAATTGTTTTCATCTTTGATTAAAGTTAATTTATTGTCAATATTTTGAGAGACAAAACTGTCAATGGAGGTAGTTTTAATTTCTAACATTGGAGCTCCCACATCATAAGCGAGGGTTCCATTTTCATGTACAGGTTCTCCATCAGGAATCCCCCCGAAAATTTTGTTTTCTTTAAACATATCTCATTTGATTTTAGAAGGATCATAGCTGATGAAATTTAAATGCATCGTTTGAGAAACATAGTCCCGAATCATTGGTTCAATCGTGTTCCCCACTAACGCCACGGTTTCATCCATTGGTTCACTATAAATTCCAACCATCATTGCTCAGGTTTTGACAGGGGAACTATATTTATTTAAATTTAAAATGGAGGCAAACCGAGACCCTGTAATCTTTTTAAATTTAGCTTGGTTGGCTTGAAAATAAGCTTTGTCTAAGACAATTTGGTTATTTTCAAGTTTAAAGTTTTGATTTGGTTGTTTAATAAATGGCATATCTATTATCCTTATATACAAAATCAATCCGTTTGGATTCAATAATTTGGTTTTTATCCAAATTAAAGACCAATTCATTCAAATATCACCCGTTTTGAATGTCTAATGGAGCACTAGTGGTTATGACATATAAAGTGTATGTATGTGGTTTGTCAGGTGGGAAAGGTCCATAATAACCAATGTAATCTTCAAGAGGTGTCTTTTGAGATTTGTTGAACGGTTGGTAACCTGAATTAATGGCTTGATTTAAAGAATCTTTTTGAGCCAAACTAAAGTTTTCCGGAATCCCTGTTGGATATTTTGCCACAGCTAAATTACAAACCCCCCAGTGCAATCAAGTAAAGTTGCACACAGGGTTACTATCATAATCAACTAAAATTAAATGCACATAGTGTGATTGTGGTGCAAATTCACCCCATTCAATTGGAAAAGAGGTTAACGGATCACCATTAATGAGGTCGCAAGGGTCACAATAACCACCATATTTAGAAGCTAAACAATTTTGTTTATCAATTGGAAGGATTATTTTCATATAAAATCCCAACTTTCTATATAATTAATATATTATATATGAAAGGAATTTGATATGCTTGCAGTGGTTATTGTTTGTAGTATTTTAGCAATACTTAGCTTAATAGTTGCATTATTATTATCACGTTCTGGTTCATCAGGAGGATTGGCTAGCATTGGTGGCCAAGACCTTGAAATTTTCAAAAAAACAAAGGATCGAGGCTGAATTAAAGGGCTTCAAATCTTTTTGTTCATGATGACTGTTGTTTTAGTTATCATTGCTATCGTCGTTTATTTTACCACCACTGGGGCGACTGCACCAGCTCCAGGTAGTGATACTGGAGCAGGTGATGTTCCACCAGGTCCAGTTACTCAATTAATCCGAATGAGTCTGCATGGATAAAAAACTTGCTAGTTTAATCTTAGCAGTGGTAAAACAAGATGCTCGCCCAATTCCAGCCGCCATTGTCGCTGCTAAAATTATGGAAAAAAATCGAGGTATCAATAAGTTTAAAATTTATGATACTATCGACGAGTTAGTAAAAACAGATGAATTGCGAAAATTAGCAAATGGTAAATTAGTCATTGGTTATGAAAATGCACCAGTGAAACCAGGAATTGAATTAACAGGAACTTTAAACGTTACCTCACGGGGTGATGGGTCAGTTATTGATCCTGAAACCGACATTAAATACTACGTTCATAAAAATAATATTAACGGAGGTTTAAGGGGTGATGAAGTTCTTTTTGCACCTTTAGACAAGCAACCTAAAAATGATGTCTACGATGCTAAAATCTTAAAAATTCTTACTCACAACAAAAATACATATGTTGGTACCATGATTATTAACCCAGATAATACCTATACGGTTAAAAATGATGATGCCCGTATGTATTTAAATGTTTTTTTATCAAATCCAACGGGGATTGTTGATGGTTCAAAAATTTGATACCAAATTGATGAATATCACGATACCTATGTCCAAGCCCACGTCATTCAAATTTTAGGTCATAAAGATGATGTTGGCCAAGACATTGAAAGTTTAGTTTACGATAATGGAGTCGATCCATCATTTCCAAAAGAAGTTTTGGAATATGCAAATAATGTCCAAGTCACTTTAAGTGAAGAAGACAAAAAAGTTCGTCGTGACTTAACCAAACGTCACATTATGTCAATTGACCCTGAAACTTCTAAAGACTTAGATGATGCTATTTATGTTGAAAAACTCGCTAATGGCAATTATTTCTTAGGGGTTTCTATTGCTGACGTTTCTGTGTATGTTCCCTATCAAACAGCCATTGATGAATGTGCTTTAGATCGGGGCACTTCCATTTATTTAGCTGACCGTGTCATTCCAATGTTGCCACATACTTTATGTAATGACGCAGGGAGTTTAAATGCCAATGTGGTTCGAATGTGTATCACTGCCGATATGGAAATCGATGCCGCTGGTAACATCTTCAACATTGATGTTTATCCAGCCTACATGATTAACCATGATCGGTTAACTTATGATGGGGTCAACTATTTTTATGGACAAGCAAATTTCAAAGGGTTAGATGCCATGGGGCTTCCAACCCTTGAAACAAATCTAGAAGAATTACAACAAGCCATTGAAAAGGCTCCAAGTAATTCTATTACCAACCCTGACCAATATAGTGATATTACCAAACAAATCTTAACTGATGCTTATGACTTACATAAGATACTAAGAAACAAAAAAATCAGAAATGGTTATGTTGATTTCGAAGTTCCAGAACCTAAAATCAAATTAAATGAAGACGGTTTTCCAATCGAAATTAGTGTTAAACAACGGGGTACTGCCCAAAAAATGGTTGAAGATTTTATGATTGCTGCAAATGAAGCCGTGACCATGAAAGCCAAAGAATTGAATATTCCTTTTATTTATCGGGTTCATGATAAACCAGATAGTGATAAGATGAAAGTCTTTGAAGTGGAAGCGAGAAAGTTTGGCTTCAAATTACCAAGTGATTTAAATAATATTTCTAGTGTCGAATTAGCCAATATTATTGAAAACAACCGAAGTAATCCAAATGCTAAAATGCTTTCTTTATTAATGTTAAGAAGCATGCAAAAAGCTGAATATTCTACAAATAATATCGGCCATTTTGGTTTAGCAAGTGATCATTATACCCACTTCACCAGTCCGATTCGTCGTTATCCTGACTTAATTGTTCACCGTTTATTCTGAATGTTTTTATTTACACCAGAAAAATATAGTGACCAACAACGTCATGAATTAATGACTTCTTTAGGCGATATTTGTGAGGCATGTAATAAAACTGAAACCTTAGCAGTCCGTTGTGAACGAGACGTAAATAGTATGAAGTTCGCTGAATACATGACCACCAAAATTGGCCAAAGTTTTGATGCAATGGTCAGCATGATCACTCGTTTCGGAATGTTTGTAGAATTGTTAGATAACCAATTACCAGATGGCACTTTTATTCCAGCTTATGCCATTGAAGGTCTTGTCTCCATTAAAGACTTAGATGACGATTTCTATACCTACGACGATGCTAATATTGTTTTAGTTGGACGTAACACCCATAAAACCTTTAGTTTAGGTCAAAAAGTGCGAGTTATTTGTACTAGTGCTTCGAAGCAAGAACGCAAAATCAATTTCGCTTTAGCAAAGGAATAATCAGATGAAGTTATTAGTTAGTAATAAAAATGCTCATCGGAATTATTTTATTGAAGATGAATTTGAAGCAGGGATTGTCTTACATGGAACTGAAGTAAAATCGCTCTCCCACGCCCAAGCTAATATGAATGATGCTTATGTCTATATTAAAGATGGTGAAGCTTTCATTTTAAATATGTACATTGCTCCCTTTAAAGAAGGCAATCGAAGCAATGTAAATCCTTATGCGACACGAAAATTATTGTTGCATAAAAGTCAAATCTTAAAATTAACCCAATGAGCTATCAAGGATAGTTTAACAATTGTCCCAATTAAAGCTTATTGATCTCAAGGCCATATTAAAATTCTCATTGGACTTGGGAAAGGTAAAAAACTTCATGATAAACGTGAAGACATTAAAAAACGTGATATGTCACGCATGGCTCGTGATTATTAGAGCATGATTAATAAGGATGTATTATGTGAAAATTAATTAAATTAGGGATTAGAGGGAAGTCTCGCAACCGACTTGCTCTCGCTTTAATCCTCACCTTGTTGCAGGCCATCTGTGACGTGGTTGTACCTTTTTTAATGTTGTTCTTAAACCAAATTTTATTGGTTTCAAACCCATTACAAACTTGATTTCCAGGCACAACCTATACCGAACAAGGTTTAATCATTGGTGGGATTATGACTGCCATTGCGATTGTCTCGTTAGGCCTTGGGATGTGAGCGTCAGTCTTATCAGCTCGGGTCGGATCAGATATGGCTTATAACTTACGGTTTGAACTATATAACAAAATCCAACGTTATTCTTTAGCTGACCTTGACAATTTCAAGGTCTCTTCATTAATGACACGGATTAGTTCAGACGTACAAATTGTTAGAATGGCCTCCATTTTCTCAATTCGAACCATTGTCAGATCATTTTTCATCTACTTCGGTGGGTTAATTATGATTATTGCCATTCCTTTTATTTGACCATTATTAAGTAGTATGTCAGGAGCTCCAAGTGACGCTGGCTTTAATGCTTCTAACTCTTGACATATGCCAGTGGTTATGATTATTGCGACTTTAGTTTTAGCAATCGGGTTAACCATTTGTATTGTGCCAGCAATTCCATATTTCTTAAAAACTCAAAAAGCGACTGACAGTGTAAACAATGTCATGCAAGAAAACATTTTGGGTCAAAGAACAATTAAATCCTTTAACTTACAAAGTTATCAAGAAAAACGCTTTGCTAAAGTTTCTCGTGATTTAACCTTTAACTCCAAACGAGCAGATTTCTGAGTGTTTGCAATTACTCCAACCATTTATTGAGTCATTGATATTGCAACCGTTGTCGTAATTATGATTGCCACAAATTATGGTAACAATGCCGCTTTAATGGTCGGACCAATCATTCAAATCATGAGTTTAATGATGATGGGAATGATCTTGACTGTCTTTGTCTTTGTTCAAATTGGACGGGCAAAAGCTTCAGCATTACGTTTAAACCAAATTTTAGTTTATGAACCAACCATTAAATTTGATCCAAACGGTAAAAACATCATTGACAAAGCAACTGGTCGGTTAGCAATTAGTCCTTCGATTACTTTTGACCACGTATCATTTAAATATAGTGATGAAAGTGGTGAAGTCTTAAAAGATATTAACTTAACCATTAACCAAAACGACATGGTCGGAATTATTGGTTCAACAGGTTCAGGAAAAACCACTTTGGTCAATTTAATTTGTCGGTTATATGATGTTTCTAGTGGGAACATTCAAATCGGGGACACTGATTTAAAAACCATTAGTAAAGATTCTTTACGTCACGACATTGCCTACTCGCCTCAAAATGTTCAATTGTTTAGTGGCACCATTGCTTCTAACATTCAATTTGGTAAACCAAACGCTTCTGAACAAGAAATGATTGATGCTGCTAAACAAGCTCAAGCCTATGAATTTATCTCGACTAGAGAAATGGGCTTTGATTCGATTGTTGAACAACGGGGTCAAAACTTCTCTGGAGGCCAAAAACAAAGAATTGCTTTAACCAGAGCCTTAATTAAAAAAAGTCCAATTTTAATTCTTGACTCATCAACTTCAGCCCTTGACATGATTACTGAAAAGGCTTTAAATGATGAACTGCAACAATATAAGGTTGGTCGTACCATCTTAGTCATTGCCCAACGGATTTCCAGTGTCAAAAACTGTGATAAGATCATTGTTTTAGAAAATGGAATGGTAAAGGGTTATGACACCCATCAAAATTTATTAAGAAACTGTGACGCATATTACAATATTGCTGTCAGTCAGTTAGGTGAACAAGGAGTACAAGATGAACTTGGTTACCAATAAAAAAAGAAAACAAATTAAAGGCAAACGTCCTTTAACTCAACCGAAACTCTCCATTAAAAACACGCTTCGGTTAATCTGAATTTATTTACGTAGTTTTAAAAACTGACTTTGAGCAGAATTAGCGGTGTCCTTAACCGTTATGTTAATCGGATTAGGTAACTATTTCGCAATGCAATATGCGATTTTAGCTCTTGAAGCCAACCAAGTTAGTTTAGTCTTCACCATCGGGGGCATTTTAATTACCTTATTCTTTGTGATGTGAGGCTTTACTTATGCTCAATATGTCATTCTAGTTCATGTGGGTCAAAATGTTGGACAAAAGATTCGGAACGATGTCTTTGCCAAAGTTCAAAAGTTACCTATTAAATACTTTGACACTCACAACTCAGGGGACTTAATGAGTCGGTTCACCAACGACATTAACACCATTACCGCAGCAATTGCTGAAAATATGACCGATGTTATCGGAAATATGTTCTGAACTGCCGGGATGGGAACCATGATGTTGGTCATCAGTCCATATTTAACTTTAATCACCATTGCTTTGATTCCAATCTTCATGAGTGTGATTATTGTATTAGTTAAAAAATCCCAACCAATCTTTGAAAAACAACAAATTACTTTAGGTGCCTTAAACGGGTTCTTAGAAGAATATTTATCTGGTCAAGATGTAGTTGACCTTTATTCACAAGGCGACCAAGCAATGGCTAAATACAAAAAATACATTGCTGATGTCCATGAAGTTTCTTATAAAGCCCAACTTTATTCTGGGTTATTAGTTCCTTGAGGGGCTTTCATGACTGGGTTCATCACCTTATTCACCACCATGTTAGGAATTATTTTTATTGCGAACGATATTGGTTTAGGTGGAATTACGATTGAATTAAGTTTAGGATCATCGAGTGAAAATGCTGGAGCAGGTTATGCTAACCCTGCTTGGGCAAGTCAATTTGCTTCCTTAACCATTTATTTAGTTTTATTAAAATACTTTGTGCAACCATTCTCGCAAATTGCCAACGTTTTAAACATCTTCCAAGCTGCACTAGCAGGGGCAAACCGTGCTTTTGAAGTCTTTAATGAACAAGAAGAAATGAACCCATTAGAAAAGATTGTTATTAACATTGCTGGTTCGAACCTTCCAATTCAAGCTCAAAAAGAAATCTTACAAGAAAAGTTAATGAAATATAAATTAGATTTAACTGAACTTGAATGCCAATTAAAACGTCACCCAAAACGGGTTAAAAAAGAAGATATTCGTTGACTTAAAAACTGAATTGTCAATGTCAAAAGTATCCAAAAAACTTACAATAACAAAGCTAAAACTTTAGAAATCTTTAGAAATGATGCCACTATTACTCCATTAATCATTGAACAAATTCTTTGATTACAAGACCAATTAAAAATGGTTCAAAACAATATTCATAGTGACATTAAAACCGCCCAAGTTTATTACCGTGATATGTATTTAAACCTTGGTAAATTCACCGATTTCTTTAGTGAAACCACTTTAAGTAATAATCCTGAACAAGCTCAAGCTACTATTGATCATTTAACTAACCAAATTGAAACCTATTTAAATAGTCAATTACGAGTAGTTAACTATCCAGTGACTTTAGCTCAAATTGCAGATTTCAATAAATTTAAATTATGTATGGTGGAACTAGAAACTGAAAAGAATAAATTAAGTCATTATTTAGTCAACCACTATACTTACCAACAACGTCGTGATATTAGCGAAATGTGTCAAGCTGAATTAACAAAACAAAATAAAACTGATTGTTTTGCTTTATTTGAAGACTTTAATTATTTCTTAACTGAACAAAAATGTGATATTTATAACTTTAATGACATTGCGAATAAATTAATCATTATCTTAAACCAAATGATTAGTTACTCTAAACAATTAATTAAAGCTCACCAAAAAGATACTGATAAATTGTTATTAGCAACCAAAAATAAAAATGACATGCAAGCTTATAAAGATAAACAAGCGGGCAAACCTGTCAGTGATATCCAAAAGAAAGCTAACCTTGGTCTTAAAAAAGAACCATTAGATTTAAGAGAAGTCTATGATGACATGTTAGCTGATTATTACATGACTGTTAAGAGTTTAGCAATGTTTGACACCAAAGCTATTAAAGACATTCACGCTAACATTCAATTAGACCACTTAACTTTCAGTTATGATGGTTTAAAAAATGTTTTAAAAGATGTTAATTTAGAGGTCAAAGCTGGTCAAACCATTGCGATTGTTGGTCCAACGGGATCAGGAAAATCCACCATCATTAACTTAATTACCAAGTTCTATGACATTGAAAATGGCGACATTGTCTTTGATGGATTATCAATTAAAGACATTACCAAAGAAAGCTTACGTCGGAACATCTCAATTGTGTTACAAGATACCTATTTATTTAGTGAATCAATCAAAGAAAACATTCGCTTTGGAAACCTTGAAGCTAGTGATGAGATGATTATCCAAGCTGCCAAATTGGCTAACTGTCACGAATTCATTATGACTTTACCTCATGGTTATGACACAGTCATTGAAAACAATGGGGAAGGTTTATCACAAGGTCAACGGCAATTATTAGCCATTGCTCGGGCTATCTTATCACCAAGTTCAGTCTTAATCTTAGATGAAGCAACTAGCTCTATTGATACCAAGACTGAAAAAGATATTCAAGAAGCCATGGAACGTTTAATGCAAAACAAAACCACCTTCATGATTGCCCACCGTTTATCCACTGTACGCAACGCCACTAAGATTGTGGTCTTAAAAGACGGTGAAATTATTGAAATCGGAAACCATGACGAATTATTACAAATTCCTGACGGTTTTTATGCAAAATTATACAATTCTCAATTCGGTGATGATTTAGATTTAGAACTCGATTAATCTGATGACATTCTAGGAAACTAGAATGTCTTTTTATTTGCTCACCATTTTTCATGAAACCCTTTATAATATCTTATAATAGTGTTTTAAACATTCTCGTTTATGAAGAAAGAAATTAAAAGATATGAAGCAATTACACCAACCACTTGTCACTTTTATTGTTTATATTAGTCGTGATAACCTGCCTGTGCATATGGAAGGCTTTTTGAGTAGCTTAGTCTATTTAAAAAACCACAATGAAGTCCAAATCATTTTAATTAATGGTTCTAGCAATGATGCTATTGTTGATGTCATTAAAAGTTATGATCAACAATTACATATTTTTTATTTCAAACTTACTAATGACTTAGGGCCAGCCTATGCCTATAATTTAGCCATGCCCTATGTCAAAGGGACTTATTGTCACTTTATTTCTCCAACCTATACCATTGAACCTTTCTATTTAGATTATGTCCAAAAAACCATGGCCAATAACTCTTTGAACCCTGATTTAATGTTGTTATATAATGCTCATTCTTTAAATAATTATGAATTAAAAAATTTAACTTATAAAGGATTAAGCAAAGAATTAATTTTAGGGTTAAATACTAACTTAAAACACTACCTCATTAATGTTGATTTTTTAAAACAAACTGATGTTTCATTTAACGAATTAATGTTCCGTCAATTTGGGATTGTAGCGGCTTTAATTTTAGATGCTCATTTAATTTCATATTTACCAACGAATTTAATTAGTTGTCGGTTCAAACCTGTCAGCAACTATAATGTTTATGACATTTTATACCAAAGTTATGACATCTTATCTTTCTTAAATGAAAGAGGGGTCTATGAAAAATACCAAGCCGAATGGGACTATGTCTTAATCGTGAATGTCTATTATGTCTTTTTAAAGGCCTTAGCTCAATCAAATGACATTGATTTATCGTCACGAACCAGTATTAAAGACCATGCCGTGACCTTGAGTTCAGCCATTAATTCCATTCGTAATATTACCAATAAATTAAGAATTAATATTCAACAAAACCCTTATTTACAAGCTCATAGTAAATCAGTCTTTGAACTTTATAACAAAATTCTTAAGGTGATTAAATAACCCATGAAAGTGACCTATCAGTTTGCCACCATTTGAAAACGGATTGGTGGCGGCATTTTAGATTATTTAAGTGTGTGATTGGTTTCAATTGGAATCATGTTTTTGTTTTTAATTGGAACTAACATTTATGATGTCTTTCACAATAGTGCTGCGTTAGCTGGGTGACGTTTATTTAGCTTTAGTCTGGTGAATTTTGGCTGATACTTTGTTTATTTTGTCTTAATTCCTTATTTTACTAAGGGTTATACCTTATGAACTAAAGTGGTGCATATTAAAATGATTGATGCTGATGATCAACAGTTAGAGATTCGTCAATTATGTTTACATAACAGTTCGTTGTGAATGGTGATGATGGGATGAATGGTTGTTGTCTCAATTGCTTATTGAATTTTTAGTGCTTTCAACCAAGCCCAAAGTTTTTTAATGGGAATGTTAACTTTTAATACCAATTCAAGCCTAGCTGGGACGGTCGGATTTGGTATTGGGGTGTTTATGCGAGTGATTACCGTGATTATTGGATTAATCACTGGTGTCATTTTAATTAATATTCTAATTAATCGGACCACTTATGCGTTTGTGGATAGTATGAGTGATACTTATATGGTGCTTGACAAACCAAGTTTAGAAACTGAAGTGGTGGTCAAAACTAACACCTATTTAATGAATGAAAACCAACAAAAAATGCCTGGCATGATTTGTGAACAAGAAGAAATCATTTTAACTGATAATCCACTCAATAATAAAAATAAGGGAGAAAAACATGACCGACAAGCTTAATTTAGATAATTTAAATCCAGAACAATACCAAGCCGTTACCGCTTCAATGGGACCCATTTTAGTAGTCGCTGGAGCAGGCACTGGAAAAACCAGTGTTTTAACTAAACGGATTGCTTATTTAATTGAACACGAACAATTTAATCCCGACAGAATTTTAGCCATCACTTTTACTAATAAAGCGGCTCTCGAAATGAATGAACGGGTCAGTAAATTAGTCAATATGCACTTAGATTGAATTGGCACCTTCCATGGGATTTGTATCAAAATCTTGCGTCAAGATATACATGTTTTAGACCGTAATCCCAACTTTAAAATTATTGATGATGAAGAAGCGACGGTTTTATTAAAAGATTTATATGAAACCAACCACTTCAGTGTGAAGGATTTAAGTTATAAAAATGCCGTAAGTTTAATTGATAAAATCAAAACTTATCATATTACTAAAGACAAATTCCTTGAAGCTAATTGATTTCTTAATTCAGGCTTAGTTTCTAACAAACAAGCGGCTATTTTTTGAAATATTTATGAACAATATTTACAACGTTGTGAAACCTTGAACTTATTAGATTTCAATGATATTTTGACTTTAACTTATGAGTTATTATCAAGTCATGAAGAAGCCCGCCAATATTGATCACATCGGTTTGATTATGTTTTAGTTGATGAGTTTCAAGACACCAATGATATTCAATATCAATTGGTCAAATTATTAGTCAATGAAAACAATAACTTATTTGTGGTTGGGGACCCTGACCAAACTATTTATACTTGACGGGGAGCTAAGCAAAGTATTATTAATAACTTCAATTTTGAATATCCCAACTGTCAGGTTATCATTTTAAACCGAAATTATCGTTCCAATCAAGCTATTTTAAATGCGGCTAATAAATTGATTGCTAAGAATACTAATCGGATCCATAAAGATTTAATTGCTGCTAATAATGTCACTGGTGACAAACCTTTAGTTTATGTTGGGGTTTCAGCTGATAATGAAGCTTTATGAGTGGCAAGAGAAATTGAAAAACTTAAATTAAATGGGGTGCAAAATAACGAAATTGCTATTTTATACCGTTCAAACTATTTATCCCGTCCAATTGAACAAGCGTTAGTTCAATATAATTTTCGCTATACAATTTATGGGGGGTTTAAATTCTACCAACGTACAGAAATTAAAGACATGTTAGCCTATCTTTCAGCGATTGCTAACCACGATGAAATTTCTTTACGTCGGATTATTAATACTCCGTCAAGACGGATTTCAGATGTGGCTGTGCAAGGAATTTTATCTTACGCTCATGACAACCAATTAAGTTTCTGAACTGCTTGTGAACAATATCAAGAAAACCCTTTCTTAACTCCAAGCCAAAAAAAGGCAGTCGCTTCTTTTGTTGAATTAATTCATGAATTAGAAGAACAAAAAGATTTACGGTTAGATAAATTAGTCGTAACGGTTATGAAAGCGATTGGTTACCAACAACATTTAGAACACATGGATAAACAAAATAGTGAAAACAAACTGGAATACATTGAAGAATTATTAAATGCTATGACAGTTTATATGGAAAGAAATCCTGACTGAACCTTACGAAAATATTTACAAGACATTACCTTATTTATTTCTAGTGATGATAAAAACAATAATAAAGATACCATTAATTTAATGACCGTCCATACTTCAAAGGGATTGGAATTTAACTATGTGTTTATCGTTGGGTTTATTGAAGGCATTTTTCCAAGCAAGAAAAATGATAATTCTGAATCCTTACAAGAAGAACGCAGAATTGCTTATGTGGCCTTAACCCGTGCCAAAGAACGTCTAGCTATTAGTTGCAACACGGATTATTCACCAAGATTACAGGCTGAAAACCGTCCAAGCAGTTTCTTAGGTGACATTGGCAATGATAACTTAAATTATGCTACTAAACCGAATATGCGAGTTCGTTCCAACCTTGACTTAGAGTTCTTTGATTCCACCCAATACGATGTTCGTAAGGATGAAAAATACTTTGTGCAAGGAGCAGTCAATGACTATAAAGTTGGTGATCAAGTCGTCCATACTTTATATGGCTTAGGCTTAGTGATTGGCATGCGTGAAGATGTCCTTGAAATTCGTTTTGACCATCGGTTCGGAGTTAAAAACATTGTTTTCAATCATAAAAGTATTAAGCGTTCTTTAAGTTAGTTATGTGATTAAAAAAGAAATTAACCAAAACCAAATTACACTATCAAGATAGTTTTGATAACTTAAATCAAACCTATCTTTTTCACTATCCTATACAAGACCAATTTCATGCTTGTCATGAACTAACTAAGGTTTTAATGGATTTGATTACGAGCCATAACATTCATTCGTTAGGGATTTACTTACATGAACCTGATCAAATCAACACATTAGGATTAATGCAATGGGCCCTTGACCAAAATCTTCAAGTTTATGTGTATCATTATGAACCTGACCACCAAAGTTTTAAGTTTTATCAAATTCATAATTTATGTTACCAAACAAGTCACCAAGATAGTTATGTTCATTTAGAATTTGAAAAAGATAAAATGGAATATTGTGCTGATCCAAAACTTGATTTATTATTGGTGCCAGTTTATTTTGCCAAGAAGAAAATGGCCTATTATTATGCTTTAAAAGACTATTCAAAGATTACTAATGTTCAATCCCAATATTTAGTTGGAATCGGGTATGAAAACCTTTTAAAATCTAATCCTTCTTGAGCCTGATTAGCAACTAATCCTCAAACTAAGTTCTTAATTTGTGATCAAATTCTGTTTGCTAACGATTTAGTCAAAAAATAATTTAGCTAAATTTAACCAATATTTTTGCAAAATAATGCTCGGTATGATATACTATATTTTGTAATTCAAATAATAATTGCATTGAGAGCTCTTCAGCACGGTCCCATGGTATAGCGATTATTATACTCCCCTGTCACGGGAGTGATACGGGTTTGACTCCCGTTGGGACCGCCATGATGAAGTTAAAAACCCTAAAGGTTTTTAAATTGTTCGGATTTCAACCCAAGGTTGAAATTTTTTATTACTGAGATACTGGGCATAACTCTTTTATTCCTGTCGCTAGGATAAAAGAGTTTTTAAATGTCCTTGATCGCCTAGTCAAAGCAAAACCTCACCAGGATTTCCTAGTGAGGTTGTTTTTATTTTATACTTGGAATTGGGCAACCTTGATCTTCATAGAATTTGCAAAGGCTAAGATAGCCTGATTCTGAGAATGAATGGTCAAATAAGATTGAGGTCGGAGTTGATAAAACAATCTTAACTGAGTTTTGGAATTCACTCTTGTTGTCTTTGTTTTTAAGAGCAGTCATCTTATTACCTAAAAACTGACTAAACACATCACAGTTCTTCTCAAATTGAACTTTTCGGGTTTCAAATTCCATATCAGTTTCATTTGGTTTCTTTTCAATTAATAATCCTGAAGATCTCAATGGAATGTATTGATGACTTTCACCATTTTTACCTTCAATAACATCACATGTTAAGTTCTTAGCATCACTAATGTCATAAGTATTACTAAAATATTCTTTTGCTCCATCATAAGTAGCATGTTCTTTATCTAATAAGTGAGCTTTAACCATTACGTTGACTAAACTTTGGTAGCCATCTTCAGAAATACCAGCCCCTTGGTTTTTAATATCCCCAACAGAGTATCAACCTAACCCACCATAACCATTGCTACTTTCACGAACGGTTCCATTAACAATGTTATTTAAAATCCCTGCAGTAGCATTTTTCATATCTTTAACTGCACTAAAAGGAATAATTGAGCGACATGCTTGACCATTGATTTTTGGGTATTTATTGTTCTTAAAATCAAAGTTCTTAGTGGTCATAGGGTCTGTTTCCATTGGAGTGTCAACACCTACAACCGCCATTCTTAAATGATCAACATAAACCTTATTAACCATTGTGGCTGTTTGTGGTCCAGCTACAGGGAACACAATCTTAGGGCGAACATGGCGTTCGCTTGGTAATTTAGTTCCGTTTGGATTCATTAAAAGACAGTTTCCAGTGGCGATTACATCAATAATATCGTTTGCATCACCGATACCAAAACCTCCTGCATAAAATTTATTTGGAAATGCTAAATAAATTTCTTGATAATTATGGCCTTCATCAGTTTTCACGTTGTTTTGTTTTAATAATGGTAGGATTTTTTCATTAAAATAAATAATCCCTTGTTGGAAACCTGATAAATAAGAGTCTACTGATTGCCCAGGCATACCGCCTCAAGCAGAATAAGAAAGAACATCGTCTTTATTATCTAAAAAGAAGTCTTGGTTTTGGTTTAAATATTCAGCTGAGACAATCGCTGCTAAAAACCCGCTTTGTTCCGTACGGAAGTTAACAGTGGCCACATTTCACCCGTTAACACCAGTAAAGTTAACGTCAACCCCTAAAAATCCAGTGTGTTGGAACTCACTATTTTTATTAATTGTACTCATAATTGAGTTGTGAGTGAACCCAGTACCTACTAGGACATCAGCCCCATTACGAACGGCTGCTTGGTAGCTTAATTGTAGTGAAGAATCCCCAAAATTAGTAGGACGCTTATAAAAATTATTGTAAGGGTTAGAGGCATTGGAATAGTGATAACCTAGTCCAATCCCAGCAGCAATCGCTACTGCCCCGATAGATCCTGAAATAATTTTAATTAAATTAATAGTTTTTACGTTTTTCAACATAATTGCTTATCTCCCTTATGAAATAAAGTTAATTTATTCAAAAAAGGTAATAACAAAAAAGCATTTTGGCAATCAAAATGAAAGTTATCTGAATAAATTTAACTTGGGAGTCAGGAAAACAAATCCGACTCAAATGTACACTTTAGCCGACAGTCCTTCTGCCTGCGTTGTGCTACGAAACTTCCCAATGTTTTAGTTGGAAGCATCTGATCAACTTAAACTACTTTAGGTTTTGTCATAGTAGTTCGGCTGAAAATTCGAGTTTATCACGTGTATTAAAAAATATCTGATTTTGATAAACGTTTAAATTATCTAATAAATTTTAAAAAATCAAGGACTAAATTTTGGAATTTTTTAGCCTTGATTTAGTTTTAATATCTATTGAGTAGCTTTTTTTACATAAAAATTTTTAGCCAAAATATTTATAGCGATTAAAATCGGGTTGTTTTTGACTTCTAATAAACAAATTATGCAGTTGTGAAAACAAGTCATCATCACTAGCTAAAATTTATTTCATTAACTTTTATGTGTAAATTAATCTGGGGTTGGTTTTTTAGTTAAGATTATCTTAAATTTGAGGCAACACAATCACTTGTTCCATAAAATTTTCATGGTTTTCAAAACAAGTATTTTGATAAGCTAAATATTGAATTTTCACAATTCTTTGTTTAGGATCTAAATAAACATGATGGACAATTGGGACTAAATTCTTTGTTTCAATTAAAAACTGTGTTTGATAAAGATTTGGTAGGTTAACATCTAGTTTTAAATAATTGATAAGGCTAAAAATTTGGATTTGAATGGTTTTTTGTTTCGGTTTAAATACCAAGGCTTTAATTTGATAATCTAGTTCATTATTGGACACAAAAGTATATTTGAGAGAACTTTTCAGTTCGTTTTTAATGGTCGCATGATTTAAATTTTGAACCTTTAATTGTTGGTTATCAAATACCACAGGATAGTTCAAAATATATTGGGATTTTTGGTAAATTAATACATCATAAACAACCCCAAGAAACAAACTAAATGTTTGTCACACAAACCCACATAATGTTAAATCAAAATACAATTTCTTCACTGCTTGGTGAGGTATCTTATGACTTTTAATGAACATCATTAAATTGAAAACAACACTTGGAATATTAAACCCAAACGTCATAATCAACAAATATTTGCACCAGTCTCAATAAAGCTGATAATCGCTTTGATCTGGTTTCACATTCACATCACTATAAATGGATAAACTCACCCACGCTAACCCAAACAAAAAAACTAACCCCGAAAAACAAAAACTAAAAACACATCAAAGTTTAAACACCTTTAATGTCTTTTTAGTTATGTAATCAATATTAGTGTTATTTCAAGCAATAGCTTGTTGATGAATGACCATATCCTTTGCTTTTAATTTTATTAAAATAAATCATCAAATAAAGAGACTTGGTCATTTTTTGGTAAATCTTTTAAGATTCCTAATTTTTCCATCATTTCAAAGTGTTGTTTAGTTAATTTGGTCCGTTTACTTAAATCTTCTTGGGAAGTAAAAGGACGTTCATTCCGAGCAATAATGATACTTTCAGCCACCGCTTCTCCTAATGAATCAATACAGACAAAGGGAGCAATAATGGCGTTTCTTTCATAATCAATGACAAATTCAGTTGATTGAGAACGGTTTAAGTCTACTTGTAAGAATTCAATGTGACGAGCTTTCATTTCTAATAAAATTTCTAGCACAGGAATTAAATCTTTTTGTTTATTACTTAAAGCCCCTTTTCAGTTAGGGTTATTGTTCATTTTAATCAATTCTTCTAATTTAAGTTTGATTTGACTATGACTTAAAACCATAATTTCTAAATCAAAAGCATCTGGTCGAATACTAAACCAACTTGCATAATATTCTAATGGATAATAAAGTTTATAATAAGCAAACTTTCAAGCGTGGATAACATAGGCTGTAGCATGGGCTTTCGGGAACATGTATTTAATTTTATTAGCTGATTCAATCCATCATTCAGGAATCTTATATTCTCGTAATAAGGCTTCATCATCTTTTTTAATTTGTTTTCCCTTACGGACATCTTCCATAATTGAAAAGGCTTTAGAAGGTGGCACATTTTGACTTAATAAATATACCATAATGTCGTCCCGACAACCAATGACGTTTTCAAGGGTGTGGCCATTTTGAATTAAGGTTTGGGCGTTGTTTAATCAAACATCAGTCCCATGACTTAACCCAGAAATCCGCACTAAGTCAGCAAAGTGTTGGGGTTGGGTATCATCTAACATCCCTCTAACGAAAGGGGTACCAAATTCAGGTAAGCTTAACGCCCCTGTTTTTTCACCTAAGATGTCTTCAGGATTAATATTTAAAGGTTCACAACTTCTAAACAGTGCCATAACTTGATCATCTTGGTTTGGAATATCTTTTTCATCAAGCCCTGTCAAGTCTTTTAACATTTTTAAAGCTGTTGGATTATCGTGACCTAAAATATCAAATTTTAACAAGTTATCATGAATGGCTTCAAACGCAAAGTGGGTTGTAAATCAATCTTGACTTGAATCATCAGCTGGATAGTTATAAGGAGTAAAGTCATAAATACTTTTATCACTTGGAACTACCACAATTCCCCCTGGGTGTTGTCCAGTGGTTCTTTTCACGTTCAAACAACTAGCAGCATAACGTTCAATTTCAGCATCATTTAATAATAAATCACTATTTTGAGCATCAAAATAATTTTTGACATACCCAAATGAGGTTTTTTCGGCCACGGTCGCAATTGTTCCCGCACGGAAAGCGTGGGTTGGACCAAACATCTTTTTAATAAAGTTATGGGCTTGAGGTTGATAAACCCCTGAGAAGTTTAAATCAATATCTGGGACCTTATCTCCTTTAAAACCTAAAAAGGTTTCAAATGGAATTGAGTGACCTTCCCCGTATAAATCATTGTTACAACAAGGACATTTTTTGGCTGGTAAGTCAAACCCATCTTCTTGATTAGTAAATTCTACATAGTGGCACTTTTTACATAAATAATGGGCAGGTAATGGGTTAACATCAGTAATATTTAATAATGTTGCCACTAAAGACGAACCAACCGATCCCCGTGACCCAACGACATAGCCATCAGATAAACTTTCTTTTACTAATAAGTGCGAAATTCAATAAACAACAGCATAACCGTTACCAATGATGGCATTCAATTCTTTTTCAATCCGATCAGTGACAATTTGAGGTAAATTTTCCCCATAAATTTCATGAGCGGTTTGATAAACATACTCAGTTACTTTTTCATTAACCCCTTCAATTTCAGGAGCAAATAATTTATTTTGTAACGGTTGAATGTTGTCAGCCACACTATCAACAATTGCTTGAGGGTTGTCATAAATAATTTGATCAACCAATTGTTTATCAGGAATAAAATCAAAAGCATGTTCCATTTCTAAACCAGTTCAGAAATGTTGGTCAGGGTGGGTGTCATATTTATAGAAACGGTGTTTCTTGCCGTTTAACCCTGGCGTAAAAACATACACATCATGGTAGTTTTTTTCATATTCAAATAAATAATATGGGTCACTAGACGCACACACTAATTTATGACTTTGGTGAGCTAATTTTAAAATCTTAAAAATTCCGTATTTATAATCATCATAAGTTAACCGATGGTCATCAATTAAATGCATAAATGATTGGCTTGGAGCAATGGTGATGAAATCATAGTGGTGCATATTTTCAAGACAAGTTTTTTCATCATAGCGTAAACTATCTTCAAAAATTTGGCCATCAACAGGAGCGTTTGCAATTAATAAATTTTGGCGTTTTTGATTAATTAAATCTCAAGTTAAGGTTGGACGTTTATAAAAATTCGTGGTTGAAGCGATGCTGACCAATTCATATAAATCGTGAATTCCGGCTTGGTTTTTAACATAAATTAAAATGTCATCACCAAAGGTTTTAGCTTTCAAGGCACTATTTTTGATGTTAGGGTTAATTTGATCAAAATTATAGATTCCTAATTCCGCCATTTTAGACATCATGACTTTATAAAGTTTGAATAAAACATCAGCGTCATAATTAGCACGGTGAGCAACACTATCATCATAATCAATTTTGAATTTCCGACACAAATGGCCTAACGAGTGAATACTAAAGTCACTATTAATTGCCCGTGAAATGATTAAGGTATCCACCATTACATTTGTTAAAGGTTTAAAACCGTGTTCAATTAATTTGACATTTAAGAAATTAAAGTCAAAGTTAATCCCGTTATGAGCAACTAATACAGTATCACCAATAAAATCAAGAATTTGTTGAAATGCTTCATGAGGTTCCAATCCATTTTGAACCATATCATTTGTAATATTAGTTAAGTTAGTGGTATGAGCTTCAATTGGTTTTTTGGTTTTAATGAAAATGTCCATACTATCAACAATTTGGCCATTTTCATATTTAATACCCCCGAACTCAATAATTTCATCGGTGTTAGCATATAACCCAGTGGTTTCAAGGTCAAAAATGACATAGGAAGCACTCATGATATTATCACTGGTAGGGTTTAAAACAGCATCCATTTTATCTGGTAAAACTTCAACTTGATACCCATATAAAGGCTTAAAATCACGTTTGGCAATGGCTCTTGAAAAATCAGGATAAATTTGAACATTATTTTTATCAGTAATTCCGACTGATTTAATTCCTGATTTTTCTAAATATTTTAATAAGGGTTCAACATCAATTAAACCATCATAAGCACTCATTTTGGTGTGGGTACATAATTCAACCCGTTTTTTAGGTGAATCATCAGATTCTTGATAAACAGGGCTGGCCATCATAAATTCGCTAATGGAGCCAACGACATTGTTGCGTTCAAAACGGTCTTGGCTCAATTTAATTTTAGTTTTAATTCAATCCCCGACTTTTAATTGATCATATTCAGCCACGGGACCTTTTGAAAAGCCTTTGATAATAATAGACCCACTAAAATCAGTTAAATAGAATTTGTATAAATAGGTTTCATTTTTTAAGATGGTTAAATCTTTTTTAAAAATTTGACCTTGGATTACAGCTTCTAAATCTTGTAAATTTAATTCCCCAATCTTGACAGCTGGATCATCGATTTTTTTATGGAACCGATAAGTTTGTTTAAACGAATTGGTGGGATTTAAATTTTTGGTTTTGTTTTGTTTGGTGGCTTCATAGTTCGAAATGGCTTGTTGTTGTTCAAACTCACTTTGTTGTTGGCGTTGCTTCAAGTTTTGTTGTTGGGTGGCATCTTCAACATAAACCACTTGTTTTAATTGCAAGTGAAAATTGGTATTTAAGTAAGCCAACAAAGTTTTTTCATACCGACTTCAAGCGTCTTTTTCTTCATTAGTTCAATACACTAAATACAATTGTTGGTCTTTAATCTTAAAGGCTTGGCGTTTTAAGACCGATTTCAATAAAGCATTATTTTGGTTCTTTAAAAATAAATTTAAATATTCATAAAGAAATTCGTGACGGCACTTTTCGCCATCCACTTCAATGAATATTTTAATCCCCTTAGGTTCTTGATTAAAGTGGTTAATCTTATCAAACACATAGGCTGGTAACCCTTCTGGAACCTTAATGATAAATAAAATATCTTGGCCTTGAAATTCTTGACGCATGTCAAAACAAGCAAAGAAATCAATTTCTTTTTGATTAAAAATTCCAAATAATTTTAAAATATCACGTTGACAGTGCATAAGAACCCCTTTGCAATAAAAAAATAATGCTTATAGCATTATTCTATTTTAACAATAAAATAAACAATTATTTTAAAGTTTGTTGAATTTCTTGAATGTAATCAAGAATATTGTCTTCGCTATTATAACCAACAAATTTACCGACAACAGCTTGGTTGTAAACAAAATAAACAGTTGGCACAACTTCAACACGAAATTGGTAAGCTAAATCGCTAAATTGATAAAGGTTTAATTTTAAACCTTGGATGTCAGGACGGACCATGCAAATGTTTTCTAACACTGGGCTTAACATTTTACATGGGCCACAATCAGGACGATAAAAGTCTAAGATTAATAAGCGGTCTTTTTGGGCCACAAATTGATCGAATTGATCTAAGTCTTTACAATCTATCATTGTTATCTCACTTTCATAAATTAAAGGAATTTAAAAGAAACATTTTCTCGTTTAAAGTCTAAGAGTTTCAAACCAAGATTAATAACCCGTTCGGTTTCTTTAATGATTTTTAATGATTTTCCCTTGGTGGTTCTTGAAAAATATTGCTTAATGACATCTAAGAAATTGGATTCTTTTTTCAAACTTTCCAATTCTTTTTTGCAGTCTTCTAAAGCATTTTTAATATCTTTAGATAACTGGGTCTTTTTAATTTTCACCATTTGGGAGAACCGTTTTCAAAAATCATTCACAGTCTTTTTATAATATTCGTTTTTAGGACCAGGTGGGTTACTATACTTACATAAAGCATGGGCATAATTCCCAATGGAACTTAAGGTCATACATGCCCCTAATCAAGCAATGACTAAGGGTTGGTCTTTGTTCATTAACAAACTGTTCAATAACCCATTTTCAGTTAAGGGAACCAATAATTTAGTTGTTTTAAAAATTAAGGTTCGGGTTTCTTTAAAGTGAATGTCTTTGTCACTTAAGATTTGGTGCATTGAATTTAATCATTCGTCCCGAATTTTAATCAACTGCTTTTTCTTTTTGGCTCAATCAATTTGAACATAAAATTTGGACTTACCAATGACTTGGTATTCACTAGCTTGTTGTTCACAAAAAGTGATGTAGTTGCCTAACAAGTTTAATAGTGGTTGTCATAATTGACCCACTTCCATATTACTGTTTAAGAAATCACTCACACGCACTCGGGGTTGAAAGGATGAGTTTAATAAACTATTGGTAATTCGTTCAGAGTTTGGTTGCTTGATTTGATTGACACAATCACAGTGAATTGGACTAATACTGCTTTGGTTTAACTTTAATTCATAGTTGTCACACTTGACAGGAATGGCCACAAAAATTGGGATTTGGGTTAATGGGTCTAGTTCATTACAATACGAAATGGCACAGGCCTTGGAATTATGTTTGTGGGAATCGGGTCCATTTTTTTTGGTTGCTTTTACCATTGTTTTACTTTCTTATTTTGAAGACTCTCTATATTTATTTTATGTCCATTTGCATTTGTTGCTTCAATTGGACCCCCACCAAGACAAAATGGTGGTTGGTAAAAGACAGCATATTGGCCAGGGGTGACATTTTTTTGATGGTCGTATTCAATAAGACATTGATCACCATCAAGTTGGATTGAAGTGACTAATTGTAAGGCTTGACGGTGACGGAACCGAACATATAATGGTTGATCAAAATTAATTGGAGTAATTCAATTAATATCCTTGATATAAGCTTGGTTAGAAGCTAAATATTGGTCTTCTAAACTATCCCCAGCCACTCACAAGACATTGTTAGCTAAATCTTTTTCAGCCACAAAGTGACGTTCACTAAGACCTCCGCAATTTAACCCTTTCCGTTGACCTAAGGTGTAATACATTAACCCAATGTGTTCGCCCACTACTTTATTGGTCACCACTTGTTTAATTAACCCTGGTTGGTTGGGTAAATAGTTGGCCAAGAATGTTTGCATTTTGCGTTCCCCAATAAAACAAATACCTGTGGAATCTTTTTTATTTTTATTAGGGAAATCTAAGCGGTCAATAATTTTTCGGACCGTTGGTTTATCATAACCATAAATCGGAAACAACGACTTTGATAATTGATATTGACTTAACCCACATAAAAAATAAGTTTGGTCTTTATTTTGATCAGGGTGCATAATTAAATAACTTTGGTCAGGATTATGTAAGACTCCAGCATAGTGGCCCATCGCAATATAATCAGCATCAAAGTGTTCAATTGCATATTTTAAAAATGCATCAAACTTAATTTGACGGTTACATAAAATATCAGGGTTTGGAGTCCGATTATGTTTGAGTTCGTCTAAAAAGTAATTAAAGACTTGGTCATAATATTCATCAATAAAATCAATCTTATGTAACTCAATCCCTAACATATCAGCGACTTTTTGAGCTTCTTTAAAATCAACTGACGCATCACATCCTTTGTCATTCCCATGGTTATCATAATTGAATTCATTATTAATAAAACTGTCCCAGTTTTGCATGAAAACCCCAACTAAATGGTAGGCCTCGGTTTGTTTTAATAAATAAGCAATGAAACTACTGTCAACACCCCCACTCATTCCGATTACAACAGTGGGTTTGTGATTGGGTTTATTTTTCAACTAATTCTCCATTTAAACTAAAGCGGTTAGCTGACACAATTTTGACATTAACAGTAGTTCCTGGTCGGGCATTCCCAGTAAAGTTGACCACCTTTCAGTTAGGTGAATACCCTGTTAAAACATCAGGGTTAGTTTTAGAAGGACCTTCCACTAAAACACTTAAGACACGACCGACAAATTTATCGTTATTTTCTTTGGCATATTGTTTTACTTTTTCATTTAAAGCATTCAAACGGTTGATTTTGGTTTCCATATCAATGTTATCAATCATGCCTGCTGCAGGAGTGCCTTCCCGTGGTGAATAAATGAATGTATAAGCATTGTCATATTTGACTTTATCATATAAATCCAAGGTGGCTTGGAATTGTTCATCAGTTTCATTTGGGAACCCAACAATGATGTCGGTTGAAATAGCGACATCAGGAATGTTTTGACGAATGTATTCAATGTTTTTTAAATATTGATCAATTGACATAACCCGATTCATTTTTCTTAAAATTTCTTCGCTTCCTGATTGAACTGGTAAGTGTAAATATGGCATAATGTTGGGATGCTTTTTAATTACATCAATAATGTCATTGGTTCAATCAAACGGATTAGAAGTGGTGAACCGAATCCGTGGGATTGGTAAAGAGGCTACTTCATCTAAAAGATCGGCAAAACGACCCCCATCTTTTAAATCTTTTCCGTATGAGTTAACGTTTTGACCAAGTAAGGTAATTTCTTGATATCCTTGCTTAATTAAGTCATGGATTTCAGCTAAAATATCTTCTTTGCTACGGCTTCTTTGTTTACCCCGAGTATATGGCACAATACAATAGGTACAGAATTTATCGCAACCATACATAATATTGACTCACGCTTTAATGTTAGAGTCCCGATAAGAAGGGGTGTTTTCAATAATATCACCTTCTTTTGATCATACTTCTACCACGGTATTTTGGGATAAAATGACCCCTTCTAAAACTTGTGGTAAGCGGAAAATGTTATGGGTTCCGATGACAAAATCAACGTTATCACAACGGGATAAAATCCGTTCTACCACGTGTTTTTCTTGACTCATACAACCAGCGATTCCAAAAATTAAATTGGGTTTGGTGACCTTTAATTGTTTTAAAAACCCAATTTCTCCAAACACTTTTTGTTCCGCGTTTTCCCGAATCGCACAGGTATTTAAAATAATTAAATCGGCGTCTTTTTCATCTTCAATAATGTGGTACCCAATGGCTTGCAAAATTCCTTTTAAGGTTTCACCATCCCGCACATTACTTTGACACCCATAGGTTCTTACATAAGCGTTTTTATTTTTTCCATACCCAGCAATATTGGTGGGAATGCTAAAGCAGTCGTTATAAATTACTGCACTTTGTTTACGACTACGTGCCTTTTTTAAATCAGGCATAAAATATTTATCGAAATCAATTTTTTTGAATGTTTTTGCCATAGAAATTACCTTATAAATAATTAGATATTATAAAATGTTTATATCGAGTGTCAAATATTTTTATTTGTCACATATAATCAATTTATTATACAATAGTTAATTTTATTAAAATTCTCTTATTTAGCGAAGTTATTAGGAAGTATTTATGAATTTCAAACAAATTATCGGGTTATCTTTTGGAGGGGTCGCTGCTGTTGGTGGTATTGTGGCCAGTGGTTTATATTTACCACAAGTGGTCCAAAGTAATGAATTCTTTGGCACCCAGTTAGTAGATAACCAACAAGTTTATCGTAGTTTAAAAACTAACCAACCAGTTTCAGTCTTTGCCAATTCAGAAGCTGGCAATTTAGCTCACTTTGTTGGGGGAACACCTAACGTTTCCTTAGATGTTTTATTAAATGGAACCAACCAATATGCTTCAGGCAACTACATTGTCTTATTTGCTAGTGATGGGGATGCTTTATCCAACCAATTCTTATACGATAATATGTATACTTTAAAGGATGGGGTAGGCAATCGTAACATTAACTTTAATAAATTTGGGTTCGATTTAACTGCTGACAACAAGATTGTGTTTGATGCTCATAAAGTTGAAGCGAGTTATCAAGCAGGATCAATTCAAACCAGTTTCCAATATGTAACGAGTTCTAAAGCCTTAAACATTATGGCAGACTTACCAAGTATTGTTTTAGTTCATGATAAATTAAACTATGACGCAATGCAATCCTTAGTCGACTATAAAGAATATGTGGTATCTTGCTTACACGATGTCGTAGTTAACCAAGATGGAACTTATACTTTTAAAGTTGGCTCCCCTTTCTATAAGGATTATTTAAAACAAAATGAAGGTAGTAGCAAAAACCTTGGTACAAAAGATGACAAAGGAGACTGAAACTTTAAAGTCGCTACTTCCTTAACCTTATTCCAAAATTTATTAGGTTACCAAGATAATTTAAAACCTGAAGATCAAACTGATGCGAACACCAAGTTAGGTGAACAAGCTGAAACCTTAAATAAAGAATATAACTGAGCTAACGAACGTAAAAATAACGACGGCCAATTCTATGGATTCGATTTCAACCCTTTAAATAGCAGTTTAGAAGCTAATACATATGAAGCTCCAGATGGCACAACAAAACTTTATCGGAACGATATTGGAGCTAAAAAATACGTTGAATCATTTACCTTATTTAAAAATAAGTTAAACCCAACTTATGTTGATAATGGATTTGCGTCATCCAAAGGTCACTACATTGGCTTTGCTCACAGTAGTATCAAAAATGAAAGTGTTGTTTTAGGTAGTGAATTAAGTAGCGTCCCAAGCAATGCGAGCGATAACTTAGATGGTTTTGCTGGTGAAGCTGCGAATACCAAGTTTGCAGCCAGCATGGTGTCTTTATACAACAGTATTTCTAACGGTGGCTTTAAAGGCCTTGACTTACAACGTTTCATTACTAGTTCTAGCAAATCAGTTCAAGCTCGTCAATGAACTCTTGCCACTGATAAAAAAACAGCTTTATTAAGACAATATTACATTACCAAATAAATAACCATTGCCATTTAAAAATCAGTTTTGTAAAGAAAAAACCAAGTTTTTTTTAAAGAACGAGATTACTACTATGTAGTAATCTTTTGTTAAACTTTATTGATTTTTGAATTAATTTTAAAACAATTAGCACTTAAAGGTGTTTTGTGCTAAAATAACTTTATCCTAAAAAATAGAGGAGATAACATGAGAACAAAACCAATTTTAATTTCTCGTACCGAAACTTGTTTACCAGATACTAGTATTTATTTAGATATCGGTCGGGAAAGCAGTATTAAAGCAGTTGAAGATGCTTATCAAAAGGATCGCCTTCTTATTTTAGCCACTCAAACAGATCCTATTCTTGACAACCCAACTTTAGAATATATTCGTTCTATGGCTGTTCAAAGTCGGGTTGAAGAAATTCAACACAACGATGACGGATCTTTAAGAGTCTTTTTAACAGGGATTCAAAGAGTTGAAATTATTAAACCAAAAGGAACCACCGAAATTCCAGCTCAAATTGGTTGAATACCAAAACCAATCATCGACGAAACAGAAGGTTACAGTGAATTATCACCTCTTTTTGCAGAACCTTTAAAAATTGTCGAAAAAGACATTAAAAAATATCTTAAAACTTTCCCTGACACCATTAGTGACGATTTAAAACGTGATATTCTTTCACCAATTGATATTGACGATTTTATCTTAGGACTTAACAGTTTAGCAATGGTTGTCTTAAACTACAAACAACGTGCTGAATACTTAAATGCTAATAGCTTATACGAAATGAGTTTAGTCCTTATTGATGCAATTTATGACAGTCAAAGAACTGAAGCTCAAGAAGCTGAAGTAGATACTTTAATTAACAGTACCATCAATAACCGTTTAAGTAAACAACAAAAAGAATTCTATTTACGGGAAAAATTACGTGCTGTTAAAGAAGAATTAGGTCAAATTGCTTCACGTGAAGATGACGCTGATGCTATTCGGAACAAAATTAATTCTAACCCATATCCAAAGCACATTAAAGAACGTGCTTTAAGTGAACTTGGTCGTTATGAAACTGCAATGACGGGTCAAGAAAGTGGAATTATCAAAACCTATATGGATTGATTATTAGACCTTCCATACTGACAAGAAACCAAAGATTCCACTGATTTCAAGGGTGTTAAACAAGCTCTTGATGACAGTCACTATGGTATTCAAAAAGTTAAGGAAAGAATCCTTGATTTCTTAGCCGTTCGTCAAAAAAATCCAAATGGCCGTTCACCAATTTTATGTTTAGTAGGGGCTCCAGGGGTTGGGAAAACTACTTTAGCTCACTCCATCGCTGACGCTTTAGGTAAAAAATATATCAAGATGGCTTTAGGTGGGGTCCGTGATGAAAGCGAAATTCGTGGTCACCGTAAAACTTATTTAGGAGCAATGCCAGGTAGAATTATCCAAGGGATGAAAAAAGCTGGCGTGGTCAACCCATTATTCTTATTAGACGAAATTGATAAGATGACTAGCGATCAACGGGGTGATCCAGCTGCTGCTTTATTAGAAGTTTTAGACCCAGAACAAAACGTTCGTTTCAACGATAACTATCTTGAAGAAGACTACGACTTATCAAAAGTTATGTTCGTCTGTACCGCTAACTATTATGATCGGATTCCATATGAATTACTTGACCGTATGGAAGTCATTGAATTAAGTAGTTATACAGCTAACGAAAAGAAAGAAATTGCTAAGACTCACTTAGTTAAACGGGTTTTAGAAAACGCTGGTTTTAAAGAAGGTGAATTAAGTTTCACTGACGATGCAATTGATGAATTAATCAATTACTACACCAGAGAAGCTGGGGTTCGGGAACTTGACCGTTACTTATCATCACTTGCAAGTAAAGTTGCCAAAGCTCAATTATTAGGCGAACCAGTGCCAACTGTAATTGATGCTAAAGAAGTGAATCGTTTATTAGGCAAACGTAAATTTGACTTAACCTTAAAAGACAAAGAAGCAATTCCAGGGATTGTTAACGGTATGGCTTATACTCAAGCGGGTGGGGACTTATTACCAATCGAAGCCACTTTCTTTAAAGGTAAAGGTGATGTTATCATTACTGGTAACCTTGAACAAACCATGAGCGAATCTGTTAAAGTCGCTTTAGGTTATGTAAAAGCTAATGCCGCTCACTTCCACATTAACCCAGATGTCTTTGGCCAAATCGACATCCACGTCCACGCTCCAGCAGGGGGCATTCCAAAAGATGGTCCAAGTGCAGGGGTCACTTTAACTACAGCATTAATTTCAGCTTTAACTAATATTCCAGTCAAAACTACCATCTCCATGACTGGGGAAATTACTTTACGGGGTAAAGTTGGTATCATTGGTGGGGTTAAAGAAAAAGTGATTTCAGCTCAACGGGTGGGGGTCAACGAAATCTTTATTCCAATTGATGACGAACGTTTCTTAGATGACATTCCACACGAAATTCGTGATAAAGTGGAATTCCATTTAATTGAACATTACCAACAAATGTATGTTCTTTTATTTGCTCCACATTTTGCAAATAAACCAGCTGATTACATTATTCCGTTAGAAGAAGAATTAAGTTATTGTACCGCTGTGAAAGAAACCAAAGCAGCTAAAACCAGTTGCAAAACCACTAAAAAAGTAACTAAATAATTTAGTTACTTCCAGAATAAAAAAATAGGGTGAGAATTCATCTCAGCCTATTTTTATTTGTTTAAATGATCTTTGTGTCACATTAATGGTAATAATTCATTAATGGTTAAAGTCATACATTCACCTTGTTTGTTGTAAATGACAACTTCACTATTGCGATCCATGAATTCGGCCATCACTTGGCGACAAGCCCCACATGGGGTTCCAAATTCATGACTAGAATCTGTTAATAAATATAATTTATGGACTTTTCTAGCTCCGTGACTAACCGCATTACAAATAGCCACTTGTTCGGCACAGAAACTTAACGGATAAACTCCATTTTCAACATTGGTACCTTCAAAAATCCCTTGGTCTGTTTCAATAATGGCTGCAACCCGATAATTTGAGTAAGCAGCATAGGCATTATCAAGTAATTTTAATAAACGATTAAACATATTACTCCCGTTGTTTGATTACTAGCTTTTGTTATCCAACCTTTGTTTTGTCTTGTTTAAAAGCAAAATTATTTTATCAAATTATAAACGACAACCAGGTTCTGAATTGCTAGAAATTGTAAATAATCGCCTAAAAACGGGTTTTTAATCCGTTTTAAGACCTGTTTTTTGTTTTGCACCATAAATTTCAAGGATGTTAGTTTAAGAGGGGTTAATGTCCTTATCTTCTTAGTAAAGGTTGAAATTAATCGTTAATTGAAAAGAATTGCACGAATTCATTCTTTCTATGTTTGTAATTGTCTGGTTATCCTTTATAATAGTTAAATCATAAATTTAAAAAATTTATTTAAGGAGACAATCATGGCCAACATTAAAGTGTTTAGCCTTGGTGGTCAAGATGAACGTTGAAAATCATGTCATGTGATAGAAGTCGATAATGATGTATATATAATTAATGCTGGTTTAAAAACGCCTTTATTTGGCGAATTAGGAGTGTCTTCCATTTTGCCAGATTATTCTGTTTTAACCCAATATGCAGACCGAATTAAAGGAATTTTCATTGGTCAAGCAGCCTATGAAAATTTTGGTGGTTTGCCTTATTTATTTGAACACATTAAGAGCAACACACCGATTTATACGTCCCGTTTAGGACAAACCATTATCACCAGTCATTTTACAAAAACACGCCGTAAGTTCATTGAACCATCATCATTAAATATTAAACCCTTAGAAGCCTTAAAAGAAGTTCGTTTAGGTAATGTCACTGTTATTCCATTCCATATCTCAAACAATGTCTCAGATAGTTATGGATGAGTCTTTCGAACCGTGGACGGTTCCATTGTTTATTTAGACGATTTCTTTGTCAACAACGACCGTTTACCTCGCTTTTCATCCCAATTAAACTTAATTAATACCTTAACCAAATACAACACCTTGTTATTAATGCCAAGTCTTGGATTTGTCGGTAATAACTCTGGTTGAACGAGTCCAAACTATAAAGTGCGTGACTTTTATCAATCCGTTTTAAGAGAAAACTCAGGAAAAGTCATTATTTCTATTACTGATCACGATATGTACACAATTGGGGCTGTTATTTCGTTATCCAAAGAAATGAACCGTCCTTTCAGTATTTACTCACCTGCATTCTTAGATGTCTTTAATGCGATGGTATTACGGGGCCACTTTGGTTCTAAACACCCTTTATCCATTAAGTTAAGTCAAATTAACCAATGCTCAAATGCGATTGTGTTAGTCTCAGCCACCAGAGATGAAATCTATAAAACATCTAAAAACATTTTGGAAGGCAACGTTGAAGCCATCAAATTAGGCGAAAAAGACGCTTTTATTTTAGGAACCTACATTTACCCTGGGTATGAAATGCAACGAGCTAAATTAGGCGATTTAGCTGCTAAATTAGACATTAATAACTATTCGTTACCAAAGAATATTATTCCAATGCAAGCTTCTAATGAGGATCACAAATTCTTATTATCATTATTAAACCCAAAATATGTCTTACCAGTCAATGGGTTATTTAAAAGTATGGTCAATTATGAAAAGATTTTGAAACATACTTATTTAAAAGAAAACCAATTATTAAAAACCGACAATGGAGAAATTATCAATTTTGTTAATGGGGAACACAATCCAAAATTTGATATCACACTTAGTTTAACTGAACAATATGTCGGATCGAACTCCAGTGATACCATTGCAAAAACCATTTTATATGAACGAAATGAAATGGCTGAAAACGGGGTCGTGGTCTTAACTCTTCCTTATGATTCAGACAAAAATAAAATCGTGGATGCCATTAAGATTTCAGCCTACGGGGTCATTAAAAAAGATGCCAACACCAATTCTAAATTAAATGAATTAACTGAAATCATTAACAAAGATGTGGCTAACTGTTTAATTATTGATGCTAAGGGTCGGATTAATACCACTGAAACCCATAAAGCCTTAAAGAAATTGGTCAGCAAAGTCTTTGAAAAGAACTTTGACAAACGCCCATTAATGTTACCATGTATCATTGATGTCAATAATCAAAAAAATAAGAAAAATAAAATTAATATCGCCCCAATCTCACTAGCTGATATTGATGAAATTCCTAACAACGATCAAGACCAAATTGAAGGTTGTGAAATTGAATAAAATAAAAAACCATTTAGGTTTTATCCTAGATGGTTTTTTATTTATCTTTCTTGGTAAATGAGACTAATCAGATGAGCCCTGTTAATAAATACACGCCCATGACCACAATTAAGGCCACAAAGCCAAAGCCTCAGAACATGCTGGCTTCTCTATTAGGACCACTGTATTCAAAGGTTCAGTGATAATTGGTTTGAAATTGTAAAGCAAATGAATAAGCTAAAAAGCCAATGATGATGCATGAAGCAATCGAAAATAAAATTTGGGAAACTTTTTTTAGTGGTGGAATAAAAACGGACACAATTTTTAACCCTAATAACGAACACCCAATAATAAAAACCACCCCGTTCATATTGACAATGCCTGTAATTGGATCAGTTAATTCTCAACTGGCTCCATTTCAAGCAATCCCACTCATAATAATGGCGACAATTAATAACGGTCAGGCAATTAAATTTAAAATACTGCGGGAAGTTTTATGTAATGCTTCAACCATAAACAATCTTCTTTCTGTTCACTGCGATGGTTTTATTTTAAATTAAGTTGGTTATTAAAGATAGCAAAAAGAAAAAGAAAAACCAAGTTTTGTCATAAAACTTGGTTCTTTTTTTATGTTGCAATGGTTTATAATCCAAGCCCGCCAAAGAAACTATTGTTGTTAAATTTAGCTGGGTCAATTTCACCACTACGAATTTTGTTAGCATAATCTTGGGCTAAGGCTTGCATTCTTTCCCCGTCCCGTTGTGGGTTTAAACAAGCAGCAATTACGATTAAGACAATAATTAATCCTAATAATGAATATAAAAGGTAATTAATGTACATAAAGTCTTGTAAGTAATTAAATGATTGTGAAACCACACCACCAGTACTGTTTCAAATAATTAATTGTGGTTTGATTTGAGCAAAGTTAATGATGCCCCCTAAACCAACTCCTAATAAGCCAAACATTAATAAGATTAAAACATAAAATAAATTTCAACCTCATGAATATTTATAACGTTGGTTTTCGTTTTTAAACGAACGAGCAATGGTTCAAATATTCATAAACACAATCATGCAAATTAATACTAATTCTAAAATGACCATCGTAGTTGAGGAACCATTTCCTCAAGTAATGTTTTTGATTTGACCATTCGCATTAACTTGGCCGACAATCGCACCGTTTGCTAAAATTGAGAAAGCAGTTCCGACAATGCTTGCAATTAAGAAAATCACATAGACTGCCATGGTAATTCATTTTAAAATTGGAATAGCTTTTGGTTTGGTACGATAAATATAAACATCACCTTTAGCCACATTGTAGTTTAATACAGCCATTGCTGATTGAGCAATGAATTGTTCAGTGGCTTCGTTTGTTAACCGACTATAAGCACTGGCTGAATAATTGTGATAACTCTCATTACTTTCGTGGTGAGCTTCACTGCCAGCCACTGCCCCAGCTGCCATCGCTGCTTGAGCTTGTTCAGGAGTAGTCTCAGCTGCTTCCACTTTTTCTGGTTGTGGATTTAAACTATTTGCGATTTGGTCAAAGTCCAAATGAGTAATATTTTTAATAAAAATTGGATTGTAATTAATGGTATCTCTAATTTCGACATCTTGATCAATGTTAATGTCACTGACTGGACTAAAATCCTTGCCAGTAATCGCTTGATAAGCGTTAGCAAAACGAGTTAAGTTTTCAGTTTCCACCTGATATTGGTGTTCATAGTCTCGTACGATTGTAATGTCTTTAGAAACTAAGGTTTGAAAATCGGCGTTAGTTTTTAAAAGATCTAAAGTCGGTTTAGCTAACACAATCACATCAAGGTAAGACACGATTAAGTTGTAGTTTTCAAGTGCCATCCCTTCAAGTGGTTTTTTATTTTCCATATTTTCTACTTTCATTAATTAATCATAATTTAGTGAATAATTCTTTATTTAAATTATTACGTTTAATTTTAACATCAAGATGAGCTAAATTATGGATTATTTCTTTAAGTTTATCAATGTTTAAATTATACAAAACATTGACCATCTTATTGACAACATAATAATTCATATTTAAATTATTCGCAATTGTTTTACTATTTTGTTTTTGATACATACATTTCTTAATGTAATAACCGTTGCACGCTTGACTCATTAAAGAATTTAAAATCAAAAAAACATCGGTTTTTTGGTGCATTAAATTTTCATAAATTTGGATTAAATTTTGGGTTTGACCTGTGATTAAATTTTCATATAACCCAAAGGTATTTTCATTACTGTAATCACAAATATATTGTTTGACAATTTGACTATCAATCACTTGGTGAAAATAGGTTAATTTTTGCAACTCGTGATAAATGATTCCATAATCAAGTGGTAAATACACGTTTAATAATTCTAACCCGAGTGGGTTAATAGCAATTTGGTTTTCGTGACAAATTTGCTGAATCACTTCCATTTTATTTTTAGAGGTAATGGTGTCTAAATAAATAACTGGAATGGTGGGATGATCTCACTTGGTAGTTAAACTTTCAGTGACTAAATAAAACTCATTTCCATTTTGGACCATCATTTCCAGCATCGCTTGGTGTTTTTTATAACTAGTAGCACTATTTAAAACATGGCTATCATAAATAACAATTTGTTCATGATCACTGAATAAGTTTAAACAATAAATTTTTTGTTCTAAAATGGCAGTATCAAAACTGTCTAATTTTAAATAATTAGGCTTTAGTTTGGATTGGAATCATTTTTGAATCAAGACGGGTTGATCACTCACTAAAATAGCTAAACTCATATTTTTAATTGTAATCTAAAAACCTTAAAGACACTAGGTATAAACTGAAGAATTCAAATGATATTTTTGAATTCATTTCGCACTTGAAGAAACAAAAATATAATTAAAGCATTATGGATTTACGTTTTAAAATTAACAACGCTTTAAATAACCAAAAACAACCAATTGTGAAGTTAATCATAGACGAACTTGGAATTATTGATACAGAATTCAAATCAATTTTTAGGAGTTTTTTAAATCGGGTTTATGATTATTTATTAACTTTGAACCATGACTTATGTGTTTGCTATAAAAACAAAAAGATTATTGGTTTTGCTTTTGTCGCCAATCCAAAAACAATCACCGATTACCGTGAAAAATTAGCCAAACTGGAAAAACTAATAAATGAATGTCCATCGGTTGGGTGACTTTCTTCTTATCTTTATCCGTTTCGCAAAAATCTTGAACAATTTGAAGAATTTAGTCCTGTGTCGCAACGTTCGTCATATGTGACCTGGGCGATGTTTTTTGACTGACAACAAGACTATTTTGATTGATTTTTACGGAGTTTATTAAACTATTATTGTTTACAAGATAGAGACTGGGTGTATATCTTAAATTGAAATCAAAAAATAGTCCAACGAGTGGAAGAATACACTCCCTTTGATGAACTGGCCATTATTGATAATTGAGCTGCCACTGGCTTTTATAGTCCTAAATGTTATGGATCAGATTTTGATTTTTGACAATTTGCCAGTCCTGTTATCAATAATCTTAAAAGCAATTATACGGTCCAAAAAATACTGACTACATTAAACTATAAAGATATGTGGTCTAAGACTTTTAAAAGTCCAATTCACCCTGAAAATAATATTATTATGATCCACGGGGTTAATAGTTATGGATTAACTTTTATGAAAATGGTCCCCTATTTATTAAATTATGGGAACGTTATTTTATTAGACTTACCAATTCATGGTCAATCTAAAGCAAAAGCCTTTTTAGACATTGAGTGAGACATTAATAAATATGCCATCTTTTTATATTCTTGAATTGAACAAAAAGGCTTGCAAAATATTTATTTATACGGTCATTCTATGGGTGGAGCCATTGCTAGTATCTTAAATTTATATTGTGCTAATCTAACTAAAGGGTTAATTATTGAAGATGGGTATAACGGTTATTGTTCCATCTTGAATCAAAAGATTACTACCATGACTAAATCCTTGTTAAAAAACTATAAAATTCATAAAAACATCTTAAAACAAAAAGAACCACTTGGGATTACTGATAAAAACATGACGGTGTTAGATTTTTATAACATTTACAAACCGTTCACTAAAAAGACTTGGATGTTTTTTGCTAACTTATTTAATGTTGATATTTTAGCAATGGTAAATAATGCTTATATCTTAAACTTTCGTCCTGCGTTGGCGATGTATGGCATCATGGATGGGGTCGTGGACGCTCAAGCAGCCCAAGAATTTTTCAAGAAGTTACCACTTGGGTGAACATTTGAATTTGTCCCTAATGCAACCCATTCTAGTCATGAAGACAACCTTGATTTTGTAGTGGCTCAAACTTGTTCATACTTACAAAATTGTACAAATGATTTTCGTGATTATACACCTTTTGATTTGGATCAAATTGAAACCTCAATTGATATTGGATCACCTTATATCAAGAAAGAAAACCCGCTTGATAAACTTGGAACTTGGTTAAGCAAGATGATCAAACTTTAATATAAAAAATACTATGCAGTCTTAACAACTTCATAGTATTTTTATTTTATTTATCAGCCTTGTCAGCGGTTTCAGTTTTTGACTTAGCACGGCAACAAGTACGTTTTGGTTTTGGTTTTTCATCTGGTGTGTAGTCAATTGTTTGACTAATTGAACCATTAGCTAATTGTACCATGACTAACGCTTCTTGTTTACGACAGAATTCACGAGCGAATTCTAATGCTTCTTTTTTGGTATCAAAGGTACGGGTTGGTCTTTCACCACCTTGTTTAATTAATTTTCATCCTTTGTCACCATATGGGCTAAGTCAATATTTTGTTTTAGTCATATTAAATCCTCTTATTTAATATATTTAATTTAATTTTAAGTGGAATTGAATAAAAATCCTACTAATAGCGACTAAAAATTCATTAACAAGGTTGAAATTTCTCTTTTTTTATTATGCTTCATCAATAGCAAGGTAACTAAGTTGCATTTCTAAATTGTAAATAGTTTGATCAGCATAAATTGAAATTCCAATGAAAGCATTAGGATTTTCAGAACTAGAATGAGTAAAATCAAATGCAATTTTTGAGACTTTTGATTGAGCTGGTAATTGAATTCCAAGACCTGCAAGTGATTCTAAGGTTGCTTTCACGGTTTCTGGTTTATCAAACCCACCAATGTCATCGGTTAAGAAATCAAACGGGTTGTTGTTATGCATCATCATAACAAAATTTTCAGGAGTTAATTGACTTAAAACTTTTAAATTAAACTTTAAGTTCATATCTTGATTTTGTAAGGCTTGGTCAATGATTTTTAAATCACTGGTTGGTTGTTGATTTTTTAAACTTGGATAAAAGATGTGTTTAATTTGAGCACTTGGAACTCATAAGGTTTTTAATGGATTTGGATCCCTTTGTGAAGGATTCTTTAATGGTTCAGTTGGTTCATATTCAGTTTCACTAAGATTCATTTTTCAGCCAGCCATCATTGCATATGGATTTACGTTGTTTGTGAAATTATTCAAATAATTTAAACAACCCGTATCTTTGGTTCAATCATAACTATTTAATTGAGCACTAATAGTGATGTAATTACTATGGTCTTCAAATTGAAATTCTGGACATAAAGCTAATTTCATAGAAACAGTGCCAGTTTGTGGATTGCCTTCCACAGCAAAAATTTGATAATCATTAGCATCAACAAAACGGTGGTAATCCACAGTTACAAATTGTTCAAAATTAGTTTTATTTATTGAACCTAATTGTCTAATATCTACCCCTGGTTTAAAACTAAGAGTTGGTTTGTCCTTAACTACCATCTTATCAACACTCACAGTTGTTAATAAGGTTTTTTGATCTCGGGGCTCATTTTCTTTTGTATAATAAATTCCCGTCCCAGTTGTTGATTGGATAATTCGTTTCATATCTTGTTTGCTGACATCTTTAGCAAAATAAAGTTTATTAGCATTATTAACATTGGTTGAGGCAAGCTGATATATATCATTATCAATATTAAAGAAATATCGGGTTCATTTTTCGAATGGTAAATTAGTTCCATCAATTTCTAATTGTAAAAAACATTTATCATTGGTCAAGAAATCTGCAAATCCTTTTGTTTTAGTTACAATTGGACTTGGGGTTGAAGCTGGATTGTCTGATTGATTATTAGGATTGGCATTTTGGGATTGGTTTTCAGAAACTGGATTGTCTGGTTGATTGACAATTTCATTTTCAGCAGCTAACAATTTTGAGACTGCTGGAGCTGCGTAAGTATTATCAAAAACATCATGCACATTAAATCTATCAATATCTTGGTTACCAAAATAAATTTCATTTAAATCACGGAATAAATCGTCTCATTGATAAGTGTGGGGCTTAGTGGTGAGTTTTAATAACTGGTTAATAGTATCTTTAACGCCATTTTTACCTAATAAATCAGGTGTTAAAGTTAAGGTTTTAGTTTGAACCACATTTTCTTCTGAAACTCTACTATAACCTTCAAATTTTTCTACATAGTAGCTAATTGCAACCTTAACTGTGAAATAGCCATAAGGATGCGTTGCATCAGGATTGTGATATTCAAAATCTTGCACTTCAATATTTTTAACTCAACCACGAACTTCTTGAATATAACCAGTGATTTCAATTTGGTTATCTTGAATAAATTTGGTTAAATTTTGATCAAATTCTTTTTGTAAGTCAGCCTTGGTTAATTTTTTTAGCGAGGCAACATATGCATCAATGACATTTTGGTTTTGGCTTGGATTAAGAATATAGTGAGTGGCACCGTCATCTGACACAGTTTTAGGATCAAAAGCTACAAATTGACGACCAGCAACATCTGTTGGTACAAGTACTTCAGGATCTGGATTGGTAGTTGAACTATTATCTGGTTTTTTATCTGAAGTTGGATTTTGGCTTTCTTTATCTGGAGTTGGGTTTTCACTAGGAGTATTGGTATTAGCACTGGATTCTCCTGCACAAGCAGTTAATAACACACTACTTGCAATTCCTGTTGAGACTAATGCACCCCCAGCAAGACACATAAGACTAATTTTAAGAGCTTTTTTATACATATAAATCCTTTCGTTTGATTATTATCACTTTCGTATAATGGTTTAATTATTTAGTTGGTTTAGCAAAGAAACTAGATTGTAATTCCAATTCATAAACAACTTGTTTGGTTACTAATTTCACTTCTAATTCATAATGGTTTAAAACATTGAAATCACTAACATCAAGCATAATTTGATCAACAGTTTGCTTGCTTGGTAAACTAATGCCGTATGCTTTTAAGTTTTCAAGGGTTGTTTGAATAGCAGTTGGATCAGTTCAAATATAGTTACTATTTTCTTTTTTAGTATTGGCACTAAAGACAGTTTTTAATCAATTATCAATGCTAATTTTACTTAAGGCTTGCATATCAAATGCTAAGTCTAAATCATGATCAGTTAAAGCTTGACTGATGTCAGTTAAATTGTTAGTGGTATTATTAGCATTTAAGGATGGGTAGAAAATAGAACTAATAGAAGTACTTGGCACTCATAAATCTTCTAATGGGTTAGCACTCATTGCCCGACTAGTTTTTACTGGTTTAACTGGAGTATATTCAGCTTCTTTTAAAACAACTTTTCAACCTGCCATTTTGGCATATGGGCTAACATTGTTAGTAAAGTTGTTTAAATAATTTAACACCCCTTTGGAATCTTCTCAATCACGAGCAACAATGCCAGTATCTGGTAAGTTTTGATAATCACTAGTAACTTTCACAATAGTACTTTGATTTTCAAACATAAAGCATGGATTTAATTGTAAAATGACACTAATAGTGCCCGCAAATTTATCGCCCATAACACTTAAAACTGACATATCAGCTGCTGATAATGGACTTGGATAATTAATAGTAACAAAACTATTAAGGTTTTCTTTAGTGACAGTGTCAAATTTAGTACGCTCAACATTTGGTTTTAAACTAATAGTTGGTGAAAGATTGACCATAATTGGACTAAGTGTAATTGTTTGAGACACAGTAGGTTGTTTTTTAGTGCTAATAGTTAATTCTTTATTAGCAATTAATTTAGCAGTTTCAAGACTAACTGTTGCTTGAAAAGCAACGTGGTTAGTATCAGTTTGGCTTGGTGTTCAATTAATGTCAACAGGTTTGGTGGCACCTTGGTATGTCAATTGGTAGTCTTTAATTTCTTTAGATAAGTTAGTACCCGTTAAACTTAAACTAATACTTACTTGGTTATTGGCATTTAATTTCAAGTCACTACTAATTTGGCTAATCGTCATCTGATTGTCAACAACTGGTTGATCATTTGCTGCTGGTGGCACAATTGTATCACTGACTTCCATTAATCGGGTTTGTTTTTTGTTACCAATAAGACTTTCAAAAATGTCTTCTAAATCAAAATCTTTATCGTTACGGTCACCAAAATAGATTTCTGCTAAATCTTCCATTGCATCTTCATATTTTGAATCATGGTGAATGGTTTTTCATTCAATTAATTGTTGTGAAATAGTTTGAACTTCGTTTTTACCAGCAAAAGCAGGAGTTAAGGTAAAAGTTTTTTCTTGAGTTTCTAATTTCTTGGTTTCTTGATCAGTAATTTCATCTTCAACTTCTACTTCATAAACTACATCAGCAATAACGCTAAAATGTCCAAATTTATAATCTTGGTCAGGTTTGTGATATTCAAAATCTTTTACATTAATTTGGCGAATTTCAGCTTCAATTTCTTGTTGTGAATTTTCTTGTTCAAATTCATTCGCTTCAAAGAATTGAATTAAGTTTTGGATAAATTCTTTTTGAAGATCTTCTTTTTTAATATTAGTTAACAATTTAATGTATTCATCGATTGCGTTTTGGTTTTCAGATGGGTCTAAAATCACATCAGTAGTTGGTGTGGTTTGACTTTCAATTTCTGATGAATTATTAGCAAATAATTGTGGATTATTTCTTACCACTTTAGCATCAAAACCAACATAATTTCGTGATGTTTGTGGTTTTGGTGTTTCTGGTTGGTTTGGTGTTGTTTGAGCACAAGAAGTTAAAACAACACTTGTAGCAATGCTCGCACTTGCTAAGGCAATTCCAGCAAG
>JAHHTK010000005.1 GCA_020024695.1 Ureaplasma sp. | reverse complement strand
CAGCTTATTTAATTTTGGATGCCAACAATCAAGTAGTCGATTATGCGTTTGTTGACTTCCACGATTTAATGTGAATTCTGAATTTAATTCACATTAATGGCTTAAAGTTATTAGTCCCTGAGAGTGTTTATCAAAATGGGATTGAGCCAGAACTGGCTAATTATGACCAATTAATTGAAGTAGTTACTGACTAATTGCTCAAGACTTAATCTTTGGAAAATTTCTTTCCAAAGATTTTTTAATTCTCACTATGATAAAAGAAAATAAGACCTTACAGAAAATTTGTAAGATCTTATTTTTATATGGTCGCTAAATTAAGCTTTCTTTTGTAAGTTTTGGTTAACAGTGACATATTGGTTGTGCATTTGTAAGAATTTATCACTCTTAATGAATTTGTCGGATTTGACGACTGCTAAGATACCAGCAGTAAATAATAAGACCCCGACGGTCATTAAAGCGAAACTAAAACCTTGGAAACCAAAAAAGAAGTTTCCGACACTTCCTTGTAAGTCCTTAGAACCTAATCCCATGGCTGCGACATACATCACAATTAAGAACGGGGTTAAGTAAGCCATCACCACGGTACTCTTCTTTTCTTTTTTAGAATAGAAGGTGGAGAAGGTCATGATTTTAGTCATTGCTAAAGTTCATAAGAAAATGGTTAAATAAATCATTGTGGTGGAACCACCAGGCACATAACCGTTTGATTGGATTGAATTGGTTGGTTGACCAGGCATTAATCCAATTGTGTTATATGGAATGTTTAATCATGAGTTGATAATTCAACCATTGTTACCAATAGGAGCAAAGACATCGCTTGCTGCCCCTGGATTTCTTAAATAAATTTCAGCAATATAAGGAATTAATAAACAAGCCGCTAATAACATGATGAATTCAATGATGGCCACCATCGTAATTTGGAACTTTTGGAAATTCATTAACGAAATGGTTTTATCTAATTCATTATGATAAAGAGCTTTAATAAAGTTGGCTTGTAATAAAATCGCATCCCCAAAACAACCACAAGTATACATCACGTTATATCAAATGATTCTTGTTAAATACATGGAACCAAGAGTGGAACGAGATTTTAAATCTAATCCAACCCCAATACCTAAAACCAAAAAGGATTTTAAGATAGTTCCAAAGATATAACGGGAACTAAATTTAGCAGTATTTTTTAATGTTTTTACTAATTCATCTTTTTCAACTTTAGCATGTAAGCGAATTAAATTGGTGTGGGTGAAGCAGTCAATAGCGTATAAACTCAAACCAAGTAAACTACCCACTAACACTCCAATTCCTAAGCCCATGATGTTTAAACTACTATTTAAACCTAAAACAGTTGCTAACAATAATTGAATGATGGTAATGCCTAAGAAATAAGTAGTGGATTTAAAACTACCACTAGTAATAAAGATTTCAATTAAGAAAATATCAGCAACAAAGTTAATTAAAATGGTTGGACAACTGATACCAATAAATTCTAATCCTAAGCGAATAGTACCATCATAGAAATTATTTAAGTTTTGATAGGTGGATGAAAAACTGGTATAAAGGCTACAAGTTAAGACAAATAGAACAGTCATAATGACCCCATAGATAGCTGCTGTACTTAAAGCAGAAGCAATCGTATTGGCTCTAACTTGTGAACCTAAATCAAACCCACTCCGTTCACTATGACCAATGGCTTGAATGCGTTGGATTGAGACAGCGATTGAGGTTAAAATAGCTGATTGGTTAAACACGGAGAAAAAAGACGAGGTTAAACCGATAACAATGACGATCAAGGTACCATAATTGGTGATGCAAGCCCCAATTAAGGATAACAAGAACGGCATGAAGAAGTTTATCATAGTATACACAATAAAAAAATGGTTTTTTGCATAGCACTTTCAGACTTCTTTGAAGTTGAATTTTAGTGCTTGCTTTTGGCTTTCTTTGGTCAATAATTCCAAAATTATTACCTCCCAAATATAATATGTGTTCCTTAATTATAGTACGTTAAAAAATGAAATACTAAATTTTAAAAATTCAAAAAAATTATTTCAGTGCAAGCGTACTAAATTAACCTATAAGTAAGAAAAAGTTCTTTTCTTATTAGCATCTGAAAGTAAGAATTTTTATAATTTAAATATGAAGTTAGATTATCAAAATTGAAACAAGAAAGTGCAAGTGTTAGTGGCCGTAACCCCTGACAATTATTTGCAATTAAATGACACTAATTATTACCTTGATATGCTTGGGGGAGTAGTAATTGAATGAACTGATTTAAAAGATTTAGATTGAAAATTATTATTAGCTAATGTGCGATCATATCGGTTAAATATTTTTGTGCACGAGCAAAACTATTTATATAACATGAGCAACGCTTTATTTAAAGCATGTTATGCTAATGATGATGAGAAAATTGATCAAGCTCTTAACAAATTAAACAACCCCGTGATTGAAATAGTTACCCCAGTCTATTTTATTCAACTCAACCCTTATCAACAAAATAAAAAGCCAATTTATGCTTGGTTGGATTCCAACACAAATTGACCATCGTTAGTGAACCTCAATAGTTTCCAATTACAATGTAATGGAATTATTGTGGCATTAGATGATGTAAAACATAAATTGACTTATCAAAAATAATAAAAGAAGGAATTAGTCAGCATTGCAACAACAAGTATCTTTTTCAATAAGATAGATGTTGCGAATTTTGACGGCTTTATTGGTTTGGTCATCAAAGGCCATAAAGACAGCGTTTAATTGATAGTGACCAGCAGCTTCTTCAATGACAAAACTACTACTATTGCCGTTCGCTTTTTCTAAGATATAGTGAGGGTCAGCTCCAATGATACCATCATGAGGGCCTGTCATCCCCACATCAGTAATATAAGCAGTTCCTTTATAAATTTTAGTATCTGCTGTTTGTACGTGAGTGTGAGTCCCAATGACCGCTGAAACTTGACCGCCAAATTCAGTTAAGAAAGCATTCTTTTCACCACTATATTCAGCGTGGAAATCAACAATATGTAAATCTGCTTTGGTCTTAGTAGTTTTAAGCAAATTACTCATTTCTCAAAATGGGTTAGTTTGCATTTTTTTATTTCCTACCGATTCACCTAACAAATTAGTAACCCGAACGATTTTATCTTTCACTTGGAAAAGACGTGATCCATAACCTTCGTGAGCATATTTAAAATCATCAGAGAAATTTAACGGACGGACTAAATTCGTATTATTAATAATTTGTAAAATACTTTCTTGGCCAAAAGCATGGTTGCCAAGGGTGACAATATCCACCCCAGCCTTGATTAAAGTTTCATAATCTTTGGGAGTAATACCTGACCCTTGGGTAGCGTTTTCACCATTAGCGATCACTAAATCAATAGCATATTCTTGTTTGAGTTCTGCTAAGCTATCAACGACAGCTCGTACCCCTGTTTTACCAAAGATGTCCCCAATAAATAAAACATTCATTTTAAATTCCTATCCCATTCATGATTGTTCTTACCACTTGTGATTGGGTTTCAACTTCCCCTTCTGGGTGAGAGTGAATTGCTAATAAAGCAATTGATAATACAATCCCTGCTGATAAACATAAGATAGTAATTAATCATTGTTTTTTAGACATGTTACGGTTATCAATGAATTCAGGAATTAATTCAAGAATACTCATTAATAATAAGATGGTACCACTAATAGTGAATAAGAATGGCATAATTCAGAAAGTGAATTGGCCATTTAAACCTACTCCTCAACTTAAAAAGGCTCCTACATAAATAAATGGAACAAAGACTAATAATAAAGCTAAAGAGTATAAATAGGCTTTACCACGGGATTTATATAAGTCTAATTGAGTTAAATAAATGACCATGGAACTTGGGACTAAATGTAAGACAAAGACGATAATAATCCCTCAGTTAGCAAAGGTGGCAATGCCATCCCCAGCGATTGGAGCAAAGACCCCTAATGACATCCCGTCTACTAAACGATGGGATAACATTAAGATAATAGCAATGGATTTGTTGGATTTTTGTAAACGAGCTTCTCGTTTTTCAAGGTCACGGTAGTTATAAACAGCATCACTGTGTTCACAAACTCCGTCAATGCAGTTTTCTAAACGTTCTAATCCGATTTGGTTTAAGGCTTTTTGGTCAGCACTAATTCGTTGTTCAAGGCGTTCTTTTCTAACCACTAAGTGTCGGGTTAAAAAGACCGCTCCCATTCCAACTAAGACCCCAGCAATTAAAACAGCGACAATAATAGCGACGTTTTGGGGTTCACTTGCCGAACCAGTGGTAGCTTCATTGGATTCAAAATAGCCACGTAAGTGTTCAATCCCTTCACCAATTAACCCCACGGTTCCTAATAAAATCATTAATCCTGAAGTAAATGCATATAAATACATTGAGTTTCGAGGACTAATTTTAATTTTAAATAATGCTAAAATTCCGACACATAGAGCTGGAATTCCCACTGCTAACACCATCAAAATAGTGGCGTTAATGGCAACAGTGCTGGCTGACACACTACTGCTAGCAAGGGCAGTGGTGCCATGTTGTAAGATTGCATCAAAGATTTCAGTTTGATACATTTTATTCCCTTATCTTTCGTACCCCTCGAAGTTTGGCACTTCGAGATCGGTTATTTTCATCTAATTCGGTATCAGAAGCAACAATTGGTTTTTTATTAATCAAACAGAATTGAGCTTCTTTTTCAGGGATATTAAAGCCAGGAATCATTACGGTTTTAGATAAATCCCGAAAGTTATGTAAGACAATGTTGTCTTCTAAACTATGGAAGGTAATGATTGCCACGACACCATCTTTTCTTATAATATCGCCTAAGGACTGTAAGACATTTTCCAATACTTCAAACTCTTTATTCACTGCAATTCGTAAGGCTTGGAAATATTTCCGAGCAGGGTGCTTGTTGGTAAAGAGTTCTTTTTTATTGACGTTGGCTTTAATTAAATCAACTAGTTGGAAGGTAGTTGTGATTGGTTGGTTCTTGCGGGTATTTAAAATGGCATTTACCACACTGTGACTATTTCTAATTTCACCATATTTTTCAAAAATGTTAATTAAATATCCTTTAGAACCAGTATTAACAATCTCAGATGCACTCAAGGTTTGGTCTTGATTCATGCGCATATCTAATGGTCCATCATGTTGATAAGAAAAACCACGGGTAGGATCATCAAGTTGTGGACTTGAAACCCCAAGGTCTAATAACAGGCCATCAATTTTATCAATATTCAGATCTTTCAAAATGTTTTTTAAATTGGCAAAGTTATCATGCACAATAATGACATTTGGTTTTTGATTAAAGACCTTTTTAGCGTATTCAATTGCACTTAAATCTTGATCAATGCAAATTAATAAACCGTGTTCATTTAATCGTTCATATATGGCTTGAGCATGACTTGCTCTTCCAGTTGTGCCATCAACATAAATCCCATCGGGTTTGATAGCTAACATTTCAATCGTTTCATGAAATAGAACTGGAATATGATGGTTATATTCCATAAATTAAACTACTTTCTTTCTTATTTAGGCACCTGCTTGATAGGTGATTGGACACTAAGATTAGGTTTTGGCACCATCAACAAGGTTGCGATAAATAAATTACTAATTAAAAAATAATAACACGAAATAGCAATTTTTGGTAGGGTTTTGATGTGAATAATAAGATTTAGTTGGTTTAATCACTGAATTAAAAACAAAAACCCTTTAATCGGGAGATAAAAAAGATAGTAAGCATAGGGCAGTAACATCAAGATTAAGATACCAGCAAAAACTAGAATCAAAAATGGTGAGAGTAATAAATTGAACAGAAAAGATAAGAAATTGATTTGATGATTAAGATTAATTACTAATGGTAAGGTGAATAAATAACATAGCAGGTTCGTTAAATAGGTTTTAACAAATTGGTAGTGGATTTTAGTTTCAAAGATTAAAAGAGCAATCCCTGTACACCCATAACTAAACAAAAATCCATATTTAGACGTGGCTTGGTTGAAAAAGAAACCATGGATTAAACCACTCACGCCGAGATTAGTTTTAGCATTTCATTTTCTAAAACATTTTAAACAACTTTGAATCAAAACCCGTACACACGAGATACTAAAACTTAAACAATAACCAAATCAAAGACAAATCAAAATCCGTATCAAACAGGTTAGTCAAAAAGGACACCACTTTTTGGTTAATTTATCTCATAGATGTAACACAAAATTGATATGCAACCCCGAAATAACAAATAAATGGCTAATCCCCATTTGATAAATTACATGTTGAAAATCTTTAAAACTGGGATCAACATAATTAAACATTAAATAGGTCACAAAATTGCTAATTTGAACATCAGGAATTGATTGTTGAACATAGTGAATTAAACGGTCTTTAAAGTCATAAAAATGCGTATGTTCAACTAAATAAGCATTCAAGTTTTGAATGCTAAAATTGGAAGGATAAAACCACGCTCAAGCTCCAATAAAAATAATAGCTATCAGCAATCAAATTCACTCCTTTCATTGAAACTGAAAGCCAATTAACCCCACCAAAAAAGGAATAAAAATCACTAACAGGGTTCAATTATGCACACTTTGTTTAAAAAGAATGAAACTCAGGTTTAAAATAAGCAGACAATAAACGCTCTTTTGCATACAACCATATAGCAAAAAGTGCACTTAATTGACCTATTTTTTTGAATAATTGTTGAAAACGATGGTAAAATTAAGTTTTTGTCGGCTTTGGATTATATCCAAATGATAAAATAAAATTCAAGATATGTATTGATAAAGGAAATCAAATGTTAACCGTTGCTATTGTTGGAAAACCAAATGTTGGGAAATCAACCCTCTTTAACCGTTTAGTACAAAAAAGAAAAGCTATCATTGATGATAAAGCAGGTGTGACACGTGATCGAATTTATGATTATGGTAGTTGATTAACCCGTGAGTTTGAAGTTATTGATACTGGTGGGTTATCACTCGCTAAAGATAAGTTCCAAGCTAATATTAACTTACAAGTTGATTTTGCTGTGGACGAAGCCCAAGTCATTATTTTTGTGGTCAGTTATACGAACGGGATTGATCAAGATGACTTTTTAGTAGCTAAGAAATTAAAAAAAGTTTGCAAAGACAAACGTGTTATCTTAGCTGTTAATAAATCTGAAAGTAGTCGGGCATGTGAAAAAATGAACGAATTCTACAAATTAGGATTTGGCGAACCAATTTTTATTTCAGCTGAACACGGAATTGGGGTCGGGGATTTATTAGATAAGATTGTGATTGGAATTCCCCCAGCTAGTGAAAATAAGGTGGCCCCTGGGTTTAGATTCTGCATCATTGGAAAACCAAATGTTGGGAAGTCATCCTTAGTGAATGCAATTTTAAACAAAGAACGAGTCATTGTTTCAGATGTCGCTGGAACCACTCGGGATGCTATTGACACTCCATTCAAATATCACGGTGAAGAATATGTGATTACCGATACTGCTGGGATCCGTCGTAAAGGAAAAGTTCAAGAATCAGTAGAAAAATATTCTGTCATGCGTGCTGAAAAAGCCATTCGGAACGCCCAAATGATTTTATTAGAGTTAGATGGTTCTACTGAATTTAGTGAACAAGATGAAGTCATTGGTGGTTTAGCATATAAAGCGAATATTCCAACCATTATTGTGGTTAACAAATGAGACTTAGTTCAAAAAGATTCATATACGATGGCTCAATATGAAAAAATGATTCGGGCACGGTTCAAATATTTAGCTTGAGCTCCAATCGTTTTCTTAAGTGCCAAAGAACATAAACGGATTGACACTTTATTTGAGACGATGAATGAAATTCGGGCAATGGTGACTACCCATGTTAACACAGGATTATTAAATGATGTTATTACAAAAGCTCAAATGCTACACCAAGCTCCAATTCATAAAGGCCAACGGTGCATCATTAGTTATGCGACCCAAGTTGAAAGTCAAATTCCAACCTTTGTTATTTTCTGTAACTCACCAAAATACTTACACTTCTCGTGAGCTCGTTACATTGAAAATGAAATTCGGAATGCTTTTGGATTAACAAAAGTCCCTGTGACTTTATATTGAAAAGATAAGAATGCGAAAACAAGAAATCGCAGTAAATAAAATTTAAAACTTAAAAGAGAAAAAAGATATTAGAGAGAAGATATAAATATGGCAAAAATCGCAGATAATGTCAAAGTTAAAGCCCGTAAAAGTGGGGCGACTAAAGTTTTTCAAGTATTAGCAAATACTGCTAGTGCCGTCATCGGAATTACTGGTGGGGTAGTCATTGCTGGAACCGCTGTGGTTTCAGGAATTGGTTATTTTGCTCATGATAAAATCATGGATAAAATTACCAGTCTTGGTAATCAAATCAGTAGTCAATTAAATAGTGAAATTGACAAAGTTACCGAACAAATTACCCAAACATTAGAAGCTAATTTCCCACAAGGAACAATTAGTGCTGATAATGTAGATCAAGTTATGCAAATCATTGAAAATACTTTCAAGAGTGTAATCAAGGTGCCATTACCAAACTCAGTTGTTGATCAAATTAAAGATGCAATGGATGAAACTATTAAAGAAAATGGCCCAATTCAAATTCCTGACCTTAGTAGTCAAATTGAAACCCAAATTAAAAATAGTGAACAACAAATTGCTAGTTATATTACAAGTATGGCTGCCAATGTCAATGAATTCTTATATGGTCAACAAACCACAGATAAAAATGGAAACATTGACTTCTCCAAACTTTATATTTGAAACATTGTGTTCATTACTACCACCACTGTTATCGGGGTCTTAATCTTAGCTGGTATTTTATACGGAATTGCTTATGCTATTGATAAGAGTATCAAAGGTAGTGATGTCGCTCAAGCAAAGCAAATCTTACGCTCCAGCAATTCCACTCGTAATTAAGCAAAACAAAAGTAGACTATGATTATTCATAATCTACTTTTTTATTAACCAATTACTTTTCATTCACTTTTAGCTGCTAATGGTTGCTTTTTATTAATCCGATCATAGTAGAGCTTACCATGGACGTGGTCTAGTTCGTGTTGGACACACATCCCAAAATAATTTTTAGCTCTTAATTTAATGGGTTTACGGTTTAAAAGGTCATAACCTTCTAAATCCACTCATTCTTTCCGAATCACTAACCCTTCCACATCATCTTGGACTGATAAACAACCTTCACCATAACGGATGTAGGCAAAATTGTCACTTTCTTTGACAATCCGTGGGTTGGCAATTAATAATTGTTGTTCCACATTAAATTCATCCATAAAGTGAATATAAACGACAGCTTTTGCCCATCCAATTTGGTTAGCGGTAATGGCAATCCCTGGTTTAATACCATATTGTTCAGCATCCCCTTCAAAGGAGTGTTCAATATAGCTCACCATTTTTTGGATGTTTAACAGGTCTTGGTCACTTTCATGATTGATATCATAGATTTCAGTGCACCCTTGACGAAGAATGGGGTTGGTGGTATCAAAAGCAATTCAATCAATGCTTGGGACAAGGTCACGGTTATAGTATTTTGTTGTTTTAATATCCATAAATAAAATACTTTCTATCACTTGTAATATATCCATTATAAACCGATAAAAGCTATTTCTTTTCAGAATGTGATTGGAAATCAAAGAAATCGCTAGGTACAAAAGCAAAAATCAAGTAAGATTAAAGCAATGACTAGTGTTGGATTATTGCTTGTGGGAATCACTTCTGTGATTGTAATAGCCTTTTTGGTTTGTTATCGATGAACCCGAAAGGTTTTTGACAGTTACTGATTTTATTTAACCTTTGGGATTATCGGGCTTGTTTATTTTGTAGCTGGTCGGTGAGGATTAGATATTGCTAATTTGATTCAGGCTGGGGGAATTCAAAACATTGTGCATAATTTAACGAATTATAACCAGTATGATTATCAGTTAGGATTAAACCAACCAAGTTCTGTGTTAGTATCAAAAGCCTTTTTATTAGACATGTGTCCCTTTATGTGCTTATGTTTAGCTCTTAGTTTTATTGTCGATAGACATAAAAAGGTAATTAAAGTCATTGCTCCATGAGCGATTTTTGGTGGTGCAATTACTTTGTTTGGCGGAGTTTTATTTAGTGATTTACCACCTCATTTAAGTCTTGGTGAATATATCTTTGTCGGCCAAACTAGTCCTAACAACCGTTTATATTTCATTATGCACTTTTATTTATTTGTGTTTGGAATTATCGGGTTAGTGAGTGCCAAACGGTTCAGTATCAATGACTTTTTATATTCTTGTTTATATGCGTCACTCTATCTTATCTATGTCAAGATAATGGTAATTTATACCCACTGTGAATGAAATGCGACTGGAATGGTCGCTAACGATTGGTATCGGGGTGAATATCGTGCTGTTTATGAAGTCTTACAATTAAGTTTTCCAGCGATTCAAGGAGTAAGTTATTTCGGAGTTTTTTTAGTTATTGTAATAATGATTTTATTGAAGGCTTGAATTTGCTTTGATCCAGCTAAAAAAATTAATTTGATTAATCCTATCTACATTAAAATGTTTCCAATTATTTATGTTTGGGCAACCAAAACTAATATGCGTTGATATTTATGAAAAGCAAAACTAAAAAGACGCTTTTCAAGACCATCAGCAAATGATACCCAACCTATTAGTCCTGAACTTATCATGGAAATGAATGAACAAACAAATTAAACATAACTTTATCCATCAAACCAACGTTTTTAGGACCACTTTTAACAAAACGAGAGCAATTGGTTTAAAGACATATTTAAATAACTTTAAAATGTACTAAAACCTACTTAACAGATGTTTAATTGACAAGTAAGATATGCAAAATAAAAGAGTCTTGAAAACAAGACTCTTTTTGATTATCACCCCTTTTTATTTGGGAATAAACTTGCATAAATATGGTTGACTGCAATTGATGCTTCACCGATGCCAGTAATGATTAAATCGAAACGGTTTTCATAAATGATACATGCCCCAGCAGCATAAAAACCCTTGACACTAGTTTCAAAGTTTTGATTGACTACATATTTAGGGATTTTGGTATTTGTCGTTTGAGTGACAAAGTCATCTCATGAATGCATCGGAGTGGTTAATGGACAAACCCCATATTGAACAACAATTAAATCATAATTTAAGGTTTCTTGAACTTGAGTTTCATTATGAGTGATGTATAAATATTCATCATCAAAAGCCACTAAATTGTAGTCTAAATAAGTTTTAACACCATGTTCATTTAAACGAGCAATTGGATCACCTTTCGCTCTTAAATCGGGTTTACGGTGGACTAAAGATACATCAATATCTTTTTGGGCTAAGTGAATGGCTAAATCCACGGCTCCATCACCCCCACCTAACACTAAGGCTTTGTTAATTCCATCAGTATTGGTTAAATGGTTTAAACAAAACTTAACTTTTGGGTGGTTCACCATATTAGATAAATCTGGTTTAATGAATTCATAACTACCTTTACCGACAGTTAATAAAACCCGTTGTGCTAAGAATTCATTCTCATCTTGATCAACTAAATGGATTATATGTTGGTCATCAAAATAATATTTCACGATCAAGGTATTATATTGTCAGGTTAAATATTGGTCATAAACTTGGGCACAATCATAGAGTTTATCAACTAAAGCTTGTCCAGTAATATGACGGTAAGTTGGGAAATCATGAATCATTTTATTAGCATACAATTTAGCTGGTTGGCCACCATAATCATTGCTACTTTCAATGATTAAGGTATGCATCCCATAAAAACCACATTGAGCAGCTGCTGACAACCCAACTGGACCTGCTCCTAAAATGATTAAGTCATAAATCTTTTTTGGTTCCATTGTTTTGAACTTTCTTTTTATGAATATAAATTAATAGCAAGAATTTCTCATCAAAAAGTTCATTGAAATAAGTCTGAATCAGAATTTGATATTAAGAATTTCAAAAACTTTTATTAATGAGGAATACTTTAATTTTAACAACCCATTTGGATAATCAGGTTCTAACTGGGTGGATTAAGTTAAAAAAAGTTATAAAAGGCTCTAAATGGGTTTATATTTATGATTTAGAAATTGTGAATAAGAAATTAATTGAGTGTGGTAGAGAAATTAATTTGATATGAAAAACATTAGGAAATAGTTTTGATTATCTTTGAGTATCCAAAACAACTTTTAAACTCTTTCTTGGTAAGTTTCATGTGTAAATAATTAAACATTATTCATTGACATCATGATCAACAAGATAAACAAATATTAGTGACATATCTTAACTGAAACGAAATTTCTTTCCTGATTTAATGGATTTTTTAGGGTTAGATATGTATAATTTAGTTTTTTTTAAAAAAATGATTACATTTTTAACGTTTTTAGGTTATGATTAATCAAAACATCAAACATGAAGGGAAACATCATTTATGTTAGATTTAATGAATCAAGTTGTTCTTTTAGCTGATACTGCATCTAATGGTAGTACTCTAGGGGTTCCTATTGCTATGGCTGTTCTCACGATTATCGGGGCGGCCTTTTTATTTGGGTTCTCACTACCTTTATTCTTCAGTACCATGAAGACCAGAGACACCACTCAATTAAGTTATTTAATGTGAGGTATTTATATCGCAGCGACTTTCTTTTTAGGAATGCCTGCGTTAGTTAACTCCATTAGTGCTTTAAGCAGTGGTTCTGATCAAATGACCCAAATCAATATGATTCCATTGTTAGTCATTGGAATTGCGAATGTGGTTTCATTCTTTACTGCTGTAGCAATGGTTAGTTTAAAAGCTCACAACCAAGCAAGAGCAAAAAAAGCAGGTTTAACTGAAGCTGAATACTGTAAGTTACACAACCCAGTCTTGAAAAAACAAGCTCAAGAAAGCGTGTTAGAACAACAAGCTGAAGCTGTTTGCGAAGCTGGTCATGAAAACTGTCACTGTCACCACTCAAGTCGGTTCAGTGAATGCGACCACCCAAATAGCAACCAACAATAATTTGGAGAAAGAAGTTTAATTATGAACGTTATTATGAATCACCCTCTTATTAAAGATAAATTAACTCGTATGCGTAAAATTCAAACGCCAAGTGCTTTATTTAATTTAAATTTAAAAGAGTTAGCTCAATTGATGACCTATGAAGCAACCAAAAACTTACCAGTGAATGAAATTGAAATCCAAACACCAGTTTGTGAGCACACCACTGGTTATAAGTTAGCCAACCGGATTACTTTAGTTCCAATCTTAAGAGCTGGTTTAGGCATGGTTGATGGTTTAAGAACTTTAATGCCAGCAAGTTCCGTCGGTTTTTTAGGTTTCTATCGGAACGAAGAAACCTTACAACCAGTTCAATACTACTGTAAAATGCCAGTGGATATTGCTGAAACCAATGTCTTTATCTTAGACCCAATGTTAGCCACTGGAGGGACTTTAGTGGCTGCCATTGACTTAATTAAAACCTATAAACCAAAATCCATTACCTATATTGGTATTGTTGGTTGTCCTGAAGGCTTAAAAGCTGTCAATGATGCTCACCCTGATGTTGATGTCTATTTAGCAGCTTGTGATAGTCATTTAAACGAAAAAGGTTATATTATTCCAGGTCTTGGGGATGCTGGAGATAGAATCTTTGGTACTAAATAATTATTCTGACAAGAGTAACCAAAAAAGCAACGACAAACCGTTGCTTTTTATTTGGAGTTGAAGCAAAAAGTCCTTAGGTTTCTAAGGACTTTTAAAATATCTTAAAGTTTGAAGTTGGACATTAAAGTAGCTTGTTCGTCAGCAATTAAAGAATCGGTAATTTCTTTTAAATCACCCATCATAATGCCTTCAAGGTTAGAAATGGTTAATCCAATACGGTGATCAGTGACACGGTTTTGAGGATAGTTATAGGTACGGATTTTTTCACTCCGATCACCATTTCCAACTTGGCTAGCTCGTAAGTTAGATTGTTCAGCTTGTTTTTCTTTTTGAGCTAAGTCTCACATCTTAGTCTTTAACATTCGCATTGCGGTTTCTCTGTTTTCAATTTGGGATTTTCCTTCTTGACAAGCAGCGACAATGCCAGTTGGAATGTGAGTAATCCGCACTGCTGATTCAGTTCGGTTAATGTGTTGACCCCCAGCTCCTGATGCCCGATAAGTATCAATTCTTAAATCACTTGGTTTGATTTCAATATCGACTTCTTCTTGTTCAGGTAAAACAGCCACGGTTACAGTAGAAGTTTGAACTCTACCTTTGGCTTCAGTAGCAGGAACCCGTTGAACCCGATGAACCCCTGATTCAAATTTCATTTTTGAATACACATCTTCACCAGAAATAGTAAAGGCGACATAGTCTAAGCCATGAGCTTGGGGTTTCATATCTGTGACCTTCATTTTTCAACCCATGTTTGCACAATAGCGTTGGTACATATCAAAAATATCTGCTGTAAAAATTGAAGCTTCATCACCCCCAGCAGCAGGACGGATTTCTACAATAACGTTTTTGTCATTGTTTGGGTCCACTGGTAATAATAAGATTTTTAAGTGTTCTTCCATGTTTGGTAACACATCTTTGGCGTGGTTAATAATTTCTTGATACATCCCAATCATGTCAGGATCAGATTCTAATTTAATGGCTTCTTCAGCACTTAAAGCATCGTCAATCAATTGTTTGTATTCTTTGTATGGTTCAATAATTTTACCAGTTTGTTTTAACTGGATGTTGATTTCTTTCATCCGCTTGACATCATTGCCAACAGTTTCTAAAGCCACATTAAGTTCTTCATTTTTTTGGGCAATTTTGGCAAGAGCAGCATATAAATTCTTGTTATATTCCATAAGTGTTCTCTCATTGAATGTATTTGTTATCTTAAATGGTAAATGTTTTTAATCTTAATTGATAAAAAAAGACATCTACGGTGTAGTGTCTTTTTCAACTATAGTTATATGATAAGTCTATTAAACACTCTTGAATTTAATTTTAGTTAAATTCAAGAAGTCTTATAAGGATTCAAGTCCGTTGTCGGCAACGCTTTTACGTTCTTTTGTTTTAACATCTTTTTTAGCTGTCATGGTTGCTTTACCAGCGTTAAATTTACCAGCAAGTTTTTCTGCTTTACCTTTTAATGCAACACTACCAGCTTTACCAACATAGAATTGGTGACAGTTTGAGCAAACGTCTAAACTGATAGCACCACCTTTAGTTGAAAGAATGTCATATTTGGCACCACATTGGGCACAAGTATAATTTGCTGTTGATAAGTTTGGTTGGTTATTTGTTTTCATGAAAAATCCTTATATTAAATATTTATATATAAAATATGTGAATATTATATATTAAAATACCAAATTTTGGCTTAATTTGTTGACAGATTTGAAAATGCTGGCCGATAAACACAGCCAATAACTTCATCGTCAGGAACTTCAATAATTCCTTTTTGATCACTGACAAGATTTAATTCAGCAAATGAGCATAACATGCCTTCACTTTTGATTCCCATTAATGGTCCTACCTTGATGATTTTACCATTTGGTAACATACAGTTATCTAAAGCGACAACCGTTTTTAAACCTTCTCTGGCATTAGCAGCTCCACAAACAATTTGTAAGACTTGACCATGTCCAATATCAACTTTACAGGTATGTAAGTGGGTGTTAACAACTGGTTCACAAGCAATAATTTTGCCCACGATTAATTTGTTATCATAAGGTGGTAAATCAATTCCTGTTAAGGCTTCTAAGCGAATCCGTAAATAATCAGTGGCATAAATGTAACCTGGGGCTAAAGAAACAAATTTTTCACTAACCTTATCAATGTTAATCCCGACCACTTCTTGGTCATGGTATAAGTATGTTAAATCACCTTTTTTAACCACGTTGGTGACGTTTTCTTCGTGAATATGAATAATTAATGTATCATGTAATGAATTGCTATTATAAAATATTGTCATAAAATACCTTTACATAGATATTTTAAATTACGATTAAAGAAAAGTGTTTAGATTATGAAAAAAATTGCTATCATTTTAGATTCAGGTTCTAACTATGCAACCGAAAACGCTGACGTCATCGTGTTACCAATGCAAGTTTTTATTAAAGATAAAAACGGGCAAGAACAAGCGTATTTAGATGACGCTAATTTTGAACGTTCCCTCTTAATCAATGCGTTTAATAATAAATTTGATGTTTCCACCAGTATGGCTAGTCCAGGTTTATTATTAAACGTGCTTGAAGAAATTCACGATCAATATGAACATATTGTAGTGTTACCGTTGTCCAAACATTTGTCCAGTTTTTATGACACCTGTGTCAGTTTAACAACTGATTATCAAAATGTCAAAGTGATTGATGGAAGTTGTGTTGGTATTAGTGGTAACTGATTAGCAAATGCTATCATTGACTATGTTAATAACAATCAAGATATGAATCAATTACAAGCTTATGTTGATCAATTAATAGCTAAAACTTGTGGGGTGGTAATTGTTGGTGACTTAAGTCAATTAAAAAAAGGTGGTCGGATCAGTTCTTTTAAATGTATGATGGCTGCTGCTTTTAAAATCAAATTGATTGTGAAATTTGATGGTAAATTAAGTTATGTTGCCAAAGATTTAACTTGAACAGGAGCGATTGATAAATCCTTAGATTTAATTAACCAACAAATAAAATATTCAACTAATGGGATTAACCATTTATCCATCATGAATGAATTATCCAATGTGGAAGAAGGTCAAAAATTAGTTGAATATACGTTAACTAAAATTGGACAACCAGTGGTGAATGAACCAAGTTTATTACCAAAATGCGTGATTGCCCACACGGGGATTAACAGTTTTTCAATTTTAATCCAAACAAAATAGTTTTTCAAAATCACTTTCATAAGTGATTTTTTTATTTCCTGTTTCCCCGTCAATTAAATTGACTTTTACATCAGGAATCATGTTCATCACAAGACCACCTTCATCACTAAAACTTGTATGGGTGGTGTTTAATTGATAGGCTTGAGCTAAGATTGATTTTTGAAACCCTTGTGGAGTTTGGACTAAATGGAATTGATTCCGATCCACATAGTGAAAATTATGAGCTGGGGTTTGAATTAATGAATCAATGACAGGAATGACAGGCAAGACCATGTCATAGATTGTTAAGTTTTGTTTGACTTGGTCAATTAAGTCCATGGTGACATAAGGACGAGCCCCATCATGGATTAAGACTAAGTCATGTTTCACATGTTTAAAACCTTCATAAACACTATCAAACCGACTTGCTTTACCCTTAACCACTAATAATTTGGGATAGAAGTTAAACATTTTTTTATAAAAGTCAAACTTTGATTCAGAGACTACCAACACAATTTGTTTACAGTCTTTGTCTTCAAAAAAGTTATTGACACTATGTTTAATGACAGGTTCATTATTTAATTTAAATAATAATTTGTCATAATGACCAGCTCTTGCTGAACTACCAGCGGCTGCAATAATAACACTGTATTTCATTAGTAATTAAGTTTCCCTTTCTCAAGATTAGATTTATCTTTTCTTTGGAGTTTGGTTGATAGATAACTAGGTTCAATTTGATGAATATCATGGTTATTAAAGAAATAATACATCAAATTGGTTAAATTAATTGAGCAATATAAAAAGTTATGTTTTGCATCTTCAATGGTTTGAAAATAAGCTAAGATTTCTTCATAATCAGGGTGGTCTAAAACCTTTTGTTGATAGTCTTGAAGACGTTGGGATTGATTCCCCATAATGGAAAAATAAAACAAGTTTTTATAAATACCATCAAGATGGTCTTTAAACATTCCAACACAGGCATATTTTTGATCATCAGTGAACCAGTCATAATAAGGAACAACATAGTCATGATATTTTTGATGCACCTTAAAAATACTTAACTGGTTGGAATTGAAATTACTGGTTTGGTTTCACAAATAGTTGGGACTAATTTCATATAGGCAAAAGTGTTTATATTGACTATGGTTATTTTTAAACTGTAATAAATAAAAATAAACATGGTCCATAATGAAAGCGATGATACGGTCAAAACTATTTTCATTTTCATCAAAGAAATTGTATTTAAACGACATTTCCAAATATTCACTACTACCACTAGTGCCAGCATTGATTTTGACATCACGGTTTAAATAGTGAGTGTGGGTAATCAACCCATTAATGTTTTGATCAAAATAGGCATGGTTGGCCAAAATTAAATTTAACTTTTGATTTTGGTTATAAAACACTGGCATGCATTCTAAGCAATTATCCACGACGACAGGACGTTGGTGGCCCATTTTTATTTGATGACTATGGACAATCCCAAAGTCCATTTGGACTAAGTTGAAATCCTTTAAAAAATGATGCAAGAGACCATTTTTGAATTCTTGCATCATTTGATTAAAAACAAAATCAATTGTTTTTGGATTAACCATTATTTTGGTCTTTCATTTGTGGGAATAATAAAACGTCTCTAATGGAGTCTTTTTGACATAATAACATGACTAAACGGTCAATACCAATTCCTAAACCACCAGTTGGAGGTAAACCATATTCAAGGGCACTAACGAAGTCCATATCCATTTCGTTGGCTTCATCATTACCTAATTCACGTTCTTTTAATTGTTCTTCAAAACGGTTGTATTGGTCAATTGGGTCGTTTAATTCACTAAAGGCGTTGGCAAATTCTTTACCACCAATGAATAATTCAAAACGTTTGGTGAAACGAGTGTCTTCATAGTCAATTTTTGCTAATGGACTAATTTCAACTGGGTGGCCATAAACAAAGGTTGGTTGAATACATGCTTCTTCCCCATATTTTTCAAAGAAAGCGTTGATGACGTGGCCATATGTCATTTCATGACGGGCTAATTCAATGCCGTGTTTTTGAGCTAAAGCTAAAGCTTCTTCGGTTGAGGTGACGGTAAAGAAATCAATACCAGTTTTTTCTTTAATTAAATCAACCATGTGAACTTTTTTGAATGGTTGACCTAAGTCAATTTCAAAGCCACGGTATAAGTAACGGTGGTGGTTGTCATAACGGTGACTGTCTTTGGTTTCAGGTGCTTCATTTAAGTAGTAGTTGTGAACCATGTTTTCAGCGGCTTTAATAATACCTTCAGTTAAATCCATAGTTTCTTCCATACCAATGTAAGCGGTATAAGCTTCAAGGCTGGTAAATTCTGGGTTGTGGGTTGAGTCCATCCCTTCATTTCTAAAGATCCGTCCAATTTCATATACTTTTTCAAAACCACCAACAACACATTTTTTAAGTGAGATTTCGGTAGCAATTCTTAAATAGAAGTTCTTATCTAAAGCATTAAAGTGGGTAATAAATGGACGAGCTGCAGCTCCACCTAAAATGCTATTTAAGACTGGAGTTTCAACTTCAAGGTAACCTAAGTTGTCCATGTAATTACGGATAGCAGTAATAATCTTGCTTCTTAAAACGAAAGTTTGTAAAGAATTTTCATTCACAATTAAGTCAACGTAACGGTTACGTGCTCTTAATTCTTCATCAACTAAACCATGGAATTTTTCTGGTAATACTTTTAAAGATTTGCTGACGATTTTTCAATAACTAACTTTTAAACTAACGGTTCCAGTTTGGGTCTTCATTGCCTTACCACGGACTTCAACAATGTCTCCGATGTCGGTACGTTTGAAAGCAGCAAAGACTGCTGGATCAACATTCTTTTTGTCAATGTAGGTTTGTGATTCCCCAGAGAAGTCTTGGATCACAGCAAAAGTTTGACGAACGGTCATAATCCGACCAGCTAATGTTACAAGTGGTAAATTAGCTTCGTTTTCGTGCAAGAATTCTTTATCGTCTTGAGCATAAGCATCGTTAAATTGAGCTAAGGTGTAAGTACGATTGACACGTTGCACTTCGTAAGGGTTAAGGCCGTCGGCTTGTAATTCGCCTAATTTTTTGCGACGGATTAACTCTTGTTCACTAAATTTTCTTTCCATAATTTTTATTTTCTTTCTGTGTTTTTATTTTTCTTTGCAGTCAGGATTGTTTCTTGTTTGGATTTTTCAATAAGTTATTCTTAATCATGTTGGCACACATCATACAACAAATGAGATTAAATAAGAATAAACTAATTGGAAAATAAATTGAAGAAACCCATTTCACGTGCATTAAGAAATCAAAACTACTATACGTTATTAATAAGATTATATAACTAGACAAAATAACACTAGTAACAAACGCCAAAATAATAAAACAAATTAAAAAGTTTAACACGTTTTTTGAAATTCCACTAAACAATAGAAACTGAAAATAAGCCTTATTTTTATAAAACAAATACCAGATATACAAAACAGTTAAGCCAAGGATGACAATTAATAAAATTACCCCAATTAATAACCCATCAATATCGTTTTCAACTCACCCTAAAGGATGGCCAAATAAACTGACGGGTTTATTGGCGAAAAACAAACTAATGGCAAATAAAAAGGTCATTAAAAAGCCATAAATTAAACTCAATGTTAAGTTAGTTTGTTTAAAAGTAATACTAGTCATTTGAAACCACTTTTTCATATTCAACGCATATTTAGAAGCTAAATAGGTTTCGTCATTAATAATGAAGTGGTGGGGCATATGGTCATATTGAGGATCATCTAAATCAATCACGTGGTAGTTTTGGATTAATTCTTGATTGAGGTGACTAAATCAAAGAATTGTGATTTGTTTAGTAGTTAAATAGGTTAAAAATTCAAAGGCTTTAGTTAACACTTCTGGTGGATATTGGTCAAGTTCAGTTTGAATAAACAAATATTTCTTGTTATTAAAGAAAGCCAAACTAAACCCAACCATCAGTCTTTGAAGTACGCTTAACTCTTTAATTGGTAAATAAGCACAGTTGTCTAAATCCATTTCCAGACAGAAACTTTCAAAGAAAGTTTCAAAGTCATGGGTATTTAAATGGTTAATTAACCAGTTTTGTTTTAAAAACTCATAAACGGTTAAAGATTCATTATAAAAAGTCTGGTCATCAAAAACTTGCACGTGGCTATATAAAAACCGACATTTAGTTTTTGGTCCCATATGGAATAATTCATATTTATCAAAATGGGCTGAACCTTGCACTTCAGGTTGGGTTTGGATCAAGTTTTGATATAAACCTAAATAAGTTTGGTTATCTTTGGCTCCGATAAAATTCACACTTTTAGCTTGAAGTTCAAAATTGAGTCCATATTGATAGGAATGAGAACAGAAATGGTTAATGGCAATAAAATTTAACATACTAAATCACTATACATATTAAATTATCGGTGATTTTTGACATTTTGTTAACAGAAGGCATAATTCAACCAAAAATTCCAGTTTGTAACCCTGGGGTAATTGAATAAGTACTTGCTCCCATAAAGTTTCTTGCTAACCCTGCATTTTTTTCTTGGTTAGAGGCTAAGAAATTATAAACAAAACCACTAATTAAAACTAAGATTCAGAAGTTGACATCATACATATTTTTGGTGAAATAAGCATGACCATCAGGGTTAAGATTGAAGTTGTTAGCAAACCCTAAATAAATGGTGAAACTTAATCCAACAATACAAGCATCACATAAATTTCAAGCATTAGCCTTAGAAGTGATGATTTTTTCATATCATCAGTTAGGAACTTGTTTATGGTTTTGGGCTAACACACTTTCTTTGTTTTTAAAATACATTCATAACACGTTGTATAAATCGTGCATGTCTCTTTCATCGGGTTTAAAACGTTGGACAATTAATAATAAAATGCCAAATAAGGCCACATAAATGACCAATAAACACCCAATTAATAAACTCAAGTGAATTAAGAAACTTTGTCAGTTAAATAAAAAATAACAGCTAATAAACGAATAGGCAGCCACTGAGCCTAAACTATCCACAAATTCATAACCAAACATTAATCCTTTTACTCAACCAAGATCCATGCGTGGTTCTTGAAAGGGATGTCGTTTCACTAAATGGTTGGCAATTAAAAAACAAATTAAAAGACAAACTAATGAATAGCATAAAAAGGTTCATGGATACCAAACCGTTAAAAAGACATGGTCAAATAAATATTTAGCCCCCATGAATCAGGCATCCTTATCAAACCGAAGGTCATTGACTTTAAACACGGTTAAAGGAGTGGACATATCATTAAAAGGGACAATTCATTCCATGTTCATGACTAAGGTGGTTACTGCCATTAACAATAAAATGAATCCGATTTTTTTGAGTTCTAATTTATAATCGTTTTCTTGTTTGACAAATTTTCCCATTGCTTTAAAAGTCACCACAGGAATCACTAATCACGCCAAAATAAAACTTAAAGCAATTAAATACATCCCAAAACTATAAGTAAATGAAATACAATCTCACAACCATTTAGCATGGGCCACATTTTGAATATCTAAATTTTGAAACTGGTTTAAACTACTAAAGATAATCCCCATGATTAAGCCTAATAAGGTGCCTAAATAAACCATATTTTTGAGACTAAAAACTTTTTTAAGTTTAGCATTTTTAAAATGGTAATACTTAAAAAAGAGACTGCTCACCCCTAATACCACCACTAAGACAGTGGTGGTAATAATAAAGATGGATGAGAATTGATTATGGGAATTGACAAACGTCATAACGTGTATATTGTAATACTTTTTAAATAAGAAAAAAGCAAAACCTGAAATCCTAGTTGATAAAAAAACTAATGACTAGAATAACTAGTCATTAGTTAGATTTGATTATTTATTATTGTAAGCTTCGTAACGTTTTTCGTCTAAAAATAATTGGCTAGCTAAATCTGCATAGCGTGGGTCATTTTTATCCATGCTAGCTAATTCTTTAGCTAAGCGATCGTTAGCATTTTTTAATTCGGTTAAGTTGTCTTCTTTAGCTCATTCAAAGTAATTGGTTAAAATGACAATTCCTTTGATTTTGTCACAATACAACAACCCACCCGTAAAGATTCCATCCCGTTTGGTATTATCTTTAAAAGTAATATAACATTTCCCGTTAATTAAGTTAGCAACGATAGGAATGATATTGGCTTGCAGACCTAAGTGACCTTCGGTCGTAATAACTTCCATGCTTAAAATATCATTGTCATAGCTAACTCCGTGAATCGGGTCAATAATTTTTAAATGAATCATCGGTTAATTAAGCGTTATTGGCAACGGTTTCTTCGATTTTTTCTGATTCTTTTAAAGATGCTGCGTGACGGTCTTTGACTTCTTGGATGCTACCAGCATATAAGAAGTTGGCTTCTGGAATGTGGTCAACTTCCCCATTTAAGATGGCTTGGAAACCTTCAATAACGTCGTTTAAGTGAACAAAGACTCCTTTATAACCAGAGAATTTTTCAGCGACGTGGAATGGTTGACTTAAGAAGTTTCTGATTCTTCTTGCCCGTGCGACGACTTTTTTATCTTCTTCACTTAATTCGTCAAGTCCTAAGATGGCAATAATATCTTGTAATTCTTCAAATTTTTGAAGAATTTCAATAACGTCCCGTGCTACTTTATAGTGTGTTACCCCAACGACTTTTGGATCAAGTAATCTTGATGATGAGTCAAGGGGACTAATAGCTGGGAAAATCCCTAAGGCAGCAATGTTTCTGTCAAGAACGATTTTAGCATCAAGGTGGGTGAAAGTGGTTGCTGGTGCTGGGTCAGTTAAGTCGTCAGCAGGTACATAGACGGCTTGAATTGAAGTAATTGATCCTGATTTAGTCGAAACAATTCTTTCTTGTAAACGGCCCATTTCATAAGCTAAAGTTGGTTGGTAACCAACCGCACTTGGCATCCGACCTAATAAAGCACTCACTTCACTACCAGCTTGGGTGAAACGGAAAATGTTGTCAATAAATAATAACACGTCTTGGTGTTTTTGGTCACGGAAGTATTCAGCCATGGTTAAACCAGTTAATGGAACTCTCATCCGAGCACCAGGAGGTTCGTTCATTTGACCGAAAACTAAAGCTGTTTTGTTTAAAACGCCACTTGCTTCCATTTCGTAATAAAGGTCGTTCCCTTCACGGGTACGTTCTCCAACCCCAGCAAAGACAGATAATCCCCCGTGGCCAGTTGCCACGTTGTGAATTAATTCTTGAATTAAAACGGTTTTACCAACCCCAGCCCCACCGAATAAACCGACTTTAGAACCTTTTGAGAATGGGACTAATAAGTCAATAACTTTAATTCCAGTTTCTAAGATTTGGATTCCTTCACTTAAGTTATCAAATTTAGGTGGGTCACGGTGAATGGATTCAAAACGTTTGCCAACAAATGGTTGGTTATCAATTGGTTGTCCAACCACGTTGAACATTCTTCCTAAGACTTCTTCACCGACTGGGACTGAAATTGGGTGGCTAGTGTTTTCAACAACTTGTTCACGGTATAACCCATCGGTTGCCCCCATGGAGATACATCTGACAGTATAGTCACCAACTTGGTCAGCCACTTCAAGGACTAAGTCTTCTTTTCCTTCTTGATGAATAACTAAACAGTCATTAATTTCTGGTAATTCACCTTCAGTAAATTGAACGTCAACAACAGCCCCTAAAACTTGGCTAATTTTACCATAGGTAACTTGTTTGTGTTCTTCTTTACTGATATCAGCTTGTAAATCAGAAGTTTGAGTATCAACAATTGCATCATTGTCAATAGTTTCATTAGTGTCAATGGCCTGTTCAAGTTGTTCTGAATTTAAATGATCTTGATTAAAATTCATAATAACCTCTTCTAATTTTCTTTATCATTGTTGCTACCAGCCACAATTTCAATAATTTCATTGGTAATTTTGGCTTGACGGGCAGCATTGTAAACCAAACGGTATTTACGATCAAGTTCAAAAGCGTTGGTAGTGGCGGTATCCATTGCATTTCGGCGGGAACCGTATTCACTAACCTTACTTTCAATTAAAGAACCATATAAAATCGATGAGACATATTGAGGCAATAAGTTTTCTAAAACGGTGTTTTCGTTAGGTTCAAACTCAAATAACGCCGCATTAATGTTTTCGGTTTTTAATGATTCAACCATTTCTTTATCAAATGGTAACACTGACATGACCGTTGCTTGGAAAGATAAAGCGTTAATAAATTTGGTGTAAATTAATTTGATGGAATTGATTTCACCATTTTGATACATGGTAATAATATCGTGACTTAATTTATCACAGAAACCATAATCAATTTGGTTTTCATTTAAATCAATGGTTTGGATGACAGGTGAAGCTGTTCCTTTTTCATTGGTTCAAAATTCCCGTCCTTTTTTCCCAATACAAATAACTTTGTCATTAGGACGGACATTTACTTTGGCTAATTTATTAACATTGGTATTGTAAGCACCACATAAGCCCATTGATGAGTTAATTTGGACATAAAGAGTTTGATCTTTAGCATCTTTAACTTTCAAGAATGAAAGGTCCTTACAGATAGTCAATAACATTCCTACAATAGAGTAGTATTCGTTAAAGTATTCTTTAATTTGATCGTATTTACTACGAATTTTTCGTAGTTTACTACTAGCAACTAAATACATTGCGTTCGTAATTTTCGCAGTGGAATTAATGGAAGCGATCCGACGCTTAATGGTTGTTAAACTCGCCATACGCTACTCCTTTACTATTTTTGTCTTGGACAAATCCCACTTGAGTTAAAACTGTGTCTTGGGATTGAGAATTGGTGGTAATTTTAGATACACTGCTGACCCCATCAGTTGTGGTGATTGGTTTATCAGGGTTATTGTTAGTGACCATATCTTCTCATAAGTTACGTTGTTTTAACTCTTTGATTTTGCTTTTTCTTTGTCGAGCTAAAGCTTTCGCTTCTTTTTTCGCTTTTTTGGCAGCAATCCGTTGGGCTTTTGGCAATTGGTTAGCTTTAATTTGTTTAACAATATAACTTCATCAGTTGAAGAAGATAATTGCTAAAGTAATGACGGATGCAATTCAGAACACACAAGTGACAATGTAATAAGCATTCGCATTTGGATTTCATAATTGAGCAGCTAAAGCACTGTTAAATTGGTCTCCATGAATACTAAAGACAGCTTGGAATCGTGCAAACAAGTCTTGTTCCATAAACGGAGCATAACCGTGGTTACTACATCAATCAGAAAATTGTTGGTAGGTGGCTAAGGTGCCAACACTAGGGCCAACACTACTTAAACCTTGGTAATAAGCACTATTGGCATTGAAATACTGTGGATTAATTAAGATTAATTTTCAAATGTCATTTGGTCCAATCGCATCAGTCCCACTACCATGTAAATTAGGATTATTAAAGACAATGTCTGAATAAGTTCAATAAACATGGGAGACTAAAGCGGTGGTAACAATGGCAACAATTAAGCCTGCTAATCCGAACGCTAACACAATATAGACTCAATAAGGATATTTTTTCACATAATTAATTTTTTTAGAGGTGGTAGTATCCTTATTAAGATTAGTTTTAACGGTAGCTGTCATAGGCATCGATTTCTTCTTGAGTTGCTGTTAAAGCTTGTAAATCAGCTGCTGATAAATCGTAGTCTTTTAAAGTGTCAGCAAATTGTTTAACTAATTCTTTAAAGCCGTATTTGAAAGCATTGCTTAAACGATCATCAAAAGCTTTGGCTTGTTCTAAAGCACCGTATAAGTTGGTGTTTTTAAAGTAGTTGATAATTGCAGTTTTGAAAGCGGTAATCGCTTCAACTGGAATGTATTTTAAGAAGTTTTCTTTAATTGAGAATAAAAGAACTGCTTCTTCAATTTGGTTGTATGGTTGGGTTGGAGCTTGACGTAACATTCAGTTAATCTTTTCCCCGTTGGATAAGATTTCTTTTGTTTGTGGGTCAAGGTCAGATCCGAATTGGCTAAAGCTTGCTAATTCCCGATAGTTTGCTAAGACTAATTTTAAACTACCAGCAGTTTGCTTAATCGCTTTAATTTGAGCAGCACTCCCTACCCGTGAAACAGATAACCCTGCATCAATAGCTGGTCGTTGTCCAGCATTGAATAAAGCGGTTTGCATGAATAATTGACCATCGGTAATAGAAATAACGTTGGTTGGAATATAAGCACTAATATCACCTGCTTGAGTTTCAATGATTGGAAGAGCAGTAATAGAACCCCCACCATTATCTTTATTTAACCGAACAGCACGTTCAAGTAAACGACTATGTAAATAGAAAACATCCCCTGGGAAAGCTTCACGGCCTGGTGGTCTTCTTAAAAGTAATGATAAGGTACGGTAAGCGACAGCATGTTTGGATAAGTCGTCAAAGACGATTAAACAGTCTTGACCTTGGGATAAGAAGTATTCAGCTAAAGTAATACCACTATAAGGTGCGATATATTGCATTGCAGCTAAATCGGCTGCGTTCGCACTTAAAACAATAGTGTAATCCATAGCTCCATTATCAGCTAAAGTTGATACCACGTTAGCCACGGTTGAGTTCTTTTGACCAATAGCAACATAAACACACTTAACATTTTTACCTTTTTGGTTAATGATAGCGTCGGTTGCAATGGTGGTCTTTCCAGTTTGACGGTCCCCAATAATTAATTCCCGTTGACCTTTACCAATTGGGAACATAGCATCAACTTCTAAGATACCAGTTTCAAGTGGTTGGTCAACACTTTGACGGGTCATAACCCCAGGTGCAATCTTTTCGATTGGTAAGTGGTCGTTAGCAACGATTGGACCTTTACCATCTAATGGGTCTCCTAATGCGTTGACAACCCGACCTAAGAATTGGTCCCCGACAGGAATTGTAAGGACGGATTTGGTCCGATAAACGGGGTCACCTTCTGAAATGTTATTAAATTCATCAAGCATAACGATCCCAACTTTGTCTGCTTCAAGGTTTAAAGCAAGACCCCGTTGGCCATTACCAAAGACGACTAATTCATTTAACATCACATTTCATAAACCAGTGGCATTGACAATCCCATCACCAATACTAGCTACGGTTCCTTGTTCACCTTGAATTAATTCATTCGCATGTGAATCAACTTGAGCAGCAACAATATCGGCAAGTTTGTCAAGATTAAGTTCCAAGTTATTTGTGAGGTTCTTGTTCATCTTGATTAATTTCCTTAATGATATTTTGTTTCATATTTGTTAACTTGGTAGCATAAGTGTCATCGAAGATCATGGTGTTGTAACTAACCCGTAGCCCTCCGATAAGTTTTGGATTAACATCGACATATGCATAGCAAGGTTTGCCTTCTTTTGCTTGAATTACTTCAACAATTTGGTTTACCTGTTCATCCGTTAAGGCATAAGCGGTTTGAATAGTAACTTGAATGTGACTGGTATCGTGAGTGTGTTCTTGATACATTAATTTCAATGCACAATAGACCACGTTCACAAAGAAATTTAATTTTTCAACCGGTACATTTTCTTGGATATATTGACCTAACTCGTGATCATCCATCAAGATCAATTGGTTGGTGTAATCGATACAGGCTTGTTGTGTGGTTTGATCAAAGTTTAAACGGTGGGTTAAGTCTTCATCATTTTCTAATAAGTCATGGTAACGTTTGAAAATGAAAAGTAATTTTGATAAATGTTGATTTTGACTACCAATTTGAATGGGAGTTTTAGAAAAATCTAAATGTGCCATTAGTGATTAATTTTCTTATTTAGTTTCTTTATAGGAATTAATAAATTGATCAACAAAAGCTTGGTTGTCTTCTTGACTAATGTTTTTACTCATTAAAGATTGAGCTAATTCAAAAGCTAAATCAACACCTTTGGCTTTAATTTCATATTCAGCTTTAATCCGTTCACTACGAATAGTAGCAAGGGCTTTGCTTTTAATAATGTTGGCTTCTTTATTAGCGTTTTCAAACGCATCATCCACGATGTTTTTAGCACGGGAAGTAGCGTCGCTAATAATTTGGTTTGCCCGAACATTCGCACTGGTGGTTTGTTTCAAGGCTTCAGCTAATTTTTCATCAGCAATTTTTTTAGTTTCTTCAGCATCTTTGATTTCGCTCATCACGTATTCTTGACGTTTGCTAATCATTTTTTCAGCTGGTTTTCAAACTAAATAAATTAAAGCAATGAATAAAACAATGGTTGAAATTAAAACCCCAATTAATACTCAAACATTTGGAAAAAGGTTGTTAATAATTTGACTTGGTTCCATTCCTTCAATTGAACCAGTACAACTAGTTAAAAACGGAATGGTGAATGACGATAACAAGCCTACCCCACCTAACGAGGCAAGTATTTTTCCGATTTTTTGATTGGTTCTCATTATTATGCAACGAAGATTAAAAGAATTGAGATAACCAACCCATAAATAGCTGCGGTTTCAGCAATCGCCATCCCAATAATCATGGTGTTAAAGATTTTTGGTTGTGCGTCGGGATTACGGCCGATAGCTTCACAAGCTTTACCTGCGGCATAACCTTGGCCAGCCCCAGTCCCAATAGCAGCTGACATTGCTAAACCAGCCCCAATGTAAGCTCCCATTTTATCTGAAACGTTAACAACAGTTGAGTTTGTATCTGCAAAAGTTGAAATAACGTCTGAATGAGCTGTAAGTGAACTTACAGCATCAACTAATTGATTTGTCATATCGATAGCGTTTGACATATTTTACTCCTCTTAAATAAATGCTTCGGCACCATTTTCATCGGTTGCCGGACCCACATCTTGTTGTAACTTATGTAATAAAGCCACTTGTTGGCGAGTCATTTCTTGCTTTCTTTGTTCTTTTTCTAATTCGTGTTCTTCCCCTTCTTGGATTTCCCGACCTCATAAGGAGATGGTTAAGACCGTGAAGACGAAGGCTTGAATGACAGCGTCAAAGATGGTGAAATAACTAAACAGTGCAGGCATAATTGCAGTTGAACCTAAAATAAAGATTCCGACTGGTGGAACTTGGTTTAACCCTTGAATTCCCCCGAAAGTTCATCACATTAAAGCGTAAATGATGGACCCTGCTGTAATATTCCCTCACATACGGAATGTTAAGGAAATGATTGGACTCAATTTAGAAATAATTTCTAATGGTTGAATCATCACTGGAATATGAACGCCTTTAATTTTAATTCGGATTAAGAATTTATTAAAGAATGATCATTTTTGATATTTCACTGCAAGGACTTGACTTGCAATTACCGTTGTTAGTGCAAAAAATAACGGTACAACTAATGAAGTTTGAATTTCTTTAAAACCAATTAAAGAAATTAAAACACCAGTACAAAGATAAATAAATAAAAATAAGAAATAAGGGGTGAATTTTGTGTGACGTTCCCCAATAATTTGTACTGTTAAACTTTTAATGTAATCCATGCCCATTCCCATAATGGTAACAAAACCATTAGGAGCTTGATTTGGTTTGACTTTCTTGACAGAACCATAATATAAACCAAATAAAACTAATAAAATGACCAAGGTCACACCAAGTGACAATAAAGGAGTTACAGCATAACTTGTCCATAACGGTTCATAGACATCAAAAGCATTACCGCCCATGTTTACTCCTTTTTTGGTTTAAAGTCTTTTTGCTGTGGTGATAAGGTTGGTTATTCACAATTAAAAAACCCATGTTTAACACCTTAAAACTTATATAAAAAACAATTAACCCGATTACATTAAAAGGACCCATATTGCCATTGGGTAACAAACTGACATTTGTCACACCAAAGACAATCATCACAATGATGATGGGTAATAAACCTAATAGTGCAATCAGGATATAACAAGTAATCGTTAAACCTTGGATTTTGTGTTTTCAATCCTTAAATTTGACAGCTCATTTCGAGGTTTGTATCCCTGTATAGTAAGAAAGAAAACTCGAAATGCATACAAAAGGAAACACTAACAAAAAACTGTAAAGCACAGGTAAGAGTTGCTGGTTGATTCAGGCAATAATTAAACTTAATTCAAGCCCGAATAAACCCATGAAAGCTCAGAAGATAAGAAATTTAGATAAATTCTGGTGCATCATGTTCGTTTCCTTTTAATAAGAATACTTTCGAAAAGTATAAAAATAAATTTGCTTACAATAATTTTTAAGAAATAGACGAAATATTCTCATTAACATTTTATGACGAAAATTTTTATTTTCTGCTAAAAAGTGAATAAATTTAGATTATTTGTTCTTTTCTCATTTTTTTATCAACCTTTTGATAAATGAAACTTGATATAATTTTAAGAAGTTTAATGTTTTAAATGACATCGTCACAAAGGATGCAATTTATATGAAAACTCAAAATGAGGTTCAAGCTTATCACTATGAACCTTTAAAAGATTTGAATCGAAACCAAGGGTTGAGTCGGGCTCAAGTGGCTGCGATGCGTTCTAAATATGGAACAAATCAGTTAACTTTATCGAAACCGATCAATCCCTTTGTTCTTTTTTTACAACAAGTAAAGGATCCGATGATCATTATTTTGATTATTGCGGCCTTGATTAGTTTAGCGTTAGGGATTGTTAATGTTTTAAAACCCACTGGTCAAGCTAATCATGAATTAGAAACCATTACCATGTTTGTTGAAAGTGGGGTCATTTTATTAATTGTGTTGGCCAATACTATTTGAGGGACTATTCAAGAACTTAAAACCACCAAGGCCATGCAATCATTATCAAAACTGACTGCTCCACTAGCCACAGTGTTACGAGAGGGTAATTTAGTTACCATTAGTGCCAGTGAAGTGGTTGTTAATGATATTTTAGTGTTAGAAGCAGGGATGGCAATTGCTGCAGACGGGCTTTTAATTGAAGCCTATGATTTAGAAGTGGTGGAAAGTGTTTTAACTGGTGAATCTGAACAAGTCCACAAACAAGTTGGTCCTGATTTACCAAATACTAAATTAATTAATCAAGCAAACCGTATTTTTGCTGGTACCAATGTTATTAATGGGACTGCTAAAGCGATTGTCACAGCCATTGGAATGCACACCCAAATCGGACAAATTGCAGCTTTAATTAATAATGAAAAAGATAATTTAACCCCATTACAAAAACAAATTGCAAAATTATCCATGATTATTGGAATTATTGCTGGGGTAGTGTGTTTAATTACTTTCTTTGCTTATATTGCCATTATTTCAGTCCCTGGTAGTTATGAAATTACCAATGAAAATATTGCTGGCCAAGCAGCTCAAATTGCTATTAGTTTAGCAGTTGCAACAGTGCCAGAAGGGGCATTAGCTGTCGTGAGTGTAATTTTAGCAACAGCTTGTAAAGGAATGGCAAAACATAATGCTTTAATTAAGAAATTACCAGCTGTTGAAACTTTAGGTTCAGCCAGTGTCATTTGTAGTGATAAAACAGGAACTTTAACTCAAAACAAAATGACAGTGATGCAAGTATGAACTGAAGGGTTAGATAACCAAGAAATCAGTTTTAATCAAGCAGTGATAGCTTATAGTGTTCTTGCAAGCAGTGCTGATATTCAAATTCAAAATGATGAAATTGTTTCTGAAGTTGGGGACCCAACCGAAACTGCATTATTAATTGCTTTATTTAAACACTGACACTTAACCAAACAGGATTTAAGTCAAGATTATGACACAATTCAAGTGTTACCATTTGATTCAGACCGAAAATTAATGAGTGTTGTTGTTTATCATAAACCCACTCAACAATACGCTTTAATTACTAAGGGGGCTCCTGATAATGTCTTTGCTCGTTGTCAAAATGAATCAAGTTATTTAGAAACTGCTAAACAAGTCAATGGAGTTATGAGTGACCAAGCCTTAAGAGTTTTAGCAGTTAGTTATAAACCTTTATTTGGTTATGATCCAAACCAACCTTTGAAAGTTGATCAAGATGAAAATAACTTGATGTTAGTCGGTTTAATTGCTGAACAAGACCCAGTTCGTCCTGAAGCAATTGAAGCGATTAAAACTGTAAAAGAGGCAGGTATCGTTCCAATCATGATTACAGGAGACTATAAACGAACTGCCATTGCGATTGGCAAACAATTAGGCATGGCTGAAAGTATGGACCAAGCTTTAAGTGGTCAAGAACTGGATGCGATGAGTGATGATGAATTAATTCAAAACATTGAAAAATATAGTGTTTTTGCGAGAGTTTCACCAACCGATAAGATTCGGATTGTGAAAGCCTGACAAGCACACGGCAAAATTGTCTCAATGACAGGTGATGGGGTTAATGACGCTCCCAGCTTAAAAGCTGCTGATATTGGTTGTGCGATGGGAATCACAGGAACTGATGTCTCTAAAGAAGCAGCTGACATCATCTTAACTGATGACAACTATCAAACTATTGTAAAAGCCGTCAAGACAGGTCGGGGAGTTATTCAAAATATTAAACAGGCGTTAAGTTTAATCTTAACTACTAACTTAGCTTCATTATTAGCGGTCTTTTTAAGTTTATTTATCTTTATGATTAGTCCGTTATCTTCCTTGCAAGTATTATGAATCAATGTGATGAGTGAAACCTTGCCAGGGATTGCGATGGGTTTTAATAAACCAGGTCATCACTTGATGCAACAAAAACCTCGGTTAAAGAATGCGTTTATTGTTGATAAGCGAATGTTAATCAAGATTTTAGTAGAAGGAATTATTTTCTGGGCTATTGCTGCTTTCATGTTTTATTTAGGGTTAGCAGTTACAGTTGATAATTGAGACTTAACTTTCTTAAGAGACCAATTTAGAAACCTTGACAATATTTTTGATTTTAATAATCTTTATGTTCAAGGATTGTTTGCTGGTTCAGGGTTAATGTTCTTAACCTTAGGATTATGTTTAAGTTCTAATGCGATTCCAATGCGTACCAATGAAAATATCTTTCATGAACCTTGAAAAGATATGCAATGATCAGTATATGCTACCATCGCTTCTGCTTTATTGTTAGCATTTGTTGCTTATGTCCCTGCAATCAACCATGTCTTTAATATGGATTTAAATTTCAGCAATTTAAATAGTGGTTATAAGGCCTTAAACATCTTGCCATTCTTAATTGCTTTCTTATCCATTATGGTTCAAGAATTAGTTAAATACTTTGAACGTAAACATGACCACCATTTATTTATGGTTCAAAATCAAGAAGCCAAGATTATTAACAGTGCTAAACATTAAATAATTTCAATCATCTTTAAGGACTAAACTTAAGGATGATTTTTTTATGTTCTTGTGAACTTAATTACTTGTTAGATTCTTGGAAAGTGTCCAGATTATCTAAAACGATATAGTTGCTAAAAAATCTTAATTTTCTCTATTTATAGGCTAAAAACGCAAAATTTACACACTAAAACTAAAATTATCATCTCCAAACCTTGAAATAAAAAAAAAAAAAAAACGATAATTGAGAAGATATACTGTCCAATTTATCTTAAACGATTCATACAAATCAAATGAATATTTATATAGAAATTTAGAAATGAAATTAAATTCAAAAGATTTTAATTTTGAATAATTTGCGAGGAAAGAATGAAGAAAAAATCAAAAGTTATTGGCTCAATTAGTGCTACACTTGGGATTATGTTAGCAACAGGCGTTACAGCAGCTGCTTATTTTTTGGCTCTACCTGGTTGTTCTGCAACTAATGATACACCAAATAAACCTGATTCAGAAAATCAAGACCAAAATAATAATCAAAATAATGAACCAAATGGAAATGGAAACCAAGGTTCTAATGATTCAAATAATAACAGTTCTGACGAACACTCAAATTCAGATCAAAACAGTGGTTCTGATGACAATACATCAAATGACCAATCAGATTCAAATGATAATAGTAACCAAAATGATGCAGATAGTAGTGGTAATGGTTCAGAAAATAATAATCAACAAGATGAAAATAATGGCAATGAACCAGATATCAACCCATCACCAAGTGATCCATTAAATCCTAGTGATGAACCAGAAACCAAACCTGATAATAATGACCAACAAAATGGTTCAGATAATAACCAAGGCAATGATGGCGACCAAACTGGTGATAATAATACCAACGAGGATAATAATCCTAATCCACCAGCTGGCGACACAGACTCTAATCAAAAACCTGATGGAGAACAAGGATCAAATCCTGATCAAAAACCTGGCGATTCAGGAGATAATAATGGTCAAGATACAGGCGATGGTCAACCTGATAACAAACCTAACCAAGATACAGGCAACGGTCAAACTGACGGTTCTGAACAAAGTGATAATAAACCAAGTGAACCAAATGTAGACAATAATACTGAGAACCAAGATGTTCCACCAATTGATAGTCCAGACATTCCTAAAGATTCAGAAAATAATAATGGTGATGCAGGTGGTAACCCAGATGGACAAGATGGAAACCAAGAACAACCAGAAAACAACCCAGATTCTGACCAACAAAATGACCAACCAGGGGATAACTCTGATAATAGTGGTCAAGAAAATGGCCCAGATAATAATCAAAATAATGATGGTAACCAAAATGGTGACAAAGAACCAGTGCCACCAGTAGTTAATCCCGAATCACCAGAAACTGATGGTGGTGATAAAGGCGATGCTGGTAATGAACCAAATAATGGTGAAACTGGTAATAGTAATGATGGTCAAGGAAATAATCCTGATGGTAGCACAGGTGACAATGCTGGTGACCAACAAGGCCAAGGCCAAGGTGAATCTAATCCTGACCAATCTGGCGAACAACCTGGTGATAAACCAAATCAAGGCAATGATGGCCAATCAGAAAACCCAATAGAACCTAATCCAAACCAAGATCATCTTGGTCCTGAACAACCAACTAAAGAAATTGATAAGAATTTGGCTGATAAGATTAATGAAGCCCTTGATAAGATTCTTATTCATAACGATCAAAGACCTGTTACTCAAGCAGATTTAAAAGATCCTACCTCTGTAGCTGCTATTAAAGAAGCAATTAAGAATGCATTAAAGAAACTTGGGATTGATGAAAGTTGAATTAAAGACATTGTTTTAGAACCAGGACAAGAAACTGAAGGTCAAGATAAAGTTAATGTAAAAGTAATCATTAAATTTACTGATGATGTAAAATTTGGTGAAACAGTAACAAGTAATGCTGATTATGAAATTGATAAGACAGGCCATCAATTTATTAAAAACCTTGAATTAGATAAACAACCAATTGAAAATATTCAACCAGAAGAAGTTCCTCCAGAAGTTGAAAAACCAAGTCAACCAGAAGATAATACTTCTCCTGAAAATCCAGAGACAACAGAACCAGAACCAGTGGTTCCAACCCCTGAAGAAACTCCTGTCCCAGAAGAACCAGTTCCAGTAGTACCAGCATCTGTTGATTTTAACTTAACGCAATTAAATAAATTGGATAGCATTATTAGAAATAAAATTGATTCTATTGCTGCTAACAATCCACTAGTTTTAACTGCTGAAAAGTTAAATGCAAGTGGAGAAACTAGTTTAGCAACTGAAATCATTAATGAATTTGCTACCAAATCTTCATTTGATAAGGATTTAATTAAAGGTATTAGTTTTAATAATCCACAAGCTGATGCTCAAGCGTTTACTGTTTCTTGAATAATTAGTTTTGATAGTAGAGTACATTTTGTTGATTCTAATACATGAACCAAATATGATGCTAACCAAAGCAGTTATACTGTTAGTTTAAAAGAACCAGTTACAATTGATGTAAGTAAAATTCTTGATAGCAAACGACTTGATTTAATTAAAAGCATTTTGAATCAAAAATTAAATCAATTGTATAACCAAAAAGAAAATAATGTAGCTTTTGATAAAGTCAATACAGAAGAATTTATAAATACTTATAAGCAAGAATTAGTAACTAAACTTGGTCTTAATGCAGCCATCTTTCAAAATTTAAAATTTGCTAATAATCAATCAGCAGATAGTTTGATTAAATATGATTTTGAAATCACATTTACTGATCAAGTTGATTTCAGAAATGGTGACTATTGACCAAATGGAATGGTTTATGATTCAACTAGCAGAGTTTTAAAATGAACTATTGAATACAACACATATTACACTTTAACTGATTCAGGAATCCAAACCTTAATAACTTCTTGTCAGGAATTAGTAAATAAACAATGAGAAACCAATAAGCAAAATTTCACTAGTGAAAACTTATATCAAACATGTTATTGAAGCAACTTATGAGAATTATTGAAAAGCAGAGGTTTTGATCCAAGCTATATTGTTGGAACTATTAACTTCAATGTTGATTATGATCGCAACCAAGTAATTGAAACCATTCCCTTTACTAGTGGAACCATTTTTACGTGTGATTTCACCGATACTGATTTGATTAAATTAGATAAAGACGCTCGGACCTTAACTATTGTTTATAACAACTTTAATTTTGATAATTGAGTCACTCCTAATCGTTGTAAAACAATGTCAGACATTATTAACAATAAATTAAATGATATTTATAATAATGACGCTAAAAACTTTAATGTTGATTATTTAAATGGTTCAACAATTAAACAACAATTAATTGATGCTATTTATGCTCAATGTCATTACCAACAAGGCATTGTCAAAGATGTTTATTTTACTCCTGTACCTTCTACTAACGGAACATATCAATTTTTTATTAATGTAGACTTTACTAGTGAAGCCTTTTGGGTGACTTTTGACGCTTATTATGCTGGTGGTTGAAAAAGCAATCCAAATATTAAAGAAGACGGTTCTTCAACAATTAGTTCATATAAAGCAAAATCATACAGTGTCGCAGACTTCTTAAACAACGAAGTCAGCAGCCATTTAAACCAAGCTGTCTCACAAACTTTAGCTGCTTACCAAGACCATTTATTGACAGCTGAAGAATTGAATGCACCTGAATTAAATGCTGTTCTTTTAAACGATATTAGAACTAATTTAAAAACTCTTTATCCAAACTTTAGTGCTGATAAAATTCAAGCCGTTAAATTCACTGTTAGTTCATCTGATGGTGGTCAAACACAAAACATCGGTTATATTTTAACTTTTGATGATAGTATTAAAAACCTTATGACTGATAATGTTGATTTCAGTGTTGATGGTCAAAAAATAACTGCTAAGAAACCAGTTGTCTATCATATTTATGATGACTTTATTGTTAATAGTGATGGATATATTACAACGTTAACAGCAACTGGTAAAAGTAAATCAACCTTAGACTTTGAATCTTCTGATTATCAAGCAAAGGGAATTGCTAATAATGCTATTAAAGGTAGTGAAGCAACCAATATTATCATGGGTCATAAGTTCGGTGCACTTGACATCAAAGGTAATATTTTCAAAGACCTTGTTAATAATGTAACTGTTGATTTTAAAGGAGCTGATAATTTAACTCCAGAAACTTTTAATATGATAATGAGTACTGATCCATCATGAACTGCTAAAATTGATAAAATTATTCTTCCAAGTGCTTGAGAATCGATTGCTGAAGTTAAAACTGGACTCCAATCAGTTACAAACACATTTGAACTAGAATTACCAGCAAGATGTGCTATTCCAGGCAATTTCTTTGATGAATCTAGTGGTATTAAAACAACCAAAGTGGTAGCTCATGCCTTAACTGATCTCGGTTATGCGTCATTCTATGGAAATCACTACATTCAATCTTTTGATTGCGAACTTGATAAATTGGAAACTAACATCATTCAATATGGAATGTTCTATAATGCTGACAAACTTAATCATTGTAATTTATTAAGTACTGAATCACCAATTACAGAAATTGGCGATTGAGCCTTTGCTGGATATTATAGTTCTCGTATTCTTGGCCCTCAATTAGAAGATGTATCTTGACCAAGCAAATTAAATAAACCTGGTAGTTATTCCTTCTCATTAGGTAGTTTCAATTTCAAAGATACAGAGACAGCAAGATTACCTGAAACCGTTACTACCATTACTTCATGTGCTTTCTATTGAACAACAATCAAAATTAATGGTGTTGCTACTACCGATTTTAAAATTCTTGTTCCAAATAGTAGTACAACAGTTGAATCATGAAATGATGGCTATTTAATTGTAGACTTAAGCCATGTATAAACACCGTAGTACAACAGAATGAGAACATTTGTTTGTTTTATTTGAAACCGATTTAGATTTGTTTAAACAAACTTTTCTTGATGAATATCCTGATCATATATCAGCTCACGATGCTTTCTATCGGTTTCGCAAGAAATATTTAGACTGAAAAGTTAGGGACATTAAAACTTTTAAAGCCAAACAACATGCTAAAGATAATCTAAAACTACCAAAGTTTTATTTAGGGAAAAATTCAAGCCGAATTGGAACTTTTCATAGTAGTAAACTAACTAAAACCCAATAGTCTTACTTAACAATATTTAAAAAACCACAAGATTAAAAAATCCTGTGGGTTTTGTTTTGCAATTGATCAGTTTTGAAACCTCAGTCTTATAGTTTTTGCATTTTGATAAGGACATAAAAAAATATCAGGGACCCTGATATTTTGATTGATTTAGGCTTCTTCTCAGTTAGTAACCACTCATTGAATGTCATCGTCATCTTCACAAGAATCAGTGAATTTTTCAAGACGTTCAACATCTTCATCACTTAAAGATACGGTTGAACTTGGAATTAATTTGACATCACTTTCAAAAATTGGAATACCAGCATCTTCAAGAGCTTGTTTTGCTTTGAAATAATCTTCTGGTTCCACTAATAATTCATAAACGTCGTCAAGGGTTTTGATGTCAACGACTTTACAGTCCATGGTGGCTTCTAAAATAGCATCATCGTTGGCTTTGGATTTGTCAATAAAGAATTGACCATATTTGTTGAAAAGCATCGCTACTGAACCCCGTTTGGATAATTCACCATGTAATTTGGAGAAATAACCACGGACGTTTGATAAAGTACGTGCTTCATTATCTGTTAAGGCTTGAATAACAACAGCTAAACCGTTTGGACCATAACCTTCATAACTGACTTCATGGAGGTTATCAGCGTCCTTGTTAGCCCCGTTAATGTTTCTTTGGATACTATCACGGGAAAGATTTGATTGTAAGGCACGGTCGATCGCTGCTTTAAGTCTTGGGTTGGCCTCTGGGTTTGGTCCCCCAACTTTTGCAGCGGCTTTAATTTCTTTCGCACACTTCATTCAAATCTTTGCTTGTTGTTGTTGCTTTTTGTTAATTCCGCTAGCAATAAGGTGTTTTCTTGGCATAATCTTTCCTTTTAATTAGTATTATTAGATAATTTAATATTATAAACTTAAATTTAAGGTTCGTATGATTTTTAACTCTCAAGATGCTAAGTATTACGCTAAAATCCAAAAGAAACATTTTTGACAAAAATCCCAAGGCGTTTCTAAATTTTTATATTTAAATGATGAACCCCTCAAAGTTGCTGTTTATTGATTAAAAACCCAAGCTGAGATTGATCAAAAACTTGCCTGCTGACAAGGTTTTAATTACGATAAATGTTTCTTAATTACCAATAAGAATCAGTTTCAAACTACCAATTTTTTAATCAATGTAGACATTGTTAATGTAGATTTGAATTATCAAATTAAAAATATTTGAACCAATGTTTCACCAAATACGAAGTTAACCTTTTTAGATAGTTATGGACATTTATTTATTTTTTGTGCTAACTCAATTAAAGGTTATGGACTAGAGTTAAATCAAAAGTTATTTACTGCTAAGAGATGATAAGATGAATGATTTATTAATTATTTATAAACTGACTGACCACAGTAATTTAAAGGATTTAGAAGAGTTTTGACAAGCCTGTCAAACCAATCACTTAGCTTTAGTAGTTATCAATGAGACTGATACCCAAATCATTAATGAACACCTTGAAGTTTATCAACCAGAAATTGGAATCAGTAAAAATGAATTAATCAAAGATATCTTTAATCAGAAATTAGAACAAGGGTATCTATACTTTTTAAATTGACCATCTAGTTTGAAGTTTGATGAATCCATAATTTTAAGTATCTATCATGAAATTAAACGGGGCTTTGATATTGTTATTGGTTATAACCAAAATCTAAAGCATCAAAAAGGGTGATGGTTTCGGTTCTGGTTTCGGTTCTGAACTTGGTTTTCTATTAAGCAACCGTATAGTGACCTTTATTGTTTTAACTGGTTTGTCGTGCAACAGTTAATTAAAAATGAACGGTTATTAATTGAACCTGCTGTCTATCTCTTTTTTCAAGTGAAAATGCACCTCAAACTGTTATCATTAGGCTTTAAGCAAGAGATTCCACTTTTAGAATTCAAACCAAAATCGTTAGCTAAAACCAAACAAAGTTTCAAATTATTTTATTATTTACTAATTTCCAAATAGATATTGTTAATCATTTCTTATAATAGAAAAAACATATCACACAAATAGGGAGCAAATATGGGCTATATTAGTTATGGACCAACCACACCAGCATTAATTCAATCCCAATTAAATGGGAGTCTTAATGTTGATGCTTATGTCTGAACCAATTTTGCAGGAGAACTTGTCGGGTCTATGGTTTTATTGTTGATGGGCCTTGGGGTAGTGGCCTCATTGCAATTACGGTTTAAAAAAGAAAATGTCAGCAAAATTATTTTGTTTGGGTTAGCTTGAATGGGTGCAATTTTTGTGGGGGTGTTATTAGCATATGGAATCGGAAATGCTTATTTACGTGAGATTAAAGATGCTTCCACGGCTAATAATGCCTGAGCGGGGTCCTATTTTTTAAACCCTGCGTTAGTGATTGCTCGAATGTTTATGGCCACCAATCCAAAACAACTAGCAGCTGGTAACTATTTGCCAATCGGAGATGGATTAATTTTAATTCTGGCTGAAGCAATCGGGATGAGTCTCGGAGTCTTGTTAATGTATAGTGTTTATTGAAAATTATTTAAAAATTTTCAAGATGGCACTGAAGATGCTAAAGCTCGCCAAGCCATCATTAAAAGTTGTTTTTATACTTCAGCCATTAAACAAAATGTTGGGTTATCATTTTTAGCTGAAATGTTATCGGTCTTTATTTTTTATAGTGCGATTTTATGCTTAGGCTATTTAATGCCTGGTCCATCAGCTATTTCCAATGCTTTAATTTGTGTTTTAATTGAAATGGTATTTTATGGACTTGGAGGGACCACAGGTATGGCCATGAACCCAATGCGGGACTTAGTTCCACGGGTCATGTACCAAATCTTACCAGTCCATAATTACAATAATCGGGTTGGAGTGAAGGCTGATTGAAACTATTCATGAGTTCCAATGGTGGCTCCAATTGTGGGAACTCTCTTGGCTTTAATCATCATGCCAGGCTTTTTATACAATTAATAAAAACAAATTCAGATACTCCATTGAAAGGGTTCTGAATTTGTTTTCTTTAACTGTTATTGGATTGATCAGCAATGTCTTTATCTTCATCACTATTTAATTTGTCAGTGATGTTGTGATCAAAATCTTGTTCGGCTAAGATTTCAGCTTGTTCTTGAGTTTCATTTGGTAGATCATTAAGTTCAGGACTAGTTGCTAAATTATAATTACCACTTTGGAAGTTTTGTTTGGACTGTTTAGCAATTTTAATACATCATTTACCTAAAATAACTAAAGCTAAACTTGGAATTAAAATGATGGAACTATAAATAGCGACCACGACCACTAACTTAGCTTTTCGCATGGTATTAAAAGCAGGGATTAAAAACAATCCTAACAAAGCAATGGCTAGATAAACTAAAAGATAACAAGTAATGAAAAAATAGAAACTAATTTGAATTGGTTGGGGTTGGGCTGGTGCTTTTAAACTAAAACTATAAATGGCTAAAATAATGGATAAAAACCCAAAGATAAATTGCATAACACCTAAAATGCCTAAGGCTCACCCAATTTTAACTAAGGAATTTAAGGTTTGATCAGTGGGTTTATCTAACCAACGGTTAAACAGATTTCACTTATACGGGTTCGTAGTAGTTGCTTTTTTCATCTTTATTCCTCATTTTCATTATCATCTTCACTGGCCACTTCATCATTGTCAACAATCATCGCTTTTTTGTGAGCAATTTTACCTTCGTGTTTAATCTTGGTAAATAGTTTGGCAATGGTTTCTAAGTGTTTGTTTTCACAAGCGATGGTGACAATATCATCTGGTTGTAAGGTAGTGTAGCTCCGAACTGGGAAAATGACATCTTGGCCCCGTTTAATTCAAATAATGTTCATTAAATATTTTGACTTCAAGTCAAAGTTGGAAATACTAATTCCAAATAATTCTGAGTTATTAACTGGTAAGTTGACAATGGATAATTGGTTATCATTAGTCATCAAGTTAATGTTAATGTTGTGGAAAAGACGGAAAGCAATGGTATTCCCTAAAATTTCTTCAGGTCATAAGATTTCAATTTTGGCTTCATTTCTAGATAAAGCTAATAAAACATTTTTTTGAACTTCGTTACGAACTTTAGCAATAATTTTTTTAACTCCTAAAGCAACTAAGTTGTTAATAATTAAAATGGAGTCTTCCATGGTAGAAACCCCAACAATGACGGTTTCAAATTCACCAATGGAAAGATCTTGCAAACTAATTTTATTAATTGCATTGGTCCGATAAACATATTCAAATTCATTGGCTAAAGCGTCAATTTTTTCCCGTTCTTGGTCTAAAATGACTACTTTGACCCCATAGGTTTGTAAATTTCGTGCGATTTCAACACAGAAGTCGTCCGCCCCAATAATACAAAATTCTTGTTTTTTCATATTTGTTCCTTTTTATGCTTATATTATAAAAAAAGTTAGCCATTCGGTAGAAATTTATATAATATTAAAATAAACTATGGAAAAAAAGAAATTTAATTCTAACAAATTAAAATCAATTCTCTATAAGATTTTTATCGGAACTTCAGCAGCACGAAAAATTTTATCTTTTTATATTTATGCGTGTTTGCTTGGTTCAATTTTATTGCTTATGCCGTTCAGTTTAAACCGAGGGGTAGCAGCATATCATAGTGATGGCACCTCCCCAGTGTATACAGCGTTTGAAGCAGTCTTTATTGCCATCTCAGCCTTTACTGATACTGGGTTAAGTCCCATTGTAATTTCAGATATGTATAACGCCTTTGGCCAAGTGGTCATCTTATTGTTGATCCAATTGGGTGGCTTAGGAATGTTTGCTGTCTTTTGATTGTTATGAAGTTTAATTTTTAATAACAAGATTTATAAAAAGAAAAAAGGATTAGCTCTTGACCAACCTGTTCACTACGGGTTTAGTAATACCTTAGTGTTAGTTAGTGAACGGGGTGATAGTAAAATCGGATTATCATTGAAATCAATTAAGATTGCTTTGATTTTTATTTTCTTAGTTGAAATTATTTTTGCTTTTATTTATTCTGGTTTGTTTTATTCTATTAAAGCGTATGAACAAGTCCCAATTTTACCAGCTGATGTAGCGAGTGAAAACTTTAACGGGGTCTTAAGTCCTGCTGACTATGGGTTATTAAGCAATTTATATACCAATGGGGCAGCTTATGTGCCTTATTATCATAACTATGGGTTAGCGTTATGAACAGGGATTTTCCACTCTGTTTCAAGTATGAACAACGCTGGGTTTGACATTTTCGGACCAAACTCTTTAGGCATTTATCGGAACGATTTAGGTACCATTGTTCAATACTTAACCATTTTAGAATTTGTGTTAGGTGGGATTGGTTATCCAGTTATTTATGATGTCTATGAAGCCATCAACTGTAAAATTCACTGTCGTCACTTCCGTTTTAGTTTATTTACCAAAACCTCAATCTTAACCTATTTTATTGTCGGAGCCATTGGATTAGTGTTCTCATTTTCATTTGAATTTGGCGTTAGTGGGGGTTTAATTAACCAAGTCGACACCATTTTAAACCATTTAAATGCTAATAAAGATTCACTTGGGGTTGTAGACACTCACATTTATGATAAGTTGCAAAACTATTATGGGGATGCTGCCACCTGAAACAAGATTACGAGTGTGGCGTTTGGAAGTTTATCAACCCGATCAGCAGGATTTGCTACTGTTAACCAATCTGCGTTAACTGATGCGACTAAATGGGTCTATATTTCGTTAATGTTCGTTGGTTGTGCTCCAAGTTCAACTGGGGGTGGAATTAGAACCACCACCTTGGCTGTGATTTTCATGGCTTTAATTGCTAGAATGAAGGGTAATAACAACACCCGCTTATTTAACCGTTGAATCCCAAAACAAACGGTAGTAGATTCATTTATTATCTTTACCGTGAGTGCCAGTTTAATTACTTTGTTTGTGTTAATTAACTATCCAATCATTAACTCCATCAATACGAATTATTCAGTAACCGATATTTTCTTTGAATTTGCGTCAGCGTTCGGGACCGTTGGATTATCATCAGGGGTAACGGGGTTATTAAATGACTACTCGTTCTCGTCATTTGTGACAATGTTCTTTTTATGTAACACTATGATTATTGGTCAATTAGGGGTCACCACAACCATCTTTATGTTCCGTAATTCTAAGAAGTCTAGCCGAACTTATGATTTAGCATATGAAAACATTAAAACTTGTTAAAACAATATGTTTTTAGGTTAAAAAATTACTTTTTTTAATGGTTTTTGCTATTTAGTAGTTAAAATAATAATTAATGAATATAAATATAGGTAGTGAACATATGAAAAAGCTCAAAAACTTAGAAATTATTTTCACAGTGTTAGCTATTATTTTCGCAGCCTTTGGATTAGGTTTCTTAATCGATTCTTTAGTCTTAGGAGAAACTAATAGTTATGCATTCGCATACTCCATTGTATCAGTCGTTGCATTCATTCTTTGCATTGTCATGATCACTGGACTTCTTGTTGTTTATGTTTTAGACAAGAGAGAAGAAAAAATTTCTAATAAAAGTCTTATCATCTTACCATCAAAATTTGACAAAAACTTTGATGTTAAAGATACAGTCTTATTATTATCAAAAAATGAACCTAAAACAAATGATGATGAATTCCCATGTTTAATTGAACGTGATTTACATTCATGCTACACATGTAAATGTCGGGCATTACGTCAAGAACAAATTATCCTTGATAGAACTCTTAATTCAAAGAAGAAAATTCAAGAAGAAAAACTTCAAACTTTAGGTCATATTATCTCTGGTATTACTAAAGAAACAGGTTTAATCGTTCTTAGACATAAACCAGAAGGTAAGACATTCGTTCCTCATGACTTTATTAATTGACCAGAACCAGAACAACCAATTACTGTTGTTGTATCAGAACCAGAACAACCAATTACTGTTGTTGAATTAGTTGAAGATGAAATTCCAGAAATTACATTTGTTCCAGTTGAACAAGTAATGGAAGTTGTTGAAGTTGAACCAGTTGTTGAAACTGAACCAGTAGTTGAAGCTCAAGTTGCATACATTGATCAAGAACAACCAATCGAACTTGAACCAGTAGTTGAAGAACCAGTTGTGATGCCAGTTGCAGCTGAACCTGTCTATATTGATGAAGAAAACGAAATTATTCTTGAACCAGTTGTTGAAGAAGAAGTTGTTCTTCCAACAATTGAAGAACCAAAACTTGATGTTAACCCATTAGCCCCAGTCGTTGATTTAACTGAAGCAACCAGCCAACCAAAAGAATTAATCTTCTTAATGGCAAAACAAGATGGTGGTGTCTTTGTTCCTCACCCATTTGTTGAATGACCAGTTGAACAAGAACCTGAAGAACCAGTTGAAGTTAAAGACATTTCAGCTCTTGATGAAATTGAACACGAAAAAGAACTTGTGGTTGAAGCTGAAGACTTATTCGAAGAAGAAGAAATGGTCGGGGACGACTTACACATCTTCAAAGAAAATGAAAAAGTTCGTTCAGTTGCTATGACCCTTAAACGTACCGTTACAACTTCATTATGAACTGGTAAGAAAAACATTGTCTTCGTGAAACGTCCTCCAATTCGTTTATTTAACAAGATTTACATTATTGATCGGGCAACATCTTCAATTATTGGGGAAGCAACCGTCAGAATGTACGAACGTGGCTTGAAGAAACAAATTTGAAATAAATATCAAAGAAATTCAACCATTACTAAAGATGATTACGACAAATACTATACTTCATCTTTATTAGCATGTGCTCTTGTTATCAAGACAATTTCTAAATATACTAACCCAATTTCAATTGCAAGTTATGGTATTAAGAAAGTTCCTTCAACCTTCTTATACGTTAGTGTTGAAGAAGAATAATTCCTAACAAAATTAAAAATATAGAAGTTTTTGAGGCTTCTATATTTTTTTCTTGCTATTAAGTATTAGCAAGGAAAATCTATGACTAATCACAACCTCAATAGTTTAAATCTCTTTTTAAAACATCATCATTTAAATCAGTTAGATAATAATCCCACCCTCACCATTAAAAGTTTTGAAGATATGAAAATAGAACTTGGAAAACAAAACGTGGAGTGTGAGGAATTATCAATTCAAGAAATCAATGATTTACCAGACCAACAATGGTTTTTTGCTTGTTATGTTGATGAACAAGATTTAAAGTTTGATCTTTGTTTTCGTCATCAAAATGAAATCCAATTGATTTCTCGGTTTGGCGTGAAAAAACACTATCAGTTTCAAGTTTATTGTCAAAAATATTTAGGACAGGTGTTATGAATTAAAAAGATTCATTTATTTGAACAAGAAAGTTTATCATGAAAACAAATCCGCTGAAAACCAACCATTATTTTAAGTTTATTTTATTTAGTTAATAATGGGTCGGGGATTGTCAGTGGCTTGTTTTTAACCTATATTAGCAAATATGTTATTCAGCAGGCTAGTTTAAATAACTTTTGGTGGATTTTATTGTGCTTTTGTTTATTGTTTGGCATCAAGATGTTGATGACTAGTTTTGTGAGTTTCTATCATAAAAAAATCTTGCAACGCTACTTTTTAAAATACTTTGGTCAAATCTGAGCCATTGTATTCCAGAATCCTAAATCGTTTTTTAATGACCAAACCAATCTTTTTGTTATTAATGATTATTTAATGAGTGTCATTAATTTTACAATTAGTGGGTTAAGTGATATGCTAATTGGAACATTAACTGGGATTATTTGTGGGGTGTTGTTAATTTTGGTTGACTATTGATATTGTTTATTGGGCATCTTATTAGGCTGCATTTTATTAATCTTTAATTTGATTGAAAGGAAATATAACCAAGAAGTCTTTAATACCAATTTTGGTTATCATAACTTTCAAAAGAATCTAATTAATTTGCTTTATTATTTTAAGAATAGTTATTACCATCACCAATTTTATAGTCATAAGCAATCGTTATTTAGCAGTGCTGGAATCCAAAACTTTGAATTCAATTTAAATTATGGAATCAAAAAAGAAATGTTTGGGTTATACCAATCAATTGTCACCCAAGTCTTTAATTTATTGCTCTTTGTCATCATTGTGATCAAGAATATTAATGATTTAGCTGGAATTTCAAGTTATTTTTTTATATTGGCAATTAATAACAATTTTGTATCAGGATTCCAAGGTATTTTTAACCAAGTTGTGCATTTTCCTGAACTTAAGAAACAATCAGATTACTTGGGTGAGATTTTTAAACTAAAACCCAAGTTAGAATTACACCTAATCAAGGTCTTTGAAATCCACCAAGTAGAATTAGTCCAACCGCAATTTAAACATATTCAGATTCCACACAATATTATCATTAACCAACCATTATGTATTATTGGACCCTCTGGGATTGGCAAAAGCCATTTAATGTGAAGTTTATGTCACAAAAACCCGAGTTTTGAAATCCTAATTAACAATCAGAAAATAAACAATTTAGACACACAAACTTATCAAAACCAAGTTATCTATTTAAGAAATGACACTGGCCTGTTAAGTGATAGTTTCTTTGAACTCATCGAATCAAATGCACATCAAGATTTAGTAGCTGAATTTTTCCAAGTAACCAATTTACAAATCTATGATATTGCTAACAATAAATTGAGTAGTGGTCAAATTCAAATGGTGAATTTAATGGGTCTTCTAGTTCACCATCAGAAATTGTTATTGTTAGATGAAGTCACTAGTAATATTGACCAAAACTTATTGCAATTTTTTATTCAAAAAGTTTTTCCAATCATTTACCAACAAAACCTAACCATTGCTATCTCACACAGTCCTTTATATATCCAATCATTTCAACGAGTGTTAAACCTTTATGAATTTATCCAAGAAGATTTTACTCATCCTGCTTTGCCTTGTTAGTTTCACTTTTGTTTTTGTTGGGGTCTGTTTTATTCCCTATTTAAAACTTTATGAACCATGTTTAATTGTCAAAAACCAGCATGAATACATATTATTAACGAAACTGAAACCAGTGGCGAATAAAAACAAACAATACCAATTATTTGTACACCAAAATCGATATGAAGATAAGTTTGTTTTTCACCCAGACCAAGTTGATCACACGACTATTCAAAACCAGACGGTTTATCTTTATCAAATTAAAAAATTACAAACCTATTACAATTTGCAAAAACCAATTTATTTACGGGTCAAACAAATTTCACTGTTTGAGACTTTAAAACAATAAATAACTATATAATCATAAATATGTTTATTTTTAAAACGAATGATTGTTTTTGTTTTAATGCTCAAGATCAAGAACGCTACAGTGCAATCATCAATAATTCTTTAAGACATCTCAAAACCAACATATTTATCCATGATGAATGTGTTGCTTTTGACTGTCAATCAGACCAAACTGTTGTCAACAAAATGGCCTGTTCTGGATTTGTTGATTTTGATGAACAAGTGCTTGCTAACTTTCTGTTATATCTTTATGATATGGCTCACACCCAAGTTAGCAATTTCTTTGCACCCCATAATCAAAACAAGAAGATGTTGCCTCACATGAATGCCATCAAAGATACTATGCGAGCGACCTTAAATAAATTAATAGTGCAAGATAAATGGGACATTGTTAATTTAATTCACGAATTAGTGATTCAAACTAACCGTCGTTATCTTTATGATTTTTATAGTTTTGAAGCTAATTATTTATTCTTTCAAGCTCTATTGTTTTGATTTAATTTAGACCTAGATATTCAAAAAGATGAGGTTTTTAATAAAATTATTAATAACCATATGGATGTGGATGAATTTCAAGACCACTTGTGTTTGAGAAGTTTAATGAGTTTTCAAGACAAAGTAGTGAAAACTAATCTAGAACAAAACCTTGATTTTGAGTTTAGTCCCCATGACTTTAACATTTATAAATCTGTTAAGTTTGCAACCTGATTTGATAATGATGTAATTCGGTTCCGTTTGCAAAAATTAATGGATCACCAATTTTTAAAAGATATCGAAAGACTTAATAACGACAATGTGAAATCTTATTAAAAGTATGTTTAGATATAGTTTGAAAAACAAAGGTTCATTCTTTGGACTATTTTTTCTGGTCTATATCGCCATCGCTACTTTTAGTTGTTTTGGGACTTTAAACTCCAGTTTATTAAAAACTTATGATAGTTTAACCCAAGAATATAATGCTCATAATACCGTTATTAATGAGCTTTATGATTCCAATAACTATGATTTAAATCAGTCCCGTTTTAAAACCTGATTAGCTTCCCAACCTGATTTTCAATATCGGAACTTTGACGCTTTTGACGTGACAACGAATGAAAATAGTTATAAGATGATTAACTATTCTAATGAATATTTAATTGATCAATTAGACTTATTCCAAGACCAAGAGGCTGGAAAATGAATCTTAGATAGTTTATTTCATCCTTATAGTTTAAATGATATTGCTTATCAAGCTCAAATTAACCAATCCCAATTAGTCAATGTGATTAAAAACCAATCCATGGCTGACTTTGTAAAATCGGATTATGTGAATACTCACAGTGATTGATACCAATTAGATAGAACTTTATTAAGCAATAGTCAAGCCAAATTATGATTCGGGATGTATCAAAATTTAGACAACGACTTAGTGATTGATGCTTATTTTATTCAAGATAACCAACCTGTTGCTTACCGCAACAATATTTTGACCTTGAATAAAAAAGATTTCTTGTCTTTTGACCAGTTAAGTTTAAATGACTATCACGATAACTTTTCTTGAAAATACAGTCCAAGTACTTTATATAACAGTAATGAACAAAAAACCTTAGATAAATTAGTAGTTAAATTAGTACCAACTAATACTATTAATAATGTCAATGCGACTAATTTTGGTTTAATTAAAGTTAATAGTGAAACTGAAGTTCAAGACTATTTAAAAAATCCTTTACCAACTGATATTCAAGTGATTAGTTTAAATGATTTACCAAACTTTGTTCAAAATGGAAATCTCTTAGACTTATTAAACTATTTCAATCAGTTTAGTAATGAAATTAGTCAAATTCAAGTTTTACCTGCAAAGCAAGAAAATGTAGGAGTCAATAATGTCTGTGAAAAAGTTGACTTTTTGTTCACAGTCAAAAATAACGCAAAACTCACCACTTATATTCTTGAAAACATTACTAAAAACAAACCTTTATTAGCCCGTCAAAGTTTATTTTCATTTGCCGCTAATGCTTCTTGATCATCCCAACAAGGAATCAAGATTAAAGATTCATTTAAGAAAGTAGAAGCCTTTAGTAATAACAACCCTGTTTTTGATGTTGCGTGAATTCTTAATCCAGATATGGCCAGTTTTTTCAAAAACTCCCCAATTGGATTAGGATTAAGTGCCAACCACATTAGTTATGATGTAAACTCCAATTTATATCGGGGTGTCACTAACTGAATTGCTAATAAAGGTCCGAATGCTTCAGGCATCAATTTATTAATTAATGACTTTAAAATTGTCTTTGATTTATCAAGTGCAACTGAAGCTATTTCAGGTATCTTTAGTGACCCAACTGCGTTTGGAGCAGTCGTTTCACCAACTTGATTAGAAATGAACCATAAAGAAGTCTTTCCAAAAGAAGAATGAAACAAATTCTTAGTTAGTGTCAATGGGCCGATTTCATTAGAAACTAAGTTGAAAGAAATTGATCAAAAA
>JAHHTK010000004.1 GCA_020024695.1 Ureaplasma sp. | reverse complement strand
AAAATAACAAAAAAGACATTGAAAAAAACAAAATTACACACAAAAGTGTAAATAATCCTACTTGTAAGTGAAAATAATCGTTATCTGGAAACTATAAATTGTTTTTCAAGTAAACTAAGTACCTCTCTACCAACATAAAAACGATTTTCTAGAACAACTATAAATTAAAAAGTCGCTCATTAGAACGACTTTTATTTCAATTACGTTTATTAAAATGAAAGACTATTTATTTTAATAATCTCTTCTGGCAGGACAAATGCTGTCGCTAAGACTACCACCAACACCAAGTAATTCATTGTAATAGTCAACTTCTATTCCACCACATCAAGATTTAGCAGGGGTTAACATTGCTTTTGTGATTGGAGTATCGTTATTTAAAAATAATTCTTTTGCAATCTTGTTTTGAGATGATGAACTTTCACTAGTAATTTGGAATACATGTTGGCCAATTTTAGCAATTGTATCAGGTAATTGAACTGATGCTTGATCTTTAAATTTGATATGTGCTCCATTAAAGGCATAATCTTCAATATTAGTTAAACCTTTTGGCCAAACAACATTTTCAAGAGAACCACAACCAGCAAATGCCGATTCATCGATTATTGTCACTGGTGATTCATGACTAAATAAATCACATTTAGTTAATGAATTATCGCCTAAAAAAGCATATTTGCCAATTTTTGTGCAAGCATTAGATTTTGTTAAATCACATTCAAAAGTTTTTAATTTCTTACAATCTCTAAAGGAATGGTCATTTAATTCGTTGATGCCTTCAGCATGAACAGTTTCTAGATTAGCAACCGAACTACAGAAACCTTCAAAAATAAATGAACCATCTGGAATAAATAAATCAATCGGACACTCTATTTCATCAAGCATATTGAAATATTTTCAACTTCCAAGAGTACTATTTAATGCAACAGTATGGACTGGTGTGGTTAATTTAAATCGGTTAGGTGTTTTTATTAATGGTTTAAATCAACTTTTAGAAACAGTTAATGGTGGTTGAATACATTGACTTAAATCGATTTCTTCAACAGCTGAACTAGTTACATTATCACCAACAAATACAGTATTCTTGTATTCGAAATCAATCTTTGAAAATTCAGGTCCAAAGACAATTTTCTTAGCCTTAATAACAGAAGGCAAACATTCTTCTTTTAAACTAATAATGCCATCATGTGAAAGATCAAGTAATTCAGCATTTTTACCAGCTTCAGTTAAACTAATTAAAACTCCATCTTTATTAACTACACTATTTTGATTGAATACAACATCATATTCAACTTGGTTAACTATACAACTATTTATTTCTTTCAATAAATCTTCTCGCTCATGACTTACAATTAAGCCTTCTTTAAACGGCATAGAGAAGGTAAGTTTTTGTTCGTTTTCGCCAATATTTTGAATTTTAAAATCAACTCTTTCAATTAAATCATTAATTTCATTACCACGGTCAAAAAGACTAATTACTTCTTGAGAAATTTCGGGAGTATTTAATTCAGCTTCAGTTAATTTGTGGTCTCATCTTTTAGATAATCAGTTACCAAATTGAAGGCAAAATTCTTCTTTTCCGTCTTGGTCTATTCAAGCACCAAATTTAAGTGGTTTTTTAACTTTTACGGTTTGATTATTGATTGTAAATAAACTATTATTGTTATTAGCAATAATAATGACTTGGTTATCAAACTCAACTTGGGTATGAACATAATATGCACGGTCTGGTTGTCCATTTGGTAAACTTCTTTTTTCATTAGTAATAGTTAAAGAACTAATATGACCTGTTGGAAAGTTTGCTAATTGGTGGAATTTGTTATCAAAAGCACTAATCACAGCTGCTTTATTGGTTTCAATTTGATTTATATATCCGTCTGTGAAAATATTTTTTTCTCGTCTAAAACATTCAGTTAAGATTCATCTAATAGCTTCATTTAATGAAACTAACCGATTATCATCAATAAATAAAGAAAGGTCTAAATTATTGTTTTTAATAGTAATAGTTTTATCTTCACTATTAATAATAATGTTTTCATTACCAATTAAATTATCAAACCCTGTGGTTGGTTTAAATTTAATAACTGTGTCTACACTATTGGTACTGGAATTAATTTTGGTATCAACGATATCAATTAAATCAGGGTTCCCTTGCGTACTACTAATAGCGTCTTTGACTTTGTTAGTGATGTCAGTTCCACTTAAATTATTTTCAGTAAATTGATGTTTATCACCAGCATATTTATCATTAATAAATTGATCAACGGCTTCTTTGATTTTGTTGACATTTTCATTATTAATGAATTTAGAAATGTCAAAATCAAAATAGGTTTTAGTAATTAAGGATACTTTATTATTGTCATAATCAAAGTTAGCATCGTTTTTATAGTCACCTGTGATTCAAAGTTGGTTTGGGTTTCTATCAGGGTAGTGACCAGCTAATTTAAGTTGAATCTTAAATTGATAATGGTGGTTAGCTGTTCTTTGAACATCTACGAATTCAAAACCAGTTTGAGCATTCATAAAGTTTCTATTATTAAATTGAGCCTTAGCAAAGAAGTCGTTCATGATTTCTTGACGGATATTAGATGCCATTAATTTATCAACCATAATTGAAGCATTATCTTGACTATAAGCATTATCTAAATGTTGTTTCATAACATCTAATAATATTTGACTTCTTCTAGCATCAAAGTAATTAGCAAAGGCAAAGTCTCTTGGATGAGTTGCAACTACTTTATGATTTGATTCATCAAGTGTTCATCTGCTACCAGCTGTTGGTTCTAAGATTTGATTATTTGCAAATTGAATTTCAAATGGAATGTCGTATCAGTTTTGATCACTTGCTCGATGTTTGAATTGAATTCTAATTTTTGTAATTCGGTTAGGTTTAAGACCAACTTCGGTTTCAATTTTTTGAAGAATGTCTTGATAAATTTCACTAGGTGCTTCGTTATTGTTAAAAATAACTTCAGGTTGTTCTCTAACTATTTGTCCAATTCTTTGGTCACAGATACGGTAACAGTCTTGTAATTGTTGATTTGTAACAACATAGTTTGAAAGATCAAAATTTAAAGGAGTTTTGTTTTTAATGGTTTTGTCTGCTTTATTAACAATAATTTCAGAATTATTGTCAACATCACTGTTAAAGACAACTCCGTCATTGAAACTGATTTGATAATCAATCGCATAATCTGTATTGGCGGTTGTGGTGTTGTTAGAAAATGTAATATCTTTAATTAATGCTGCTTGGAAGTTAGTTTTAGTACTTAATTCGGTTGCAATTGTTTGTTTTAAGTTAGATGCATTTAAGTTATCAATTCTAATATCGGTGCGTTTATTTAAATAAATTTCATCTAACTTAGTTTTGATCAATTTAACTAATTCATTAACTCGTGTTTGGTTAAGTACCATTGTTAAATCATATTGTTTATTGATGGTAATTAATTTAGTAATTGGGTTAACGGTAGTATCTAAACTTGGTGTTATGTCACTAATTAAAACGTTTGGGTTTAATTGAATCTGTGCTGTTGTAGCCCCATTATCTTGAACATTAAAACTCATTGTTTTGATTAAACTAACATCAAAACCTTTGGTTGTTAAAGTGCTCTTAATAGGTTCAATTAATGCATCTAAACAAGCACTATTGAAGTCTGGTTCATGAGCATTGTATTTGTCATCCATTGCTTTTTTAACAACGTTAATTAAACTATTGATTTCAGCACTATTAACTACTTTAATGTTACTAAAATCAAATGGATTAATAGTCTTAACACTCTTTGCTGTTTTATTAATTGCAAATTGTGTACTTGATAAGTTAGTTGCAAAAATGGTATCGTTATCAAATTGAATTTCAGCATCTAATTGATATTGATTGTTAATTGCTGCTCTTTGTGTAAAACTAATGCTTTGGATGTGTGATTTTTTAAACTTAGTTTGAACTTCTAAATCAGATGCAATTTGTTCTTTAACTTCAGGACTATTTACTTTAGCTAATGTAACATTTTGAGGGTCATTATTATACATTTGCATCAATTTAGTATTGATTAATTGATAAAGAGTATCTAAGCGTTTTTGACTTAAGACCATTGTTAAATCAACGTTTTTATCAATAGTAATGGTATGGTTATCAGGATCAACATGAACATTACCATTGCTTGAACTACTATCAATATTAATGTCTGGTTGCAGTGGTACTACAACAGTAATATCACCTGTTTCTTCATTAATATTAATATTAATATCACCATCAATGAAATCAGGGTTAAAGCCATTATCAATAATTGCATCAGTAATGGTTTGTTTGTTGTTATCTAAAAAGTCTTGGTCCACTTTATCTTTGTTCGGTAAAACCAAGTCATCAATTACTTTATCAACACTTTCTTGGATCTTATTGATGTCATTTTTATTGACAATGTTTTCTACTTTGAAGACTAACGGTTTAATCATTTGGATTTGTTTATCAACCACTTGATAAACATCACTATTAGCTAAGCCTTCAAAAATAGTTTTAGTATTAAAGTCAAGCTTATAGGTTGCGGTTTTCTTGTTATATGCTGGAGTTTGAACGTCAAATTCAAACTTTGTAATTAAGCTGGATTTAAAACCAGCATCAACTAAGTCAACAGCTAATTGTTTCTTAATGTCATTAATACCTGTGGTGTTTAAATAATTAGTTTCTAAATGATCAGGATTACTTGCATAAATAGTATTTAAACTACGATTAATGCTATTGAAAATAGTATTTAACACTTCATTATTTAAAATTAAACCAGTATCTAAATTGATAGGTTTTTTATAGGTAATAATGTTATTTTCACCAGGACTGACAAGTGGATCCTTGACTAAAGTATCTCATTTGATTTCTGCTTCTGGATCTAATTCCAAACTTAAAGTTACTAATGGGTGGTTATTTTCACCAGTAGCATGTTTAAGATGGAATTCTTTGATGAAATCAATTTTAAAGTTGGTCTTTGCTAAATCATTTTCAACTTTATTTTTAATAGCTTGTTTAGTTTCTGGTTTATCTAAAAATGTTTGGTCAATAATGGTTGGATCATTTTCGTGAATATTCATTAAATAATCACGTGTACTGTTATAAATTGTTTGTAAGCGTGAGGCATCTAATTGGTTTGGTTCTAATTGAACATTTGAACTAGAACTAGTGCCTTTATTGACAGCAAGAAAGTAGCAACCAGTGGAGGTTCCAATAGCGGCTAAAATCCCTGCTGTAGTCGTAAGAGATGCGACGAGTCGTTGTTTTTTAGTCATATCTAATCTCTATCTTATAAATGTTCTTTTTTGAAAGATTTTACTTTTTTTTTTTTTTTAATTCAAGATTTGGCAACTAAATTGATTGTTTCGCCTATCAAAATAACAAAAAAGACATTGAAAAAAACAAAATTACACACAAAAGTGTAAATAAACCTACTTATAAATACAATAAATACTCATATGATGTTTGCTAAGTCTTATTAACATAGGATTCAATTAAAAACAAAAGGTACCAAATGGTACCTTTTTTATAAAAAATTCTACTATCTCTAATTAGTATATTTCTTGCGTTTATTATGATAACGTTCTAAAGATTTGTTTTTAGAACGCTTATTTACTAAATAAATAATATATCCAATTAGACCAACTACCACTACTACAGTCACAGTAATCCCTACAATAGCACTTGTTGATAATTTAGGAGTGCTTGCGTTTTGAGGTAATCAAATATTAAAGGTTAATGGGGCTTGATTTAATTGTTGATCACCATTCAATAAATTAAAACTGATATTTAAGTTTTTGCTCGCAAAACTTAAAGGAACAATTAAATTGGCTTTTAAGTTATCACTATCAACATAAGTGATATTATCAACACTACAACTGTTATTATTATCACTAATTTGCAATTGATATTTATTGTTAGGACTAAAACCTGATCCTTGAATATTTAAAGGAACGACAAAATTTTTACTATTAGAAATGGTTTTGCCAGCACCAACTGTTACTTGATATTGAACTTGTTGGCTAGTTTCTTGATTTAGTTGAATTGGAATATTAATTAACATATGTTTATATTGTAAAAGAAAACCATTGTGGTTTTTCACTGAACCTACAATATTTTATAAAAATTGGTTTAGAAGCAAAGCATCAAGAACAATAAAAAAAGGTCGTGCGACCTTTTTATATTCTAATTAATTGTTTTGAGCTCTTTTAAGTGCTTTTTCTTTTCTACGGTTGTCTGCCATACTAATTGAGTAGCAAATACCACCAATTACAACAAGACCAACTAAGATACATGCTGTTGTGAATAAACCACCACTAACAGCAGCACTAATAGAATAGTCTGAAACTGGGTATGGAGCACCTGAAAAACTTCCACCTTGGAATTTAAAGAAAATATAACCTGCAACGATTCCAATAATTGCACATGCAATAAATCCGATTGCTGCAAAGAAATAGTTACTTACTTTTCTTAAAGATTTAACAAAGCTGAAAATAAGAGCTAATCCTAATAAGATAACAGCAACGATAAATGCAATTGCTCAGCCTTTAATAGCTGGGTTTGAAAAATCGAAGCTACCTTTACCAGCAATAATACCTGATACTACTGCTAAAAAAGCAACTGCTACATATGCAATAATCATTACAAGGTAATGACCACTTTTATAAAAGAAACCTGTAAGCTTATCCATAAAGCTTTTTTTGACTTTTGTTTCTGCCATTTTTTAACCTTTTCTACTAAAATTTAATTTAATTTTAGCAAGATTTAAAGATTTTGAAATGGCCAGAGAGATAAAAATAAAAAAAACCATCTGTAAAAAGTGGTTTTTTTATCTATTAATTAGATGAAACTGCAGATTCAGAAGAACCCGAAGTTGGTGTTGTTGGTGCAGGTTGAACTACTGGTGTAGTGTTTGGTAAACTTGTAATTTGACTATGAATTTCATTATTTTCTCACATCTTAGTGATGTTTGAATATTGATCTTGAGTTTTAGTTACAATACCATTTTGTTTTGCAACTAAACGTTGATAGTAAGTACTCTTTTCAGCGTGTTTGTGTTCTTTATGTTGACTGAATAATAATACTCTTTCATCAATCATTCGGTTGAGTTGAATGTATTTGTTGTCATAGAAGGCTACGATTTGTTCGTGAGTTTTTTGACAACGGTTTTGTTTAAAGACACCAGTTGCTTGAGCACCTGCTAAACTATTAGCAACTTTATGTTCTTGTTGTTGTAATTTATAAAGTTCTGGATTTTGAACAACTTTTAATTTTTGTTCAAGAACAAGAATCTTCATTTGAACAGCAGCATATTTAACAAAGTATTTGATGATGTGTTCGTTGTTGTAGTATTGAACATCAATGTCTGTGTTATTTTGTAATGCTGTCACTAATGCATCATATTGATGGTTAGTATTTAAGGTTTGAATAGTGTGAATTAATTCACAGTAATAACTATTATTACGGTTCTTTTCTTTAGTAATTAATGTATTAATCTTATCAACTGCTTGTTTATTTTTAGCAATTTGTTGATCAGTTAATTTTAAAGAACTAATTTGTCGTTGAACTTTGTTTAATTGTTGTTGAACTTTGTTAATTTTAAGTTGTGTTTTAGCACTTAATTTCTTGGTTTCAACATCGAAACGTTTGTTTTCGTTAGCAATTTTTTCAGCTTTCATAGCATCTCATTTTTTAACTTTTTCGTTCATTAATTTTAAATAAACTGGAGTTAAACGTTCATCTTTACCTGAGGTTCAGATTTTTAATGCTTTAAAGTAAATTGGTAAACTGTAGATACCGATTAACATTCCGTATTTTGAATAGTTTGCGTTTGCCATACCAACATAACCCATTTTGTGAATCTTGTTAGCAGAGAAAGCAACTAATAAACCACCAATAATACAGACGATAGCTGTAAAGATTCAAACTGCTAATCAGTTACCATCCATTTGGTAACCACCAACGAATGAACTAGCAGCACTACCTTGAATTGCACTAACTAATGGAGTTGAAATAGCAAAACCAATTGCAAAGAAGATTCCTAAGAATCCAATAACAACTGATGAGTCCTTACGTCCAAATAAGTTAGTTGACATAAATCCAGTTGCACTAGTATAAGTGTAACAAGTGAAGCCACTAAGACCGACCCCAATGGCAATTAAGACAGGGTTGATAACCCCTAATAACATACAAAGAGCACCGATAGAACGAACGACACCCCCAATGATAAACGCTTGGGCAACACCTAATTTAGAGAAAATAATTCCTCCTGTTAAGTTACCAATTAAACAACCGATCCCATAAACAAGACCAATAATGGTTGCAGCGTTAGCTAAGAAATTTTCAACGTTAGCGCCTTCCATATTTTTAGCGATTGTACCTAAACCACTTCTTAAGAAGGTTGGTCATTGGCTCGCTACAGCAGCGATACCTAATCCAAAAACTCCATATGAAATACATAAAACATAGAATCATGGAATACTTAATGTTGTATTTAAACCAGCTCCGTTTAATGCAATTTCTTGTTCTTTAGTTAATTGAGTTGTACCAGTACCTAAACTTTGTTGGGCTGAATCAAATTTAAAAACTTTAGGTGTTCTAACTAATAAGAAACTAATTAAAACCCCAACTACGACTGCGACTGCCCCATAAATATAGAAAGCGTCTCAGACTGGAATAACTTTTAAGGTTTGGTTAATAGCAACTTGTCAAATTAAGTTACCAGCTGAACCCCCAGCAAAAGCAATTCCTAACATAGTACCACGGTTTTCGCCTGGGAATCAAGCCCCAATAATAAATGGAATACCAAGGCCTGAGAAGACACTTGTCCCGACTAAACAGATACCGTATCACGCATAAAGTCAAGCTGCTCTTGAAGCATAGAGGCTTTCAACTCCTGGACCACTATTGACATAAGGTGTAAATAAAACTCCTAATAAACCAATCATGGCAAAAGCCCCACCAGAGACGATGTTTCCGACCCCTAATAAGACTTGTAAGTTAACTTTTCCAAAGAGTTTCCCTAGCAGTGGCGTGCACACCGCTGAAAAAAGACTACCAAAAGTAAATACTAATGTAAATAATACAAAGCCATCGAAAATCCCACCATAAGTGGTTCCGTTAGCTAAAGTTCCACCGTTAACAACGAATGGTTGCATGTTCCCGATAATATTACCAGAAACCCCATAAGGAATTGCTTGGAATAAAAATGCTCCGATAAGTGCAGCTCACTTTCAAGCATCTTGCTTCTTTGCCACCTTCTGCGATATTAACTGTTTATTTGTAAAATTTTCACCAGTATGAGTTTTTGTGCATACGAATTTTTGATTATCCATATTACCTCTCATTTTTCTCTGATTTTTAAATTTTAACTTTATATTATATTTAACTTTTATTTTAAAGCATTTAAGAAATTATGCGACTTTTACTAAATTTTTGTGAAAAATTTTTTATTTTTAGTTTTATTAAATTGTGTGTATCATAATATAGTTATAAAAAAGTAGGAGACGATTATTATGTGGGCTCAAAAGATTTTTTACAATGGTCATATTTTATCGATGGACGATCATCATGAATATGACGCAGTCTTAATACAAGACGATAAAATTATCGGCGTTGGATCATTAACCGAAATGCAAGCATTAGCTAATGACCAAGTCGTTCAAGTAGACTTAATGGGTAATACCATGGTGCCAGGTTTTATTGATGGTCATAGCCACATTTCAATGGCAGCTGAAGCATCATTATTAGTTGACTTAACACCAGCTAATAGTGTTCCAGAATTATTAGACATCATTCAAAAAGCATATGACAACATTCCAGTATCAGAACGCAAACCAGACCAATTCTTAATTGGTACAGGCTACCACAACAGTACTTATCCAAACCAAGAACAACCAACTGCTCAAGAATTGGACAAAATTAGTCCAGATATGCCAATCGCATTAGGTAATGACAGTGGCCACTCTGGTGTTTACAACACGGCAGCATTTAAATTCTTCGGAATTTCAGACGACATTGTTGCTCAACCAGGTGAAGTTTATGGCCGTTATACATCTGGCCCATTAAAAGGTAAATTAAATGGTTTCGTAGCAGAAAATGCTTACTGAAACTTACAACCAAAAACACCACAACCAAGTATTCAATTATGTGTTGATCAAATGAAAGCAACCCAAGAAGCATACTTAGCATCAGGAATTACTTTTGCTCATAGTGGTATGGTTAGCCAACGGGTTTTTGATATTTTATCAACAGCAGCAGAACAAAAGAAATTGATTATGCCAGTCGTTGGTTATGTTCAATTAGCTGCTACACCAAACTTATTTAAAGAACATCCAGAATACCATGATTACAACAACAATTTTAAACTTGGTGGTATTAAAATGTTTATCGACGGTTCACCACAACAACGTACCGCTTGAATGACAGTTCCATATTTAACAGGACCAGCTGATAACTATGGTACTTCAAGACACAGTGACCAAGAAATCTATGATATTCTTAAAACATCATTAGTTGATTACAAGACCACAGTTATCATCCACAACAACGGTGATGCTGCTGCTCAAGCAATTATTAAAAACCTTAACAAAGTTAAAAATGATTTTGGTTTAACTGACCTTAGACGTTTATGTTTCATCCATGACCAATTTATGCGTCCAGACCAAATCGAAAGTATCCGTGACTTAGGTGTGACAATGTCAATCTTTGTTACCCACATTTATGAATGAGGTGACATTCACATTCAAAACTTAGGTATGGACAGAGCAAATTATATGAGTCCATGTAAGACTGCACTTGACAACCACATTCCATTCTCATTCCATGATGACACTCCAGTTTTACAACCAGACTATATGATGGCAATGTACTGTGCTGTTAACCGTATAACTAAAAACGGAGTTCAATTAGCTGAATCAGAAAAGATTAGTCCATATGATGCTTTATATGCTATCACTATGAACGCTGCTTACCAATACTATGAAGAAAACAACCGTGGTTCTATTACAATTGGTAAGATTGCAAACTTCGTTATCTTAAACGAAAACCCATTAACATGTGATCCAAAAACAATCAAAGACATTAAGATTGTAGATACATACCTTGATGGTAAACGGGCATACCACAACCCAGCATTTCCAGACAACCAAATTTTATAGACTTTCATAATATTAAAAAAGAAAAATAAGAGCGTTTTGATACCACAACGTTCTTATTTTTCTTTTATTGTTGAAATGGATTTTAATTAATTTTAAGACTGGAGTAATAAAAAAATATTCAAATTTTTATTTATTACCATTACACATAAAAATTAGCAACCAAAAATAATAAAAATAAGGAAAATATGATTTATTTTTTAATCTAAATAATTTTTTGAAAAATTTTCCAAAATTTCTTTAAATTAAACTTTAGAGACAACAGACTAAGTAAATAATTGGTTTTGGTTGTTATTTAGGATTATGTAAAACCTATTGGTTAAAAACATTTAGCAACTTTACTTGGTTCCTAAACCAATATTTATTCGTCTTTTATTTATACCTTTATTATTCACATTAATTAGCAATTTATTCACAATCTAAATTTTGAGATGTTTATTTTCCTTGTTTTCCACATCAGCTGTTAATAATTGGTGAATAATTGTGAATTATTGCGAAATTAGGTTGGAATTAATTTATTAACATCTTATGCCCCACTGAGTATTAATTACCCAACTTATCAACCATTTATCCACAATTTATTAACATTACAGAAACTAATCCGTTAATTCAAGGTTATATCGTGATAGAGCACGAGAATACGCTCCTTATTAATTGACCTGACCAATTTTATTCACCAAACCCTTTCTGGGCTTTGAAACCTCATTACACGCTTCGCCAAATTACCCTTTCTTTTTCTCGTCCCAAGGTACACAACAAAAGGTAATCAGTGCTAAAACTGATTACCTTTAAAATATTATTATTTTCTAGTGGTTTGTCGCTGGTGTTTCTTGATCTTCATTAATAACATCTAAAGGAATATTAAAATCATAAGATTCAGCATCTAATAAATTGGTTCCTTTGTCTGTTTCATAATAAGGCAAGTCAAGTGGTACTAGTGCCCCTAAATCAGCTTGTAAGTAAGATCCTGTAACATCCATGCTGTTTTTCTTTAATTGGTAAGCAAACACAAAGCATAAGAAACCGAATCCAAAGACTACCACTAAGAGATTAAATAAACATTGGTTAGTAATTAAATGGTAGTTTTTTCAATGAACTTCTTGGAAAAGTTTGACATAACCCACATATAAATAAATACTTGTGATTAATTGGATTAAATATACAATTAAGCAAGCAACTCCAAAGACAATAACGGAGTTTTTTAAGTCTTTATTACTCATTTCAAAGTTGAAAGCAACCCCTAAACTAATCAAGAAGATTAATCAAATAACATAGATTGCCCCTGAAATGTTAATAATTTTTAATAATAAGTCTTTGGTTTTTAAAAATTCTGTTTTTTTGAACATTAGAATTTGACTCCATTTCAATACAAATTAATGGGCTAAAAGAACAATTATTCTTGATCACCATCATTAATGTTGTCATTTTCTAATTTTTCGTTTTCATTTGCACTTTCAGAAATTTCTTCTTCATCTTCATCATTACTTGGAGCAAAGATGGCAGTTGAAGCAACAGTTTCATCTTTATTTAAAGAAACTAAGATAACCCCTTGGGTAATCCGTCCTTTTGCAGCCACGTCTTTTAATGAAGTACGAATGACTTTACCAGTTGAGGTAAGTAATAATAAGTCTTCATCACCATTAACTAACTTAATGGCTACTAATGGACCAGTACGGTCAGTAATTGCTAAGGCTGTAACCCCTTTACCACCACGGTTGGTTAATCTGAATAATTCTGATTCACTTAATTTACCTAAACCGTTAGCCCCGACTGATAAGACATATTTGCCATCACGGCTTGATCCGAAACCAACGATGCTATCTTTTTCATCGATGTTCATACCAATGACCCCAGATGCTTTACGACCGACAGGGTTAACATTGGTTTCGTTGAATTTAATAACTTTACCGTTTGAAGCACCCATAAAGATTTCGTTTTCACCATCAGTTTGAATAACTGAGAATAAACGGTCACCTTCACGTAAGTTGATTGCAATTTTACCGTTTTTACGGATACTTTCGTATTCTTCAAGTGGGGTTCGTTTAATTAACCCGTTGATGGTACTAAAGACTAAGAATTTGTTTTGATAACTGTCAACAGGTAAGATTGCTAAAATCTTTTCACCCTTTTCAATATCAATTAAGTTAATGGCTGGAGTTCCCTTAGCAGTTTTAGAAGCTAATGGAATTTCATGGCCTCTTAAACGATAAACCTTACCAACATCAGTAAAGATTAATAAGTCGGTATGGGTGTGGGCTACTAATAATAATTCCACTTCATCATCTTCGTAAGTCTTAATTCCTTGAGCACCCACGCCACCCCGTTTTTGACTACGGTAAGCTTCAACGGCAAGACGTTTCAAGTATCCATTCTTAGACATTGTAATTACAATATCTTCTTCTGGAATTAAGTCTTCATCATCAATGTTGGTTTTTGCTCCGTATAAAATTTCAGTTCGACGTTCGTCTCCGAATTTTTCTTTAATTTCATTTAAGGTATCAACAATGATGCTGGTTTGTTTTTCATGACTTGCTAAAATTGAATTTAATTCAGCAATTAAGTCTTCTAAGGCTTTTAATTCGTTAGCTAATTTTTCACGTTCAAGGTTAGATAAGGAACGTAATTTCATATCTAAGATCCCTTTAACTTGAATTTCATCTAAGTTAAAACGAACCATTAAAGCTTGAGCAGCTGCATCGTTATCAATACTACGTTTAATAATTTGGATAACTTCATCAATATCTTGAACTGCAATAATTAAACCACGTAATAAGTGAGCACTCTTATTAGCTTTATTTAATTCAAAGTTAGTTTTGTTAACTAATACAGTATATTGGTGATGTAAGTAGTGTTCTAACATTTCTTTTAAGTTTAAAATCTTTGGAACACCATCAACTAACGCTAAACAGTTAACTGAGAAATTAACTTGTAAAGAGGTAGTTTTAAATAATTTATTCATTAAGACATCAGGTACAATGTCCCGTCTTAATTCAATCACAATTCGCATTCCATCCCGACTAGATTCGTCTCTTAAGTCAGTAATCCCATCAATGTGTTGATCACGAATTAAATCCACGATTTTTTGAATGGTTGCGGATTTGTTCACCATATATGGAATTTCAGTAATAATGACAGCTGTTTTACCGTTGTGTAATTCTTCTAAATGGTAACGGGAACGAATATAAATTGGTCCTTTCCCAGTTCTGAAGTATTGTTTAATACCTTCATCACCAACAATTAAACCAGCAGTTGGAAAGTCAGGTCCTTTAATATATTGCATTAAATCATCAACTTCCATGTCTGGATTATGAGCTAACGCAACGGCAGCATCACAAACTTCGTTAATGTTGTGGGGTGGAATGTTAGTTGCCATCCCGACAGCAATCCCGTTAGAACCATTAGCTAATAAGTTTGGGAAACTAGCTGGTAAAACAACTGGTTCCACTTCGGTAGCATCATAGTTAGATACTCATGGAACAGTGTCTTTATCAAGATCACGTAAGATATGGCCTGAAATTTTAGATAAACGTGCTTCAGTATAACGCATTGCAGCAGGACTGTCACCGTCAACCGAACCGAAGTTTCCGTGACCATCAATTAATAAATAGCGCATGCTGAAGTCTTGAGCCATTCTAACCATGGTTTGGTAAGCAGCACTATCACCATGTGGGTGGAATTTCCCGATGACTTCCCCGACTAAACGAGCGGATTTTTTATATGGACGGTCATAGAACATTCCTAATCCATAAGCAGCATATAAAACCCGACGGTGGACTGGTTTAAAACCATCCCGAACATCTGGCAATGCCCGAGCCACAATAACACTCATTGCATAGTCCATGAATGAGGTTTCAAGTTCTTTTGTAACAGGGTCTGGGACAATTTTTGATAAAGCTAATTGTTCTCGAATAGCTTCTGGTGTTAAACGACCCTTGGCAGTTTTCTTAATACTCATCTTTAACTCCTAAGCATCAATGTTCTTTACAAATTTAGCATGAGCTTCAATGTAGTCTTTTCTTGGTCCTACATCATCACCCATAAATAATGAGAAAGCTTTATCGGCTTGAGAAGCATCATCAATTGTTACTTGTAATAACATACGTTTTGATGGTTGCATTGTAGTTTCTCATAATTGGTCAGGGTCCATTTCCCCAAGACCTTTATATCTTTGAATTGTATAACGTCCACTTGGCACTTCAGCTTTAAATTTTTCTAATTCAGCGTCGGTATAAGCATAACGACTATTCTTACCAGTTGAGAATTTATATAAAGGTGGTTGGGCGACATAAATGTGACCTTTAATTAATAATTCTGGCATATATCGGAAAAAGAAAGTTAATAATAAGATCCGAATGTGGCTACCGTCAACATCGGCATCAGTCATGATGATGATCTTACCATATCTTAATTTTTCAATGTTAAATTCAGGAGCGACCCCAGTTCCAATTGCTGAAATCATATAAGAGATTTCATCACTACTAAAGACACGGTCTGACTTCGCTTTTTCAACGTTCAAGATTTTCCCTTTTAATGGTAAAATGGCTTGAAATTCCCGTTCACGACCTGTTTTTGCTGAACCACCCGCTGAATCCCCTTCAACGATATAAAGTTCAGTTAATTCAGCATCACGCATCGAACAGTCTGCTAATTTACCTGGTAAACCACCTGATTCTAATGGTGATTTTCTACGACTTGCTTCACGTGCTTCTTGGCTACGTTTTCGGGCATCTTGAGCTGCGATCGCTTTCTTAACAATTAAGATAGCTTCACTTGGGTTTTCATTTAAGAAACGTTCAAAAATAGCAGTGGTGACTTCATTTACGAAAGGACGGATTTCGCTATTTCCTAATTTCTTTTTAGTTTGACCTTCATATAAAGGGTTAGCATATTTTAAAGAAATAATGGCAGTTAAACCTTCCACAACATCTTCTTTGCTAATCTTGTCTGCCCCTTCTTTTAATAATTTCTTTTCAAAGGCATATTTGTTAATAACTTTCACTAAAGCTAAACGGAAACCTTCTTCATGGGTTCCCCCTTCAGTGGTGTTAATATTGTTAACAAATGAGTGGATAGAAGGACTGTAAGTTTTGTTATATCTGAAAGCTAATTCTAAACGAGCAGCATATTCTTCCCCACTATTATTTGGAGCTTTTAATTTAGCTTCTTTTTCATCATAAATGATTTTTGGATCAATTGGATCTTTACCCATATCAAGGTCTAAAACATAACTCTTGATTCCATCTGGATAGTGTCATTCACGACTAATTCCAGTCATTTCACTCTTGAAAAATAACTTAATATTTTTATTTAAATAAGCTAAAACTTCTAAACGGTTTTGAATTAAATTTTCATCCCATGGGAAATTTTCCATAATGGTAAAGTCAGGATAGAAACATACTGTGGTCCCGTGAGCTTTTTCGACTTCACCGATTGGTTTTAAATCAGCAACAGGTTGACCCCCATCCTTGAATTCCATAAAGTATTCAGTGTGGTTTCGTACAACTCAAACTTGGAATAAAGACGACAAAGCGTTAACACATGAGGCCCCAACCCCGTGTAACCCTCCAGCGACTTTATAAGCTTCGTTATCAAATTTACCCCCAGCATGTAAGACAGTTAAAACAGTTTCAACCCCTGATTTCCCTGTGTCAGCAATGACATCAACTGGAATTCCACGACCGTTATCTTCTACCTTGATACCACCATCTTTGGTAATTGTGACATGAACTTGATCACAATATCCAGCCATGGCTTCATCGATAGCGTTGTCAAGGATTTCTCACACCATGTGGTGTAACCCTTCATAACCCGTCGAACCAATATACATCCCAGGACGTTTACGAACGGCTTCAAGTCCTTTTAAAACTTTAATCGAGTCACCTGAATATTCTTTATTCGCTTTATTTTCATCGAAGTTACTGTTGACTTCATCAAATGAGCTGGTGACTTCTTTTTCATTATTTTCTAACATATTTTAATCCTATCAACGAGAACTTAAGCAACAATTTCATAGTCTTCATGTTCAGCATGCACGTGCGTGCCAACATAAAGTTTGCGACCACGACGGTTGTCAATAACCCCATCAACTAAGACTTCGTGATCTTGCAAATAAATTTTTGCTTCACCTCCATTGGTGATAATGTTGGCTAATTTTAAAAATTGGCCTAAAGTTATATAATCAGTATGAATTTTAATTTTATTCATAAATAACATTCTTTTTTAGTTCATTAATGTTTTACTATTATATCATTGATAAAGGCGTTAAAAAAGTCTAAAAACGGGGTTTTTAGACATTTCTATGCAGAGATTTGGATTGGTTTTCAATAAATCAGGTTAATTGACCCGAATTGGTAACACTAATTGTTTAAAATTAGGTTCTTTAGGATCGGTTAAAATAATTGGTTTCACTTGGTAAACATAATTAAATTTCACTAAATCATTGTCTACATTTTTTAAGATGGCAATTAAATAACGAGCATTCACATTTAATTTACCATTCATCCCCACTTGGTTTTGAACAGCAATCGTTTCTTGACTTGCCCCGAATTCATAAGAAGCAAAATCCACATCAACTAAATTGTCGTGAATGTTTAATACAACTTGGGTGACTTTGTCAGATGAAACAAACGCAAACCCTCTTTCAAGAGCCGCAATCAATTTGGTTTTATCAATTTCAAAGGATAATTCGCCTAAATTGTTAAAATACTTGCTAGTTTCAATGAATTTACCTTCGATGTTTTTGGACATGACCACAATGTTATCAATTTCAAATCCAATTTCATTGCTTTCTTGGTTAATATACAAACTAGTTTGAGCTTCATTATCAGTTTTGTTACTAATCAAACTGTTTAACAATTTGGAAACACTTAAATCCATGATGAATCCAAATGTTTGATCACATTCTAAGGGAATTGATAAACTCGCTAATTTATAAGCATCGGTCCCTGACACGTTTAAAATCTTTTTATCGTGGTTATATTCAAACCCGATCCCACTAATGTTACGGTGAGCTTCACCATTATTTAAAACACAGTTGGCAATCTTGGTGGTGATTTTAATTAAATCAGTATTTTTTAAATCTAAACGGGTGAAATGTTGGTATTCAAAGTTTAAATTTGGATAACTCGTTTCATCCATGATATTAATTTGACATTTGAATGAGTCGGTGGCTAAACTACAAACGGTACGGTCAGTTTTTTCTAAGACCACACTTTTTTCAGATACCTTGGAAATAATGTCTAATAAAAATTTATTCTTGATCAACATCACCCCATGTTCAAAGACTTCAAATCCTTCGGTTACAGTTTTTTGAATACTAATGCTACCATTGGTATACACAAACACTACCTTATCAGGGAATGCTTGAATATAAACACAACTTAACACTGGATTGAAGTTATCAGCTTTTGTGATGGTACTGTTAGTTTTTAAAATGTCTAATAAGATGTTTTTATTAATCTGAATTTTCATATTATTTCCTCATTCTTTAATTTATATTTTAACGATTTTATTTAATTTTTTATATTATTATTTCATTTATTTTTTAAGTTTTATTTAATATTTAATTTATATTTATTTATATTTACTTAATATAATTAGAATAATAAAGTTTTCACTCTTTCACATGGAGGTTAATAACTTAAGTATTATTATATTTATATAATAATAAAATTCAAAAGTTATTCACCTGAATTCACATTCATTCACATGGTCAAGAAATGAAACATTAAAGATAAGGAATTGCAAATGGAAACAAAATTAATTGTAGGATTAGGGAATCCTGGGATTGAATATCAAAACAATCGCCACAACGTGGGTTTTATGGCGATTGACAAGATTTGTAATAAACTAAAAGTGACTTTGGACAAACGGGGTTTTAATGGTTTTTATGGGTTCTATCGCACCCAAGGATCAAACATTATTTTGGCCAAACCAAACACTTTTATGAATTTAAGTGGGGAATTTGTCACAGCGATTGCTAAATTCTATAAAGTTGAGTTAAAAAACATTTTAGTGATTTATGATGATATGGATACAGAAGTGGGTAAGGTTCGAATTCGGGCAAAAGGTTCTTCTGGAGGCCAAAACGGTATTAAAAATATTATCCAATTGTTTGGGAGTGAAGAAATTCCTCGGATTCGGATTGGAATTAACAAACCAACTGGCCAACAAACAGTTGTGAGCTGGGTTTTAGGCAATTTCAAACCAGAAGATAAAGACAAATTAGACGTTGCTTTAACAACCGCTTGTGAAGCAGCAGTTTGTTTTCTTGATCATAACATTGACTTTGTCATGAACCGTTATAACAAATAATGAGAAAATATTTAGCTGGAATTTCAGGGGGACCCGATTCGGTCGCTTTACTTTATAAATATCGTCATAAAATTGCTGCAGTTTGTTGTGTTAATTATCACGTCCGTGAAAATAGTGATTATGATGTTGAAATTGTCAAACAAATGTGTGCTCAATATAAAATTCAGTGCTTTGTAAAAGATGTTTATCCTATTCAATTTGAACAAGCAGAGCAAAACAATTTTGAAGCTTGAGCCAGAAGCATTCGCTATGATTTCTTTGTCCAAATTGCACACGAATTAAATTTAAAACAAATTCTTATCGCTCACAATTTTAATGATTGATTAGAAACTGCTTACATGAGCAAAATTCGGAAATCAAAGGCTCTATATTATGGGATTCAGTCTCAAAATATTTACAAAGGTCTTTTAATTAAAAGACCTTTACTGAGATTTAAAAAACAAACCTTGCAACGGTTTGATGACGAACACAATTTAAAATATGCCATTGATTACACTAATTTTAGTAGTGATTACGAACGTAACCGAGTCCGCAAACTTATCAACAGTTGAAACAGTAACGAACTTTATCAATTTAAAAAAGAAATTGATACCTATAACAAAAATCACCACCCATTATTAAAAAAAGTTGACCAATTATTTAAAAAGTGAATTCAAACTGACTTTAGTGTGAACTTCTTACAAGAAATTCACTCCAAAGACCCTCAATTAATTTATTATTTAATTTATAAGTATTTACGGATGTTTTATATTGAAACGGTTCATTACCAAAAAGTCATGAACATTCAAGAGTTTGTTTTTGCAAAAAACCAACCAAATGTTTGTTATCGGTTAGGCGACAACTATAATTTATATAAAATTAAAATAAATAAAACCTGATGTTTAAAAATTGAAAGAAGTTGGCATGAGAACAAAAAATAAAGACATCTTATATGTCAAAGAGATTGTAAATAAATTCGGACTAGATGTCCTTTATGGGGAAGGTGAATTAAATAGTCGTCAAATTACAGCGACAGGGGTAACTCGCCCTGGGTTTGAATTAACAGGAGTGTTTATTTATCCAACCTTATTAGATGTTTGTTATTTTGGTTCAAAAGAAGATAACTACTTAGTCAATTTTAGTCCAGCTGAAATTGCAACCAAAATTTCATCAGTGATTAAATTAGATCCCCCATGTATTTTGATTGGGAAGAACTTTAGCTATACTGACATTATGTTAGAGGTAGCAAAAGGCTATCAGGTTCCGATTTTGAGTTGTAATTCCAGTTTGTACGAATTAAACTTTACCGTTTTTAACTATATTTCAGAACGGTTAAGTCCCTCCACCATGGTCCATGGTTCTTTGGTTTCAATTTTTGGACTCGGGGTGTTAATTCTCGGCGATTCAGGGGTTGGAAAATCAGAAGTCACGATTGAATTAGTCAAGAAGGGCCATATTTTTATTGGAGATGATGCAATTAAAATTATTCGGGCTGGTTCTCGTTTGTTAGGTGAATCTGAACCAATTACCCAAGACTTTATTGAAGTTCGTGGGCTTGGAATTTTAAATTTTTCTCGGGTTTTTGGAACCGAAAAAATTGTTGAATCCACTGATATTTCCATCGTAGTTATCTTGAAAAAAGTGGATGGTAACCCAAAAAACTTTGAACGTTTAGGTGAATTCCAACGAAAATATGAATTAATGAACGTGGAACTCCCATGTTATGAAATTCCAGTGGTTCAAGGCCGAAACGTGGCTGAAATTATTGAAACTGCAGTTACTGACCACAAACTACGTATGCGTGGTTACAACTCGGCCAAAGCCTTCATGCGTCAAACTAAAAACAATTTGAACAATATTGTTAATAATAACGCTAATAATAGTCAAAATGTGAACCAAACCAATAATAATAAGGAGCAATAATGAATAACGAAATTGTTGTGAATCCAATCTCAACTTTAAGACCAATGTCAGACGAATTTGGCATTGCTTTTCATGTTGGTAGTCTTGATGTTCGTTGATATGCAATTATGTCAATTCTTGGCTATGCAACAGCGATTTTAATCTTTTGTTTAGTGATTGCATTCAAATATAAAGTAAAATACGAACCAGCCTTTTATTTCATTTTTCCTGCTTTACCGATGTGTATTTTAGGAGCTAGATTTTGATCAGCTTGTATCGGGGATTTAAACTGAGATAATTTCTTTAACTTTAAGTCGGGGGGACTAGCTATCCAAGGAGGGGTTGTCTTTGGATTGATTACGGGAATTATTTATTTCCCACTCGTGTTAAGGTTACCAAAATACCATGTTCGGGTTGAAGTTGGTGATAAAGTTTATGTTCGTCAACCAAGCTTTTTCTTATATGCTGACGCTATTATTCCAACCATTTTAATCGGCCAAGCTATTGGCCGTTGAGGTAACTTCTTTAATGGTGAAATTTTTGGGTCACCAGTTGGATTGGCGAGCCAACCAAATGGATTATCATGATTACAAACTTTAATGCCAGGGGTTTATGATCATATGGTTTCAGTCCAAGGAATTAGTGGTTGTAGTTTACCAAACTATGGTGCTGGTTATGTCTTCCAACCATTGTTCTTATATGAATCATTTATGGGCATTTGTGCTTTCTTATTAATTTATCTTGTTTTAACTAATATTTATAAAATTAGAACAGGGGTGGCGGCTGGGTCTTATTTTGTGGCATACGGTATCATTCGTTATTTAATGGAACCATTAAGAAATAGTTCCTTCAACTTCAGTGGTACTTATGTCATGAACGGCATCTTATTAGTCTTTGGAATTGCTTGAATTGTGTATTGTCAATGAATTTATCCACTTTTCAGACATGTTTATGTCAACCGTGGTATTCAATCATATTTTGATTTCTTAAAACAAAAGAAATTACACAATAATCCAGCTAAAACTGATAAAGAAGTGGCTAAATGTCAAACAAAATTAGCAAAACTTCAAACTCAATATGACCAAGTTAATGCTAAAACCACTGACACTTACGAAGATAAAATCACCAAACAATTTAAACTTAAACAAATTAAACAAAAAATGGATGTTGTCAAAGAAAGAATCACTATTGATCACGAACAACAACCATTAAATTGAAAACAATTTTATACTCAAAATAAAATTCAAATTCTAAGAAAGGATGGCGAATGTATTTACTTCGCAAATAGATAATTATGGAATATACATTAGATTATGATATTGCGATTGTCGGAGCTGGTCCTGCTGGGATGACCGCTGCACTTTATGCAAAAAGAGCTAACTTAAGCGTTTGTTTTATTGATAAAGGAGCTCCAGGTGGTAAGGTAACCACCACTGCTTTTGTTGAAAACTATCCAGGAATTGACTACATTTCTGGTCCTGATTTATCTTTAAAATGATACGAACAAGTTATTAAATTAGGAGCAAAACATATTGGGGGCGAAGTCTTTGATATTGTGGCTCCAGCTGATGAAAATTATCGTTATGTAATGGCTAGTCGGAACCGAGTTATTCGTGCCAAAGCAGTCATTATTGCTACTGGAATGGTTAACCGTTTATTAAACGTACCAGGTGAACAAGAATACGAACATAAAGGTATTTCTTACTGTTGTATTTGTGATGGATCAGTTTATAAAGATAAAGTTGTTTCCATTATTGGTTCTGGTCGTTCAGCTGTTGAAGAATCAATTTACATGAGTGATATTGCTGCGAAAGTCCATGTCATTTCAAACAAAACTGGTTTTAAAGCTGAACAAGGAATTGTTGACGCTCTTAACCGTCGGGACAACATTGAAGTTCACTTTGGTTTAGACACGCTTGCTTTTAAAGGTGATGGTGACCATTTGACTGATGTTGTTGTTAAAGAACAAGCAACTGGTGAAACTCATGAAATTCCAGTTGATGGTAGTTTCACTTTCATTGGTTTCTTACCAATGGCCCCAAGTGTCAATGGCCAATCCATTCTTGATTCAGAAAAAAGATTTATTGTTGTAAATGATGAAATGATGACCAAAGTACCAGGCGTCTTTGCTGCTGGGGACATTGTCGCCAAAGGTATCCGTCAAATTACCACTGCCGTTGGTGATGGGGCCACTGCTGCTCTTGGAGCAATTGATTATATAGGTAAACGTCAATGATAAACCTTGAAGATAATAGCACTTTTACATGCAATCTTAAAAAAGAAATTGTTACCAAGAAACTACCTTTAAATCTTAAAAAATCTTTATTAAGTGGTTATTTTTTAAATAACTATTTTCCTATTGATGATAATGGGAAAGTAAAATTAGTTATTTTTAATATTTATCCATTTGTTTTAGAATACATTGAAAGATGTATTCAAGGGTTAAATTTAAAATTAAAATTTGACCGAAATGATCAAGAAATTAAATTAGGAAAACCAACCTATTATTTAAAAATTTATGGTCCAGATTTAGAATTATTTGAACAAGCCATTGGTTTAACTCAACCGATTGAAGTGTCTAATAATTTACCAGTGGAACAAGCCTTTTTAACAGGGGCTTTCTTAGCTGGGGGCTCAATGAATAATCCTGAAAATCAACACCACTTTGAAATTCGTTGCTCTAACCAAGAAGTTGGTGAAGCCTTAATCCAAATTTTAGCTAAGTTCAATATTAATTCGCTCACCACTTACCATAAAAATAAATTTGTCGTTTATTTAAAGAAGTTAGCGTCTATCAGCGATGTTTTAAAAATTATGAACTGTAATGATAGCATGATGGAACTAGAAATGAATCTAATTGAAAACAGTCGCCACCAAAGTGTCGCCCGTTCTACCCAATTAGAAATTGCTAACCTAGCTAAAACTGTGGCTTCTTCATCACGCCAAATCAAACAAATTATGGTAATAAAAAATACTCCATATTGGAATCAATTTTCCAAGATAGAGCAACAATGTTATTTAATTCGGTTAGAAAATGAAGAATATAGTTTAGCTGAAATTGCTAAAGAATTAAGTAGTCTGTTTGACAAAAATATTTCTCGTAGTTCAGTCCAAAACTATTTTAATAAATTAGAAAAAATTTATAACTTAATGAATACTAACTAACTGTTAGAGCAACTTCACACATGATTTGATGATTGCTATTGTCTTCAAAACTAGTCGCATGTAAACTAATTAACACCTTTTGTTGAAAGTAAGGTGTTAATTTTTTTGTCAGATTATCTAAAATCTGATCCTTAATTGAATTAATTTTAATTTGTTGGCAAGTAAGACTAAGACAAATGTTATGGAATTTTAAGTGGTGGGCACTTAATTTAGCTAAAGCTAAATCAAGAATGTGTTCACTATTTAAGTTGCGATTACTTGGGTCTTGATCACTAAAAAAACAACCGATGTCAGGTTCGCAAATAGCAGCCAAAATCGCATTAGCTAGAGCGTGATAAATAACATCCCCATCACTATGAGCTTGGATTTGATAATTGCTTTTAAAAGTAACACCCCCAAGCACAATTTGGTCACCAGCAATCAAATTATGAATATCTTTACCGATTCCGATTCTTACCATCTTGTTTGACGTCCTTTAAAAATCAAATATCTTTATAACCTAATTTGAAAGGTTGGTTATTTAAATAACCAAATAAACTATTTTTATCAACATGAAAGCAAATGTAATAACTAGCTAAACATTGGGTTGTAAAGTTAGGATTTTTATCAACTTTTTTACTAGTATATTTTTGTTCACCCACTAATGGATAACCAAGGTAGTTAAAAGTAGCCCGAATTTGGTGGGTGCGACCAGTTAGAAGTTCAACATCAACTAAACTATAACGGTGGTCAATGTAAGCAATTTGTTCATATTTTGTGATGGCCACTTTATTGTCATTAGTTTGGTAATTGGTAACTAACATAGTGTTATCAAAGTCTTTTTTCAATCAAACTTTAACTTCGTCTTTTTTCGGTTTAATATCACCATAAACTAAAGCTAAATAACGGCGTTCAATTGCATTTTCTTTAAATAATTGGTTGAGTTCTCGTAGTGCAGGTGCTGTCTTGGCAACCACAATTAATCCAGCTGTATTTAAGTCTAAACGGTGAGCCAAACTAGGACGAAAACTTTGTTCACCTAAAGGATCATAATAATGAAATTTGTAAAGGTATTTTAAGACCCGATTAATCAAAGTATCATATTCATGTTTATTGTCAGAATGTACAATTAAACCAATTGGTTTATCAACCACAATAATGTTGTCATCATGGTAGGCAATTTTGATTTTGTCACTCGCTTTCATGAAATCAAAGTTTTCAGTTTTAGTAGTGATGTCACTATCTTTTTTGATGTCGACTGTTAAAACATCACCTTCGTTTAACCGAACGTCAAATGAGGTTTTCGTATTATTTAATTTAATTTTTTTGGTTCGTATCATTTTAAAAATGGTTGCCCTTGATAAATCAGGGAACATTTTTAATAAGAACCGATCTAACCGTTGGTTAGCATCATTCTTTTTAATTGTTAAAGAAACCATACATATCCTTTAAAAAAATTATAAAAAAGTTTGGGCACTTTCACAGTGAAACTAATAAAAAAACAGGGTATTGCCAAAAATAAGAGTGTCTTAAAACAGGTTAGATTAAGTCCAAAACTAATTAGTTATTTTAACATTGCTAAAGCAATAAGTTTTTGAAAAATTAGGTAAGAGGTCTTAATTTTTCTGGCTTTTGAAGTATAATTTACAAAGTATATTATTTTTATATACATGATTTAGCATGTGGGAGGGTGTTCAGCCCATTAAACCACGTAATGAATCCAATTTCAACAAAGAGGTATTGCATGTGGCTAATCCAGTAAAAGGTAAAAAAGAAGTCACTCGTGTTGCAAAGCTTAACCTTATCGGGGGACAAGCTAAGCCAGGTCCAGCTTTAGCATCAGTTGGTATTAACATGGGTGAATTTACAAAATCATTCAATGATGCAACTAAAGACCGTATGGGTCAAGTTGTGCCAACAGTTATTACTGCATATAAAGATAAATCATTCGATTTTGTAACTAAAACAACTCCAGTAGCTGTTTTATTAAAACAAAAAGCTAAAATTCAAAAAGGTTCTAAAGACTCAATCAAGAGTACAGTAGCAACCATTTCTAAAGAAGATGCTTTAGAAATCGCAAAATACAAATTAGTAGATACAAACGCATACGATGTCGATGCTGTCTTACGTATGGTTGTCGGAACTGCTAAAAATATGGGTATCAAAGTTGAAGGCGTTGACCCATACAAAAATGGAAAGAAGGCATAATTTATGGCAAAAATCGGAAAGAAAATGCAACTTGCTGATTCCAAAGTAAATAAATTAACTGCCTACCCAGTAGAACAAGCAGTTGAATTAGCAAAATCAAATTCAATTACTAAATTTGATGGTACATTAGCAGTTGCTATCAAATTAAACCTTGACACAACTAAAGTAGAACAACAATTACGTGGTTCTCTTGCATTACCAAAAAACACAGGTAAAGTTGTTAGAGTTCTTGCTTTAAGTGATGATATGACTGAACAAGAGGCTAAAGCAGCTGGTGCTGACTTAGTTGGTGGTTCAGATTTAATCTCATCATTAGAAAAAATGATTAACGACTTTGACGTTATCATTACTACTCCAAAAATGATGCCTAAATTAGCTAAATTAGGTAAAATTCTTGGACCTCGTGGTTTAATGCCAAACCCAAAAACCGGTACTGTTGTTGCTGATAATGCTGCAATGGCAAAAGCAATTGGTGAATTTAAAAACGGACGTAGTGAATACCGTACCGATTCATACGGTAACATTCACATGGTCGTTGGTAAAGTTAGCATGAACGCAGCTGATGTTGCTGAAAACATTAATGCTGTTATTGCTATGGTTAAAGCAAAGAAACCATCAACCGTTAAAGGAACTTACATTCAAAACATCGTTGTTTCTCCAACCATGGGACCAGGTGTTAAGATTGTTATTCCTCAATAATTTATCGAGATAAATTTTTTGAAAGACATCCAGTTATGGGTGTCTTTCATTTCTTTATATTTCGAGTTCATATTAATGAGAAAATTACGAACTATTCATTTTAATTTATAATTAAAATATTATGCCTAATTACCTTATTATTTTGCTAACCATTTTAGTCATTGTCTGTATTATTGGTCTCGTTTATGTTACATTTGTTTTCCGTAAAATCGGGATTGTGGCTAAAAAACTTGACTATTTAATTGAAGACTTAACCTATAAAAGTGAAAAGTTGAATCCAGCTATCGATGCGATTGTTAAGGTTTCATCTTATTTAGGCATTTTAGAATCTTTAATTAAAAAAGATTCCAAGCAAATTACTTCATTTATTAAAAATAATAAAACTCAAGTCGCTGACTGACAAAAAACTATTGAAACTTCAATTAATAGTGAAAATGTCAACGACATTCAATAATGTATGAATATTATTAAATTCGGCTTTTGTTTTGGGTTAGGTTTTATTGCCTACCATTCCTTTTCAACCCAAGACTTAAAAGTTTTATACGAACTAACTGTCAACCAAATCAATAAATGTGTTCCTTTTTTAAAGAACATCTTTATTAATTTTAATGATCTGCTTTCAGCAACCCAGAACTTTAATGATTTAAGTGACCAAAAATTAATTAACCAAAAAATTCAAACCTTGCAAGAAAATATCCAAAAAATTAATGAGCAAGAAATGCGTGAATTACAATTTCATAAACATAAATAAGGAAAGAAAGAATATGAATGACAAAATTATTATTAAAGGAGCTCGAGAAAACAACTTAAAAAACATCTCGTTAGAAATTCCTAAAAATCAACTTGTTGTAATTACAGGGGTCTCTGGATCAGGAAAATCAAGTTTAGCATTTGATACTATTTATGCTGAAGGTCAACGCCGCTATCTTGAAAGTTTATCCAGTTATGCTCGTCAATTTTTAGGTAGTAACGATAAACCAGATGTCGATTCAATTGATGGTTTAAGTCCAGCCATCGCTATTGATCAAAAATCAACCAATAACAACCCACGTTCAACCGTTGGCACCATTACCGAAATCTATGATTATTTAAGAGTTTTGTATGCTCGGATTGGAACCCCTTATTGTCCAAATGGCCACGGTCCAATTAAAACCCAAACCTTAAAACAAATTGTTGACGCCATCATGGACCGTGAAGAAGGAGCTCGAATTCAATTATTAGCTCCCATGGTTAGTGAAACCAAAGGAACTTTTAGCGATCTCTTGATTCGTTTAAAAAAAGAAGGTTATTTAAGAGTTCGAATTGATAAACAAATTTATAGTTTAGATGATCCAATTAACTTAGATAAAAATACCAAACATACTATTGATGTGATTGTTGACAGAGTGGTGATTCACCATGACCAAGCTACACGTTCTCGTTTAAATGATACTGTGGAAAACACCTTAAAATTAGCGAAAGGGAAGTTAATTGTGTTACAAGATGACCAAGAAACTTTCTTTAATGAAAATTATGCTTGTGATGTCTGTGGTTTCAGTATTCCTGAACTAGAACCTCGTTTATTCTCTTTTAATAGTCCTTTAGGAGCTTGTCCAATTTGCAAGGGTTTAGGATTTATTTTTGAACCTGATGAAAATAAAATCTTTCCTGATTTAGACTTATCAATTGATGATGGTGGGATTGATTATTTTAAAAATACTGTGAATACCACTAACCTTGATTGACAACGATTTGAATCCTTAATCAAACATTACCATATTGATACTAAAACCCCAATTAAGAAATTGTCCAAACATGACCGTGACATCTTATTATATGGAAGCGATACTCCAATTGAAGTATCTATTTTAAGTGCCAACGGTCGGGCATATAACTCTTACCAATATGTAGAAGGGGTTTCAGAATTAATTAAACGCCGTCACTTAGAAACTTCTAGTGAAATGGCTCGGGAACACTATTCTAAATATATGAGCCAAGTAATGTGTAACGTTTGCCAAGGAAAACGGTTAAACGATATTGCTTTAAGTGTTAAAGTCAATGATACCAATATTATTGATTTAACCGAAAAAGATATTAGTGATGAATTAAATTTCTTTGACCATTTAGTGTTAACTAACGAACAAGAAATTATTGCTAAAGGCTTGTTAAAAGAAATTAAAGATCGTTGTCACTTCTTAATGAATGTGGGATTAAATTATTTAACCTTAGCTCGGAGCGGTTCTAGTTTATCTGGGGGTGAAAGCCAACGGATTCGGTTAGCAACACAAATTGGATCACGCTTAACTGGTATCATGTATGTCCTAGATGAACCATCAATTGGCTTACACCAACGAGATAATGATAAATTAATTGAAACCATGTATTCGATTCGGGATTTAGGCAACACTGTCATTGTTGTGGAACACGATGAAGACACAATGCGTTTAGCTGACTATTTAATTGATATTGGTCCTAAAGCTGGAATTGAAGGGGGTTATGTAATGGCTTGTGGTACTCCCGAAGAAGTCATGCACAATCCTAATTCATTAACTGGGCAATATTTGTCAGGTCAAAAATTTATTCCCGTACCAACCACTAGAAGAATGGGGAATGGTAAAAAGATTATTTTAAAAGGGGCAACTGGTAACAACCTAAAGAATGTCACCTTGACTTTACCGTTAAATAAGTTTGTTGTTGTGACAGGAGTTTCTGGTTCAGGGAAGTCAACCTTAATTATGGATACTTTAGTTCCTGCCATTGCCAAAGAAAACTTTAATCCATTTATCAAACCTTTACCATATAAAGGAATTGTGGGAGCAAACCACGTTGACAAAATTGTTGAAGTTAGTCAAGAACCCATTGGACGAACGCCACGTTCTAACCCAGCCACATATGTTGGGGTCTTTGACGATATAAGAACTGTTTTTGCTGAAACTCCTGATGCCAAAGAAAAAGGTTATAGTAAAGGTCGGTTCTCATTCAATGTCAAAGGGGGTCGTTGTGAACGTTGCCAAGGGGATGGGATGATCAAAATTGATATGCAATTTTTACCATCTGTGTATGTTGTGTGCGAAGAATGTAATGGAAAACGTTACAACGAAGAAACCTTATATGTTAAATATAAAGGGAAAACCATATTTGATGTTTTAAATATGTCAGTTGATGAAGCGTGTGACTTCTTTAAAAATCACCCAATCATTCACAAGAAACTCTTATTGATGCAAGAAGTTGGATTAGGTTATTTAAGCATTGGTGCTTCTAGTACCCAATTATCAGGGGGAGAAGCCCAACGGATTAAATTAGCTAAATTCTTACAAAAGAAAGCCACTGGAAAAACCTTGTTTGTCTTAGACGAACCTACAACTGGATTACACGTTGATGATATTCAAAAATTAATTCACGTTTTAAACCGGATTGTTGATAAAGGTGATAGTGTTTTAATCATTGAACATAACCTTGATTTAATAAAGGTTGCTGATCATATTATTGATATCGGTCCTGATGGGGGCCAAAACGGGGGTCAAATTATTGCTGAAGGGACTCCTGAACAAATTGCCATGAATCCAAAGAGCGTTACTGGCCCCTATTTAAAGAAATATTTATTTAAATAAGAGTGAAATATTTTGGTCAAAAATAGTGATCAAAATATTTTTTTCTGTCTAAAAATTACAACTTTTTTAGTGTATTATTAAGAAATGATTTGGAAGTCAAAAAAACCTTAAAAATTTATTAAAAAAGTTTGCTTTTTTGTGTTCTTTATATTACTATATATGAGTTGTTATTAAAAAATAACGAGCAAGTTCTTTGAAATCTTAATAGAATCCGTCAATTTTTAAGAGTTTGATCCTGGCTCAGGATTAACGCTGGCGGCATGCCTAATACATGCAAATCGAACGCAATGTTTTACATTGAGTGGTGAACGGGTGAGTAACACGTATCCAATCTACCTTTAAGTGGGGAATAACTAGCCGAAAGGTTGGCTAATACCGCATGCACTAACGAAATCGCATGGTTTTGTTAGTAAAGTTCCGTTTGGAACGCTTTTAGATGAGGGTGCGGCGTATCAGATAGTTGGTGAGGTAACGGCTCACCAAGTCAATGACGCGTATCTGTGCTGAGAGGCAAAACAGACACAATGGGACTGAGACACGGCCCATACTCCTACGGGAGGCAGCAGTAGGGAATTTTTCACAATGGACGAAAGTCTGATGGAGCAATGCCGCGTGAATGATGAAGGTCTTATAGATTGTAAAATTCTTTTATTTGGAACGAACAGCCTAAATAGGAAATGATTTAGGTCTGACGGTACCATTTGAATAAGTATCGGCTAACTATGTGCCAGCAGCCGCGGTAATACATAGGATGCAAGCGTTATCCGGATTTACTGGGCGTAAAACGAGCGCGGGCGGATAAGCAAGTTTAGCATGAAATACGGTTGCTTAACAATCGTATGTGTTAAAAACTGCTTGTCTAGAGTGTGGTAGGGAGTTTTGGAATTCCATGTGAAGCGGTGAAATGCGTAGATATATGGAAGAACACCAGTGGCGAAGGCGAAAACTTAGGCCATAACTGACGCTTAGGCTCGAAAGTGTGGGGAGCAAATAGGATTAGATACCCTAGTAGTCCACACCGTAAACGATGGTTATTAGTTGTTGGTTCGAATGAATCGGTGACTCAGCAAACGCATTAAATAACCTGCCTGGGTAGTACACTCGCAAGAGTGAAACTCAAACGGAATTGACGGGGACCCGCACAAGTGGTGGAGCATGTTGCTTAATTTGACAATACACGTAAAACCTTACCTAGGTTTGACATCCCCCGCAATGTTGTAGAAATACAACGGAGGCTAACGGGGAGACAGGTGGTGCATGGTTGTCGTCAGCTCGTGTCGTGAGATGTTGGGTTAAGTCCCGCAACGAGCGCAACCCGGGTTGTTAGTTAACTTATCTAACGAGACTGCTGCCGTAAGGCAGAGGAAGGTCCGGATGACGTCAAATCATCATGCCCCTTACATCTAGGGCCGCAAACGTGCTACAATGGTCGGTACAAACTGTCGCAAAACCGTAAGGTCAAGCCAATCAGAAAAAGCCGATCTCAGTTCGGATTGAGGGCTGCAACTCGCCCTCATGAAGTTGGAATCACTAGTAATCACGAATCAGCCATGTCGTGGTGAATACGTTCTCGGGTCTTGTACACACCGCCCGTCAAACTATGGGAGTTGGTAATATCTGAAAGCATTAAGATAACCGCAAGGAGTCAGATGCCTAGGGTAGGACTGATGACTGGAGTTAAGTCGTAACAAGGTATCCCTACGAGAACGTGGGGATGGATCACCTCCTTTCTTTCGGAGTATATATTTATACTTAGTGTACATTTTTTAAAATCCTAGTTATAACTAGATAACTGGGTCGGATTCTATTAAGATTTGAAAGCTCTTGCTTTCAAGATGGTTCAACCATCAGTTAGATCTTTGAAAACTAAATATAATCATCAATCTTTCCACTCATTGATGTCAAAGTCAATGAGTACAACTGAATTATTAATTTAATTCATAGTTAACAATCAAATTTTAAGGATTTATTATAAGTTACTAAGAGCTTATGGTGAATGCCTTGGGACATGAAGACGATGAAGGACGTGCAAATCTGCGATAAGCCACGGGTAGCTGATAAGAGGCGATAATCCGTGGATTTCCGAATGAGGGAACTCAATATATAGGAATATATATTATTTATTAGTAAATACATAGCTAATAAAGGTAAGACCCAGCGAAGTGAAACATCTCAGTAGCTGGAGGAAAAGAAAACGAATGTGATTTCGTCAGTAGCGGCGAGCGAAAGCGAAACAGGCCAAACCGCATTAGCGGGGTTGTAGGACTACGATGTGGACTTGATGAAGATAGTAGAACTGGTTGAAAAGCCAGGCCATAGACGGTGATAGCCCGGTACACGAAATCTTTGTCATACCTAGTAGGATCCTGAGTAGGGCGAGGCACGTGAAACCTTGTTTGAATCCACCCAGACCATTGGGTAAGCCTAAATACTAACATGTCACCGATAGCGCATAGTACCGTGAGGGAACGGTGAAAAGAACCCAGAGATGGGAGTGAAATAGAACCTGAAACCATAAGCTTACAAGGAGTCAGAGCACATTAATGTGTGATGGCGTGCCTTTTGAAGTATGAGCCTGCGAGTTATTGTTATATGCGAGGTTAAGCAGTAGATGTGGAGCCGTAGGGAAACCGAGTCTTAATAGGGCGTACAGTATATGACAATAGACGCGAAACGGGATGATCTAGTCATGAGCAGGTTGAAGGTGGAGTAACATCCACTGGAGGACCGAACCCACGTTCGTTGAAACGACCGGGGATGACTTGTGACTAGCGGTGAAATTCCAATCGAATTCCGTGATAGCTCGTTCTCGCCGAAATATTTTTAGGAATAGCCTTGGATTATGAAACATTGGGGGTAAAGCTCTGAAACTACAATGGCGTCATCTCGACGTACTGAGTAGTATTAAACTGCAAATACCATTGTTTTTATTCCAGGAGTCAGACGATGGGGGATAAGCTTCATTGTCGCGAGGGTAACAGCCCAGACCATTAATTAAGGTCCCCAATATATGCTAAGTGGAAAACGATGTTGATTTTCTTAGACAGTAAGGATGTTGGCTCAGAAGCAGCCACCGTTTAAAGAGTGCGTAACAGCTCACTTATCGAGAGAATCTGCGCGGAAGATGTAACGGGGCTAAGCATATAACCGAAGTTATGGATCATGTGTAAACATGGTGGTAGGCGAGCGTTGTAATTGCAGCGAAGGTAGAGCGTGAGCACTATTGGAGCGATTACAAGTGAGAATGCAGGTGTGAGTAACGAATGAAAGTGAGAATCTTTCAAGCCGATAGACTAAGGTTTCCTGGGCAAGGGTCGTCCTCCCAGGGTTAGTCGGTACCTAAGATGAGGCAGAAATGCGTAGTCGATGGGCAACAGGTTAATATTCCTGTACTAATTATTAGAATGATGGAATGACGGAGAAGGTTAATAGGAGCCACTGATTGGATTGTGGTTCAAATAACAACTGGTTGGAATAGGCAAATCCGTTCCATGTAACTAGGAGTTATGATGACAAGTGAAAGCTTCGGCAAGTAGCAAAGTCCTAAACATCATGCTTCCAAGAAAAGTTTCTAAGTTTATCTAATAATTATCCGTACCGAGAACGAACACACGTGGTCAGGTATAAATGTACCAAGGCTTGCGAGTTAACTACAGTTAAGGAACTCTGCAAATTGACCCCGTAAGTTAGCGATAAGGGGTGCTCCATTATGTGGAGCCGCAGTGAATAGCGAGGGGGGACTGTTTAACAAAAACACAGCTTTATGCTAAGTCGTAAGACGATGTATATGAGGTGACACCTGCCCAATGCTGTAAGGTTAAAGAAGGGTGTTAGTCGTAAGACGAAGCTCCTGACTGAAGCCCCAGTGAATGGCGGCCGTAACTATAACGGTCCTAAGGTAGCGAAATTCCTTGTCGGGTAAATTCCGTCCCGCTTGAATGGTGTAACCATCTCTTGACTGTCTCGACTGTAGACTCGGTGAAATCCTGGTGAGGGTGCAGACGCCCTCTTGGCGTGATTGGACGGAAAGACCCCATGAAGCTTTACTGTAGCTTAATATTGAGAAATTTTACTATTTGCAGAGAATAGGTAGGAGTCTTTGAAATTAGATCTCTGGGTCTAATGGAGACAACCGTGGAATACTACCCTTGTAGTGAGGTCTCTCTAACCGAGTGCCGTTATCCGGTGCCGGGACAGTGTTAGGTAGGCAGTTTGACTGGGGCGGTCGCCTCCTAAAAGGTAACGGAGGCGCGCAAAGGTACCTTCAGCACGGTTGGAAATCGTGTTAAGAGTGTAATGGTATAAAGGTGCTTGACTGCGAGACTTACACGTCGAGCAGGTAGGAAACTAGGTCATAGTGATCCGGTGACTCCGTATGGAAGGGTCATCGCTCAACGGATAAAAGCTACTCTGGGGATAACAGGCTGATAGTGCCCAAGAGTTCATATCGACGGCACTGTTTGGCACCTCGATGTCGACTCATCTCATCCTGGAGCTGAAGCGGGTTCCAAGGGTTCGGCTGTTCGCCGATTAAAGAGATACGTGAGTTGGGTTCAAACCGTCGTGAGACAGGTTGGTCCCTATCTGTCATGCCCGATAGAAGATTGAGAAGATCTGCTCCTAGTACGAGAGGACCAGAGTGGAGATACCTCCTGTGATCCAGCTGTCACGCCAGTGGCACTGCTGGGTAGCAGCGTATCTATTGGATAAGTGCTGAAAGCATCTAAGCACGAAACCAACTTCAAGATTAATCTTCTCCCCCGCAAGGGGTAAGAATCGTTGTAGACTACAACGTTGATAGGTTAGGTGTGTAAGCGCTGCGAGGCGTTTAGCTAACTAATACTAATTATTCGAAGACTTATAATTATCAACCCTTAAATGATTGACACGATTATATTTAGTTTTGAAGGATCTACCTTCACAATGCAGTGATCTTACCGCAATGGAAACACCTGTTCTCATTCCGAACACAGAAGTTAAGCATTGCAGGGCCGAAGATAGCGGAAGCAAAAATAGGACGTTGCTGCTCAAACTAAACCAGACTTTAACTAGTCTGGTTTTTGTTTTCAAATCCGAAGCAAGGCTATTATAGAACTGCTATAATTTAATTGTTTATCAGTTTTATGTCTTTTGAATTTCAGGCTTTCGAGCCATATTCAAAAATATAATTAAAGCACTCTTCAGTGATGGAGAGTGCTTTTTATATAGTTGTAGAAAAATAAAACTAGTTTCTTAATATAAAAATGCCCATCAATATTCAATAAGATTGTATGGTGATGAATTAAAATTAAAAGACTAGTCTAATTATTTTTTATTATCTATTTGTTTACGGATTAATTTATAAAGATTAGCAAACAAATTATAAACTGTAAGTGGTCCTAATCCACCTGGGACTGGTGTAAAATATTTTAAATGTTCATTATTACCATAAAAAGCTCCAACTGGTTTCGATTGTGAACCCTTTTTGTAATATGTTAGATCAATGGCAGTTGCTTTAGCGTGCATTTCATTGCAATTAATAAATAACGGTTTGTTAACAGTTGAAATAATAATATCATAAACATTTGCCATTCATGGTTCATATTGTGAATAACGAATCATATTAATATGACGTTTTTGATGTAATAAATATTTATATAAAGGTTCGGCAAAATACCTATTCCGACCAACTAAAAGAATTTTTTTGTTTTTTAATGGATCAGCTTTTTTAACTAATTTGGTAATAAAAACATTGGAAGCACCGATAAAAGGGTGCTTTTTCTCAAATTGTTTTGGATTTAAACCATCGACATCCTTTAATAATGGGATGTTTTCTAATAAAATATTAACATGTATATTAGGGTTTGCTGGTAGTTGTGGAATAATCCCACGAACAGTACTGTCTTTTGATAGTTCAGCTAGAGCAATTAAACATTGTTCTGTTGTGTAATCACTTCAATCACAGACAAGGGTTTCCACTCCAAGACTATCTGCAAATTTAATTTTAAAATTTAAAAAATCTTTTTGATTTTCTAATCCATTTAAAACAATAATGGCAAGTTTAGGTTTAATTTTTAAACTTTTAAATTTTGCGATTAATTTATTTTTACATTTTTTAACAATAGTTGTTCCATTTATTACCATTTTAATTAACCTTTTGTTATAAATATGATAATATTATAAGAATATAAATACGGAGTATGTTATGAATATTGATAAAAGAATTGAAAGAGTTTTAATTTCAGAAGCTGAATTAAATGACGGCATTAACCGAGCAGCAGAATGAATTAATTCAAACTATGCAGATAAAAAACCGATTTTAGTTGGTATCTTAAAAGGCTGTATTCCATTTTTTGGCCAATTAATTTCTAAAGTTAAAGTTGATTGTCGAACTGACTTTATGGCCGTTTCATCATTCCATGGTGGTATGGAAGCTTCAACTGTTCCCCAAATTACATTAGACTTAGTCATGGATATTAAAGATCAAGACGTATTAATTATTGAAGACATTATTGATACAGCCCGTTCTTTAAAATCAATTGTGGAACTTTTAAAGAAAAGAAACCCACGTTCTGTGAAAGTCTTAACCTTATTAGACAAACCTGAAGGACGTAAAGTTGATTTTAACGCCGACTATTCATGTTTTACCATCCCATTAGTTTTCATCGTTGGGTTTGGTTTAGACTATAAAGAATATTTAAGAAATTTACCATACATTGGAATCTTAAAACCAGAAGTTTACACAACGGATGCAAAGCGGATTGTGCAAGGAGATAATTAATGAGTTTTTTCAAACAGTATCTATTTTCGATTTTTGAAAAAAACGATAAAAAAAAGAATGAAAATGGAGATGCTAATAACTCAAACAACCAACCCCCACAAACACCAACTGATTTAAGTCAACCTGAAAAACCAAGTGACAAGGATAAGAAAAACATTAATAAGAAATTATTAATTAAAGTCCTTGTCTGGGTTTCAATTGTTTTAGTCATTGGGGTTATCATCGGGGTAGCGATTTGAGCTTCAAGTGATCATTCAACTGATTTAACTAAATATAATGTTCAATACCAACAAAATCAAGTAGTTCCTAACAATAAAGAACCACAAGATATTTTGGTATTTGATACTAATAATGATGGTAATTTTAATGTTACTGGCAATAATCCTGATATTTATGTTTCAGTTAATGATTATGATGACATTATTAACTCCACCTTTGTAGGATCAAATAATAAGTGAAGTATTCAAGCGTATGCTGGAAACAGTTTAAAAGTTCGCTTTAATGTCATCCGTGACAACTTATCAAGTGGCATTCTTTATACAATCAATAACTCCGTGTTTAAAGTCCTTGATAACACTAATAGTGCTACTACTGGTGGTGCTGAAAACAACACTGTCAATAACAGTGCAAGTTCAGTTGCTTTAATGGCAGCTGTTGTTAATAATAACCAACCAGAAATTATTAATGCTAACAGTAAATTAGCAGGTTGATTTAGTTATTCATTTGGGCAAGCTGTTCCACCAAGTAAAGGCTTTGACTGATTAGCTTTCTTAAGTCTTTTATTACCAATCGTTTTAATTGTCTTAATGATTTATTATTACTCTAAAATGATGAAAGGGGCTTCAGGAGGTTCTTTATTCGGTCAAAAAGATAATACCTATTCTAAAGTGACAGATATTAAGACTAAGTTTGATGATGTCGCTGGGATTGATGAAGTTAAAAATGAATTAAAAGAAGTCGTCGACTACTTAAAACGTCCTCAAAAATATACTGCCATGGGTGCTAGAATTCCACGTGGATTAATCTTATACGGTCCACCAGGAACTGGTAAAACCTTAATCGCTAAAGCTGTCGCTGGGGAAGCTAACGTGCCATTCTATCAAGCTAACGGGGCTAGTTTTGATGACATGTTCGTAGGTTCAGGGGCACGTCGGATTCGTGATTTATTCGCTAAAGCTTCAAAAGAAGCCCCATCAATTATCTTTATTGATGAAATTGATGCTGTGGCTGGTAAACGGGGTAGCAATGCCATGATCGGTGGCGGTGGTATCGCTGACCAAACCATTAACGAATTATTAAGTCAAATGGATGGTTTCACTACCAAAGATAACGTCATCGTGATTGCAGCAACCAACAGAATTGATACTTTAGACCCAGCTATTTTAAGACCTGGACGGTTTGACTTACAAATCCAAGTCGTTTTACCAGATATTGATGGTCGGGAAGCAATCTTAAAGATTCATGCTCGGAACAAAAACTTATCATCAGATGTTAATTTAAGAGACATCGCTCGTCGTACCGCAGGTTTCTCAGGGGCTCAACTGGAAGATGTATTAAACGAAGCAACATTATTAGCTGTCCGTGAAAACCGAACTGCAATTAATACCAAGAACATTGATGAAGCTATTGATCGGGTCATTGGTGGTCCAAAACGTGAAAACCGTGTCATTAGTGATGAAGAAAAAATGCAAATTGCTTATCACGAAGCTGGTCACGCTTTAGTGGGATTACATAGTAATGCTGGGGAAGTAGTGGAAAAAATTACTATTATTCCTCGGGGCCAAGCCGCTGGATATACCATGCAAACTCCCCAAGACCAAGAACGAATGATTCCACGTAAGAAAGATATGATTGCGTTAATTCGGATGGCCTTAGGTGGTCGGGCATCAGAAGCCTATATCTTTGGCAATGATTTAGTGACTGCTGGAGCTTCTAACGATCTTTATAAAGTAACAAATATTGCTCGAGGTATGGTGGCAAGTTATGGAATGGGTGAATTAGGTTTAACTCAATACATTGCTACTGAAGGTCAAGAAAACCAATTCAAGAATAGTTATTCTGAAACCACAGCCAACTTAATTGATCAAAATGTTCAAGCTATCATTAGTGAAAACTATGACCAAGCTTATAACATTATTAAAGAAAATAAAGACGAATTAGAATTAATCGTGTTAACCTTATTAGTGCTTGAAACCATTGTCAAACCACAAATTGATTACATTCACAATAACAAAGCCTTACCTGAAGAAGTCTTACAACACGAACAAGAACTTGAAGACGCTCGGAAATTGATTGCGAGTGCTCCAATTAATCGTCAAGAACAATAATTATGAAAAGCGACCTTGTTCGCTTTTTTCTTTTTAAAAGCCCTGTATGTTAATTCCAAGGGTTTATAATTAACATATGATTAACAAACATCATGAGGTTTAACCATGTTTGATATAGAACTTATTAGAAAAGATTTACAAAATACTAAGAACAGTTTAAGTAAAAGAAATTTTGATGTCACTAAAATTGATGATATCGTTGCTCTTGATATTGAAAACAGAGCATTAAAAACTAAAATGCAAGAATTAAGTGCCCAAAGAAACAGTTTATCAAAAGAAATTGGGGTCTTAATGGGACAAAAACAAATTGAAGCGGCTGAAGCTTTAAAACAACAAGTAAAAAGTATCAACGCTGAAATTGAAAAAGATGTTGCCTACCAACAAGCATTAGATCAAAAAATCACCACTTTATTAGCTTATATTCCTAACTTAACCCAAGCTTGTGTCCCAGTGGGTGAAGATGAATCTTTCAACCAAGAAATTAAGAAATTTAGTTCCCCAACTAAATTTGATTTTGCTCCTTTAGCTCACTGAGATATTGCTGTTAATAATGACTGAATTGACTTTGAACGTGCCGTTAAAGTTTCAGGGAGTCGGTTCACAATATATAAAGGTAATGGAGCTCGTTTATTTAGAGCTTTACAACAATATACTTTAGATTTAAATGTCAGTCACGGGTTCCAAGAAATCTTACCACCTGCGATTGTGTTAGATGATTCTTTATATGGTTCAGGTCAATTACCTAAATTTGCCGAAGACGTCTATCAATTAACTGAAGGAAAATATTTCTTATCTCCAACCGCTGAAGTCCAATTAGTGAATATGCACCGTGATGAAATTTTAAGTTTCAAAGAATTACCAATTAAATATACCGCTAATACCCCTTGCTTTAGAAGTGAAGCTGGTAGTGCTGGACGGGACACACGGGGTGTTATTCGTCAACACCAATTCTGAAAATCCGAATTAGTTGAATTCTGTACCCCTGAAACCAGTGATGCTGAACACGAAAAATTAACACGAAGTGCTGAAAGCGTCCTTGAAACTTTAAACTTACCATACCGTCGGATCATTTTATCAACTGGAGATACTGGCTTCTCAAGTTCTAAAACCTTTGACTTAGAAGTTTGATTACCAAGTTATAGCGACTATAAAGAAATTAGTTCTTGTTCGAACTGTTTAGCTTTCCAAGCAAGACGTGCAAAAATCCGTTATAAAGACGAAAACAACACTACCCAATACGTTCACACCTTAAACGGTTCTTCTTTAGCAATTGACCGTTTATGAGCTGCTGTCGTTGAAAACTATCAACAAGCTGACGGTTCTGTCAATATCCCAACCGCATTAGTTCCATATATGAACGGTTTAACTAACATCAAATAAGCATATGGAACCAATTAAACAAAACCAAGGTTTATTTATTAGTATTGAAGGACCAGATGGTGTTGGTAAATCCACGGTCATTGAACTTTTAAAACAAACCTTAGTCTTAGACCAATACCAACAAATTGTTTATAGTCGGGAACCTGGGGGCACGAAGTTTGGTGAACAGTTACGGAATTTATTATTAAATTCAGAAGAATTAGCCAATGATAGTATGACCACGGCCTTATTATTTATTGCTGATCGGGTTGACCATTTAAATAAAACCATCTTACCTGTTTTAAAAACTAATGGGGTCGTAATTGTAGACCGTTATGTGGATTCAACAGCAATTTATCAAGGGTATTTAAAAGATATTCCTGTTGAAACGATTTATGCTTTAAACGGGTTAGCAACTAATCAGATCATGCCTGACATCACTTTTTACTTAAGAGCTGATCCTGAAATTATTAAGCAACGCTCTTTAAATCGGGAAAATGATAGTTTTGATAAAGTCTATTTAAATAAACTTCATCAAATGATTGAAGGGTTTGATTTGTTAGCAAAACAATTCCCAGATAGAATCCATATCATTGATGCATCTCAAACACCTGAACAGGTCGTAACCAATATCATTCAGATTATTCAAAACTATGGCCACTAAAAAACAATCGTTACTTTATAAAATTGGACTTGCTCATAATAATAGTCCACTTTTATTAACCTTAACCCAACCAATTGATTATCATGAAGTGTTGCAAGATTTAGTTGCTGGGTTATTTAACAAAACTGAAGTTGAAATTAGTAACTATTTAGATTCTTATAACTGTTTAGCTTTAGATGCTATCTATTTAAAAAAGAATGATTTAGAAACTATTTTTAATTTCATTCAAACCAAACCCTTACAAAAAGGGTTTGTGAAAATACTTGTGATTGAAAACGTGCAAAGTTTATCGTTATTGTTAGCTAATGCTTTATTAAAGACCTTAGAAGAATTACCAAGTTATTTATACTTAGTTTTGATTACAAACAATCCTGCCAACGTGATTGGGACAATTAAAAGTCGGTGCAATGTCGTGCATGTAAATGCTAAAAAACCAGCGAAGTTCACCCACCCTGCTTGTCAAAACTTAGCCAGTCTCAAAACCAAAGCCTTAGTTGCTAGTTTTGGTAACTACAATAACCTTACCACTTTTCTAGACAGTGAGAGTGCCAAACCCATCATTGAGTTTTTTGATAACCTCACTAGTCATGAAAAAGATGCTCTTTATTTAATGCAACAAAATAGCATCTTTAATAAATTTGACTACAAACAAATTAAAATCTTAATTAATTGATTGAGTGCTTACTACCAACACAAAAATCAAAGTTGTTTCCAAACAGTGATTGAAAATTATGATTTAAATCTGTCCAAAAATTATCTTTATTTTTGTATCTTAGAACTAATCAACCAGAAATAAAAACTATCACTAGCTTTGAAACTAGTGGTAGTTTTTGAACTTATCCAATATTTATATAAAGAAAGTAATTATGGCCAATAATATTAATACAACCATTGTGGCCCAAGCCACAGCGAATATGAACTGTGCAATTCATATTATTCGGGTTTCAGGCTATGACTGTTATCCGATTGTGAATTCTATTTTAAAAAAACCGATTACTAAAGGCAGTTTTGTCATCAAATATAACTATATTTTAGATGATCAAAAGCAACCCTTAGATGAAGTGTTATTAATGTGTTATACGAACCCTAAGAGTTATACTGGCGAAGATATGATTGAAATTAATTGTCACGGTGGGGTGGTGGTCGCCCAAGCAATTATTGATTTATTGTTAAAGCATGGGGCGAAGTTAGCCCAACGGGGTGAGTTTACCCAACGGGCAATGCTCAATAAAAAGATTGATGTGTCGCAAGTAGAAGCTATTTCCAACATCGTGTATGCCAAAAACATTTATGGGGTTAAAGGGGCGTTAACTGCCTTAGATGGAACTTTAACCAAGACTTTAAAAGAATATCAACGCGCTTTAATGTTATTAATTGGGAACATTGAAGTGCATATTGATTATCCTGAGTTTGATGAAAACCCAGAAATAACCACTGAAGAAATGATTGATTCCTTAACTGAGTTATCAATTAAAATTCAACAGTTAGCTCAACATTCAAAACGTTTTATGCCTTTAAAACAAGGGATTAAGATTGCTTTAATTGGCGAACCAAATGCGGGCAAATCATCATTATTAAATGCTTTAAGTCATGAAGATAAAGCGATTGTGTCTAATATTGCTGGGACAACCCGTGATGTTATTGAAAACACCATTAATATTGATAACTTAACCCTACGTTTATTTGATACGGCTGGATTAAGAGAAACGGATGATACGATTGAAAAGATTGGGGTTTCTAAAGCGATTGAAACTATTCAAAAAGCTGATTTAGTAATTTATTTAATTGATAAATTACAACCAGATAGTCAAGATCATACCTATTTAGATTTATTAAAAGATAAATTACATATTATTGCTTATAACAAAGCCGATTTGAGTGGAGCCCCAGTGGGAGTAGTCAATGACCACACTGTCAATATTAGTGCTTTAAATAACCAAATTGAACCCCTTATCACTTTAATCAAAGAAATGTTTAAGGTGCATGACTTTGATACCCAAGACTATCAAGTGGTGCAATCCACCCGTCAATTAGGGATTTTAGAAAATGTGGTCTTATCTTTACAAAGTGCCATTGACCACTTACAAGATAATGTTCCGATTGATTTAGTGGTCAGTGAATTACAAACCGCTAACTATAACTTAAACCAAATCTTAGGTGAAGATAACCAATATGATTTCTTAGATGAATTATTTGCAAACTTTTGTGTAGGAAAATAAGATGCTTAAATATTTTGATTCTCATACCCATACCAATGATGAACACATCATTGACCAATATGACCAAGTCATGCAAGAATGTATTAACCAACATGTTTATATGAACATTGTTGGTTGTGACCAAAATGAATTTCAATCTGCAATTGACCAAGCAAACCAAAATCCTTATGGTTATGCGACCATTGGGATTCATCCAACCTATACTTATGATAAAGATTTAGGGATTATTTTGGATGAGATTAGAAGTTTAGTGCAAGCTCATAAAGATAAGATTGTTGCAATCGGTGAAATCGGCTTAGATTATCACTACCCTGATACTAATAAAGCAGTGCAACGGGTCTGATTTGAAGCCCAAATTGAATTGGCCTTAGAATTAGGCTTACCGATTCAAATGCATATCAGGGATGCCATGGATGATGCTTTCATGATTTTAAAACAATATGAGGGCAGGGGTTTAACAGCTATCTTTCACTGTTTTGCTGGCAATGAAGAAGATGTGAAAAGAGCTGAAGATATGGATATAAATTTCTATTATTCATTTGCTGGAAATTTAACCTATAAAAGTGCCACAAAATTGCAAGCCGCTGTGCAAGTGGTGCCACTAAATAAATTATTATGTGAAACGGATGCTCCTTATTTAACTCCTGTGCCTTTCAGAGGCAAAACCAATTACCCTTATCATGTCATTCAAGTTTATGAATGAATCAGCAACAGTTTTCACTTAGATTTAGCCAAATTATGTGATCAAGTTTTAAAAAATACCCAAACTGTCTTTAATTTAAAAACATTATTAAATTTTTTCTAAAATGTAGTGTTTTTTCATAAGTTATAATATATAAATTAGTATTTATTTTTAAGGATATTAAAATGAATAAAGACAAACGTCAATATAACCAAGCACCCAGTGGTGAAAACCAAGCTGTTAATGGGTTAGATTCATATAGTGATAATGAACAAAATTTATATTTAGATGCTCAAGCATTAAGTCAAGAAATTGCTCACAATGTTGAAGCCAGTGTGAGTGCTGCTCAAAGTCTTAATCACGAACCTGAAATTGAAGAAGTGATTGTCTTTAATGATTTTGATAGTAACTTAAATGATGCTGCTCAACTTGATGCCAATAAAATCTTAGATAGTTCTTCAAGTGAAATTGAAAGTGTAGTTGGTCATCAAGAACCAATTCCAGAAGTGCTTGAAACTAAACCAATCATTACTACTTTGGATGTGGTAAATCTTGCTGACCAAGCGATTGAAGACCAAGAAAGTGTTGCTGAAGCCAGTGTTCAAGTTGGTGATCCAATTGCAGTTGATAGTAGCGATGCTCAAGCATTAGTACAAGAAATTAAACAAGAAGTTTCTAAAAAACATAAAGCCTTTGAATCATTAAGTGCTAAACAAAAAGCCAAATTAGAATATAAAGCTTTATCACGTGAAGAAAAGAAACAATTAAAGAAACGTGCGAAACAAATTGAAGCTTTAAACAAACCACATAAAGGACCCAAAGATGTCCAAATGCAAGGTAACAACATTATTGAATTAAAAGATGTGGTCAAATACTATACTAATGGTTATGTTGTTTCCAAGATTTTAAAGGGAATCAACTTAAGCATTGAAAAAGGGAGCTTTGTCATTATCTTAGGACCTTCAGGTTCAGGGAAAACTACTTTAATGAATATTATTTCTGGTCTTGATCGGGCAAGTGAAGGTCAAGTCTATGTAGCTAACAAAGACTTGATTACCTTAAACCATAAAGAATTAACCAAGTTTAGAAAAGATAATGTTGGGTATGTGTTCCAACAATATGGGTTAATTCCAAACTTAACCGTGCGTGAAAATGTCGAAATTGGAGCTGACTTACAAGCTGACAAAACTAAACGGTTAGATGTCAATGAACTCTTAGATGCCGTTGGGATGACTGAATATGCGAATAAGTTCCCACACCAATTATCTGGGGGACAACAACAACGGGTTTCAATTGCTCGGGCATTTGCAAAGAACCCATCTATTTTATTTGGGGATGAACCAACTGGAGCAATTGACGAAGAAATGAGTAAAGTGGTTTTAAAACAATTTGTAGCCATCAATAAAAAGTATGGGACCACAGTCATTATGGTTACCCACAACCCAATCTTCCAAGGCTTAGGTGACTTAGTTATTAAAGTCAAAGATGGGATTGTGAGCCAAGTCATTAAAAATAGTAATCCAAAAACTGTTGATGAATTACCATGAGGTATGGAATAGTCAATATTAAGATTAAACTGATAAAGGAAAAGAAATTAACATGGGCTTAAATTTTTTATCTAAAATCTCGCCAAAGAACCGTTTATTAAAGAAAGCAGAGAGTATTGCTGATGCGGTTATGGCCTTAGAACAAACCTATCGGAACTATACCGATCTTGAATTAAGAAATAAAACTAGTGAGTTTGAACAACAATTAGCGAATGGAGCGACTCTTGATGATATTTTGATTCCAGGGTTAGCTACCATTCGGGAAGTTGCTTACCGTACTTATGGGTTATTAGCCTACCGTGTTCAATTAATCGGTGCGATTATTGTTCACTTTGGGGACTTTGCTGAAATGATGACTGGGGAAGGAAAAACCTTAACCTTAGTGTTAGCGAGTTATGTAACAGCATTGTTAAGAAAAGGGGTGCATGTCATTTCGGTCAACGAATACTTAGTTGAACGGGATGCAAGTTTTGCTCTTGAAGCCTTAGGACGTTTACAATTAAGTGTTGGTTATATTAAATCTTCGATGAGCCCCGAAGAAAAACGCCAAAACTATTTATGTGATGTCACCTATGTCCCTAACACTGAATTAGGATTTGACTACTTAAGAGACAACATGGTCAAATCCTATGAAGAAAAGGTGCAACGGGGTTTATATTTTGCCATCGTTGACGAAGCTGACTCGGTTTTAATTGACGAAGCGAGAACTCCATTAATTATTTCAGGGCAACCTAAAAATGACGTTTCTTTATATAAAAACGTCCAAAAGTTTGCTGAAACTTTAACTGAAGAAGACTATACCATTGAAAGAGAAAGTCAATCTGTCGTCTTAACTGATAAAGGGGCTGTTAAAGCTGAACAATACTTTGATGTTAAGAATGTCTATGATATTGAAAACAGTGACATCTTACATAAGATTATTAACGCTTTAAGAGCCAACTTTGTCTTTCAAGAAGGAGTGGAATACATTGTTCGTCATGGTAAAAACAATGAAGACGAAATTGCTTTAGTTGACCACTTTACAGGTCGGATTATGGAAGGTCGTAGCTATTCAGCAGGGTTACAACAAGCTATTCAAGCCAAAGAATATGTCACAATTGAACCTGAAAACTTAACAGTCGCAACCATTACTTACCAATCCTTGTTCTGTTTATATAAAAAGTTATCAGGGGTTTCAGGAACTGCTTATACTGAAAGTGAAGAGTTATTGAACATCTATAACATGGTGGTTGTGCAAATTCCAACCAACAAACCAATTATGAGAGTTGACCACCCTGACTATGTTTTCAATAACAAAAAAGCTAAATGAAAATATGTTGTCGCTGAAATTGTGTCCCGTCATAAAAACGGCCAACCAATCTTAGTTGGGACAGGATCAGTTGAAGATAGTGAAATCTTATCCCGTTTCTTAAACAAGTTACGAATTCCTCATAGTGTTTTAAATGCTAAGAACCACGCTTCAGAAGCAGCAATTATTGCTCAAGCAGGTCAAAAAGGTCAAGTAACTATTGCAACCTATATGGCTGGACGGGGAACTGACATTAAGTTAGGTGAAGGCGTTACTGAATTAGGTGGTTTATATGTCATTGGGACCGAACGAAGTGAATCCCGTCGGATTGACAACCAATTACGGGGTCGTTCAGGTAGACAAGGGGATGTCGGTGAATCACGCTTCTTTATTAGTTTAGCTGATGACTTATTTAAAAAATATTCTGGGGATTTAGCTAATAAAGCTGAACAAGAAATTGATGATGATTACATCAACACCAAATTCTTTACGAAGTTATTAAATAATACCCAAAAAAGAATTGAAGGGTTAAACTACGACATTCGGAAAAACTTAAATGACTATGACCATGTTTTATCCAACCAACGGGAATTAGTTTATAAACAAAGAGACAATATCTTATTAGCAACGGATTTAACTCCAATCCTTGACCGTCAAATCAGTGTTTTAGTCAATGATATTGTGTCCCGTAATACCCTTGATAATAACTTAGACTTAGTTGATTTAAATGCAGTTTTAGGTTATGTTCAAAAGAACATCTCGCAAGAAATTGAATATTTAAAAGCGAGTGATTTCCCAAATCAAAAAACTGCTGATGTGGCGAATATCTTATTAGATAAATTCACCACCACTATTCATGAAATTATGGCCGATATGGGGCAAGATTATTTCTTTAGTTTCATGAAGCACCGTTTAATTGAATATATGGATACTGGTTGAACTACCCACCTTGATTTAATTGGGAAATTAAGAGAAGGGGTTAACTTAAGAGCCTATGAACAAAAAAGTCCGTTAAACATCTATATTCAAGATGCGGATAGTTTATTTAACAAATATAAAATTGATGTTGCTGTTAACACGATTTCCTCAATTTTATCCCAAGGGTTAAGGCGTCTTGAATTTGTCAAGAATATGAATGAAGTTAACACTAACAGTACCCTTGATAGTGCTAGTGAAGCAAGTGAAGCTAGTAGTCAAGAATCAGTTGCAACTAGTGCACCTGAACCAACTCCAATCACCATGGAAGCAGATCAAAACCACGGCATTGAAATCACTGGTACTGGTCATGACTATAACTATACTAAAGTTATTGAAAGTATCACTAACTTTATTCAAGGTCAAGAGTTTGATAACAATGATGACTTTGAACAAGAATTAAGTGATAGTCTTGATGCTCAAATTGCTAATATTGAAAACCTCAATATTGATGAATTGACTCAAATTAATGACATTGTTGATGAAACTAATTTTGATCAAGAACAACCTATTGATTTAGAACCAGTCATTGAAGATAATAATCTCAATATGGTTGAAAATCAAACTGATAGTACAATTAGTGCTGATAGTAGTTTAAAGGCTGTTAATGAGCCTGAAAACGTAGTTAGTGACGAAGTTGACTTAGTATTAGATGAAGTAATTGAAGATACTGGGGTTGCTGATGTCTTAGTAGATAATTTAAAAGCAGCTGAAACTGATACTTTAGAATCAGCTGCTGATGTTACTTTAGATCATCGTCAAGATCAAGAAATCATTAGTGAGATTGACGAACAATTAAGTGCTCAAGCAGCATATATTGACCAAAACCCAATTTTGGTTGCTGACATTGTTAATGATGAACTTGATTTACATCAAGTCAACAATAATAATAAATAAATAAATAAATGGTTAAAATCGTGTCTTTTTGACATGATTTTTTCTTAGGTATAACTTATGGAACAAGATTGAAAAACTAAAATTAAAGACTTACCGTTATTGCATGATCAAAACCATCCTCGGTTTCAATTAACTAGTCCGTTTGCCCCAGCTGGAGACCAACCAAAAGCAATTTATGAACTTTATGAAAATTTAAAGGATGGCGTGCACCAACAAGTCTTGTTGGGAGCAACAGGGACAGGTAAAACCTTTACGATGGCGAATATTATTCAAAAGAATAATCAGAAAGCCTTAGTTATTGCACATAATAAAACCTTAGCTGCTCAACTATATTCAGAACTCAAGGAATTATTTCCACACAACCATGTGGAATATTTCGTGTCCTACTTTGACTATTACCAACCTGAAGCCTATGTGCCTCGGACTGATACCTATATTGAAAAGAGTTCTAAAGCAAACGATGAAATTAAAATGATGCGTTTGTCTACCTTAAATAGCTTAGTTAACTATGATGATGTGATTGTGGTTGCTTCAGTAGCTTCTATTTATATTTCCTCAAGCCCTGAGAGCTTTGTGAAATATAAAATGTTTTTGAAGGTAGGCTTAGAAATCTCCATGAAACAGGTCCGAGAAGGCTTAGTAAGATTACATTATGAACGAAGCATGGATAATCTTCAAGCAGGGACCTTTCGTCAAAATGGAGACATTATTGAGATTGTCACAGGGTATGATGAAAAGTATTCGATTCAAATTTCATTCTTTGGGGATGAAATTGAATCGATTATTAAACGGGATGCCTTAAACGGAACTATTATCGAAAAACTAGACGCTTATGTTGTATACCCTGCTGATGAATATGTCGCTGACTATGATTTCTTTGATCATGGCTTAAAAGCCATTGAACAAGAAATGCAAGAACGAGTGAAATACTTTAATCAGTTAGGCAAACCCCTTGAAGCCGAACGAATTGAACAACGAACCCGCTGGGATATGGAATCATTATTAGAGTTTGGCTATTGTAGTGGGATTGAAAACTATTCTGTTTATTTAGAGGGTCGCAAACCACATTCTACTCCGTTTACTTTATTTAGTTATTTCGAGAAAGAACCATGACTTTTAATCATTGATGAAAGTCATATGACAATTCCTCAAATTAAAGGGATGTATGAGACTGATCGGAGCCGAAAACAAACTTTAATTGAATATGGGTTCCGTTTGCCAAGTGCAGCTGATAACCGTCCGTTAATGTTTGATGAATTTGAAGCAAAGCAATGTGATACTATTTATGTTTCAGCAACCCCTAACCCTTATGAAATTGATAAGAGTCACCATATGATTGTAGAACAGATTGTTCGGCCAACAGGTTTATTAGACCCTGTGATTGAAGTCCATCCAACTAAGAATCAAATGGATGATGTGTTAGAACAAATTCGTAAGCAAATTGCTAAAAATGAACGTAGTTTCTTAAATGTCATGACAATTAGAATGGCTGAAGAATTAACTAAGTTCTTGCAGAATAATAATATTAAAGCCGCCTATTTACATAATGAATTAAAGACCTTAGAACGAAGTAAGATCTTAAATGACTTACGAAGAGGTCTTTATGACGTGGTAGTAGGGATTAACTTATTAAGAGAAGGGATTGATATTCCCGAAGTAAGTTTAATTGCCATCTTTGATGCCGATAAACCAGGCTTTTTCAGAAGTGAAAAAGCCTTAATTCAAATTATTGGTCGGGCTGCAAGAAATGCGAGTGGGAAAGTCATTATGTATGCTGATGAAATTACTCTAGCAATGCATTTAGCAATTGAAGAAACTAAACGAAGACGAGAAATTCAAGAAGAATACAACCGCATACATCATATTATTCCTAAGACAATTGAAAAATCAATTCGGGAAGATTTATCAGTCCTGAAAAATGAAGATGTTGATAAATTTAAGAAATCTAGTTCTAAAAAAGATAAAGAAAGTATTATTAAGGATTTAACTAAACAAATGCTTGATGCTGCTAAAGAAAGAGACTATGAAAAAGCAGCAAAGTTAAGAGATATTATTATTGATCTTGAACTAGAAATGAATCTTAAGAAAACTAAAAAAGAATTTGCAAAAGAAAAAAGAAACCAAACTAAAGATGAATAGATATATTTATCTTAGTTGGTTCTTAGAATAAATAATTAATTAGAAACAAGATAAAAGAAAACTCCAGCTGCACATAATCGTGTAGTTGGAGTTTTATGATAAGAATTATCTAAAAATTAAATTAGTACAAATTAATCTTAGTTTCTTGCTGGTGCTTCACTACCTGGTGCAGCTGATTCTTCACCATCTGCATTTTCTTGGTTGTTATTTTCTTCTGCACCTTCACTAGTGCTTCCAGAAGTATTTCCACTTTCTGTTGTATCACCATTTGATGGTTGGTCTTGTTTATTGTCTTCACCTTTATCACCTGTTTGTTCACCATTTTCTTTATTGGTTTCTTCTTCAGGTACTTGTTGAGGATTTTCTACACTAAGTTCAAATTCTTGACTAGTAATTGAATTTTGTTCTTCTGTATAAATAACACCTTCAGCGTATTTAATAGTAACTTTTAATGTTGCCTTATTATTTGCAGCTTGTTCTGTATTTTCAACTGCTTCTCTTGCTGCAGGGGATACTACTTTTTCAACTGTTGCTTCAATACTTGATACTGGAGATGCAATATCTGAGCTAAATCCTTCAATTGATTTAATTGCAACATTTAAGGATTCAACTAAATTTGTTGTATCTTCTAATTTACCTTCTTTTAAAGTTTTTGCATTTTCAGTAACATATTTATCTACTGCTTCTTTCAATTGCAGCAAAACGTTCAGGACTAATTGTCTTAGCTGCTTCTGCTGCTGCTTCTTCTTCAGCTTTAACTTCTGCATCGTGTGCTGCTTTAATATCTAAAACAACTGAAACTGAATTTGCTGTAACACCTTCAGCGAATTTAACACCTTCAGCGTATGCAATAGTAACTGTTAAAGGTGCTTCAGAATAGTTATCAATTTTTTCTGGATAAGCAAATGATACACTTGCAACTGGATTTTCAACAGTTAATCCACTAGTTTTAAGAGCTTCGTTTAATTTAGCAACTAATGCATCTTTATTAAAGCTTTCAATTTTACTTGGTAATAATGCATCACCTTTATTTGATTCTTTTACGAATGCATCAACGGTACTGTTGATTAATGTTGCACGATCAGCGTTGATTGTCTTAGCTGCTTCTGCTGCTGCTTCTTCTTCAGCTTTAACTTCTGCATCGT
>JAHHTK010000003.1 GCA_020024695.1 Ureaplasma sp. | reverse complement strand
AGTAATAAATGAACTATCTGCATTAATATTATTTACAAAACTAATAGTTTGGTCATTGTGAGAAACATTTTCACCAAATAAAACACCTGGTGCAAAAGTGACAGTTGTAGTTAATGGTGCTTCACTTGGGTTAGCAATGTCAGTTGGATAACTGAAAGCAACTTGAACTACAGGTGTTTCAATGCCACTAAAACCATTTTCACTAAGAACGGTATTTAATTGGGTTTGTAAGTTAGTTGCTTGAGTAGATTTATCAGTGATGTTTGGTAATAATTGGGCTTGGTTTGTTGTAACAAAACTAGTAACAGCTGTCGCTAATGCTTGGTATCTGTCTTGGTTAATAGTTTTGTGATGAATAGCTTCTTGGGCGTCGTGAATACCTTGAATGTTAACTTCAACAGTGGTTGAAATTGTGTGTCCGTTAGCATTAGTAACATCGGAAGCAAAAGTAACTTGATCAGCAAAAGTAATGGTTGTTGTTAATGGTGCTGCTGCTCAGTTATCAATTTTGTCTGGGTAACTAAAGCTAACTGAAATTACTGGGTTAGTTACGCCACTGAAATTGCTGTTTTGAAGAACAACGTTTAAATTAGTAACTAATGAAGTTTTAAGTTCTTGACTTTCATTAATTTTAGAAGGTAATAAAACTTCAGTAGTTTCACGTTCGTGTTCAAAAGTTGCTACAGCTTCATTTAAAGCAGCTTGTTGAACAGAACTAAGTTCGTTTTCAGTAGTAGTAGTTTCACTACTGCTAGATTCGCTATTACTACATGAAACGGCAGTAACAGCTGTAGGTATAGCAAATAAAGCAATTGCTCCAGTAGCAATACCTAAGTTTCTAAGTAATTTGACTTTCATTTCTTTTATCCTATGTATAGGTTTTTCTTTGTTTTACTAAGAAAAATTATAAGCATATAAAAATTTATTTTTTGTCAAAAAAACTGATTTTTTTGCTTTTGCAAGAACTTTTTTTACACCTAATACACCGAAGCCTTAAATAATCGCTTTATTTTTTAAAAAACACATTTTAAACCGACTTCTTTTATATAATAATCAAGCAATTTTAAGATAAAGGTGGCTTTATTATAAAATTGGATTCTAGCAACAAACCTCATTAGCAAAATTTGAAATTATCAGTGGAGTTTGTAACCCTATTTTCAGGGCCTAACTACCACTTCGTTCTTTTTTTAGTTCATATAAACGAAAACCCATAATTTCAGATCAACAATAAAAAAATATCTGTTTGGTTTTATCCAACAGATATTTTGTTTTTAAAAGACTAACCTTAACTAAGGCTAGCAAGCAATAAAAATTGTCACTACACATAGATGAACATGCTTAATGCTGCTCCATTTCTGGCCTGACATGGTTCGCTATCAAATATTGTAATGACAAATAATATTATACTTAATTATTATTTATTTAGTAAAATTAAAATAGAAGTTTCATAGGATATAAAAAATGCAAAATAGTATCGTTTTTGGATTAACAGCAAGTGCTAAACTTGCAAAAGAGGTTGCTGAATTAGCAAACATCCCATTTGGTGAAATGAAAGTCAGTCATTTCGCTGATAATGAAGTCTTAGTCGTACCAATGTGTAATGTTCGTGGTAAAGACGTCATTATTATTCAATCAGTTTGTCGGCCAGTCAATGACAATTTAATGGAATTATTAATTGCCATTGACGCTTTAAAAAGAGCCAGTGCTAAATCAGTTAACTTGATTTGTCCATATTTAGGGTATGCCCGTCAAGACCGTAAGTCAAAAGCAAGAGAACCAATTTCATTTAAATTAGTAGCTAACTTATTAACTAAAGCAGGTGCTGATCGTATCTTAACTTTTGATTTACATAGTGCTCAAACCCAAGGGTTCTTTGATATTCCCTTTGATAATCTTGAAGCCAGCTGAACTTTAATTTCAGCTTTATTAAAAAAACACCATGATTTAGAAAAGATTACAGTAGTGTCACCAGACTATGGTTCAACTAAACGTAGTCGGGAAATTAGTGACTCATTTAAATGAGATTTAGCGATTGTGGATAAACGCCGTCCAGAAGCTAATAAAGTTGAAATCTGTAACATTTTAGGTGAAGTCAAAGACCGTGACTGTATCATCGTAGATGACATGATTGATACTGGGGGCACCATGTTAGCCAACGCTAAATTAATTAAGAGTTTAGGAGCTAGAAGAATCTTTGTTTTAGCAACCCATGCGTTATTTAACCGTGATTGCTTACCTAAATTCCAAGCTGCGATTGCTGATGGCACCATTACGGAAGTCTTTGTCACTAACACCATTGAAAGAGAACCAGTAGAAGGCATTACCCAAGTAAATATTGCCAAACCATTAGTAGCTGCTTGTCGGATTTATAGTGATGGAACTGGTTCCATGACCCATGTCTTTGATGCCGCTAAATACGCTAAAGTAGAAAAGATTAACAATAAATTAAATGGTAACAAATAAACCAATTATTGATGGGGTGATTGTAGTAGAAGGGAAAACTGATACTGCTAAACTCAAATCTTTATTTGAAGTCGAAACTATTGAAACCGATGGTTATCGGTGCAAAAAAGATGTTATCAAAACGATTCAAGCCATCTCTCAACACAAACGAATTATCGTCTTTACTGATCCTGATTTAGCAGGTGAAAAGATTCGAAAAATTGTTTGTGAATCTTTGACTTGCTTTGACCAATGCTTTATTAGTAAGCAAGACATGGTTGCACATGCTAAAAAAATCGGGGTGGCGGAAGCTAAACCTGAAGCGTTAATGAAAGCTTTATCCCAACGGTTTACTTATCAAAAAGACAACCAATCTCTTAGTTGGAATGACTATGTAGATTTAGGTTTTATTAACAATAAATCCAAACGCATCTATTTATGTCACCAATTGCATATTAGTTATGCTAACAATAAGCAATTGTTTAAACGGTTAAATATGCTAAACTTAACCTTTGATCAAATTAAAGGCCTTTTAAAATATGAATAAGACAAATGCACAATTATATGTAATTGCTACCCCAATTGGAAATATCCAAGAATGTAGTGGGTTAGCAATTACGACCTTAACTAATTTAAAGTGTTTATTATGTGAAGACACGAGAACCACAAAAAACTTATTATCACAATTAGAGATTGACTATAGTGATAAGTGTTTTGTCTCGTACCATAAATTTAATGAACACGAAAAATTAGATTATGTCTTAGATTTATTTGATCAATATGATGCGATTGGGTTAGTGAGTGACGCTGGCTATCCAATTATTAATGACCCAGGCTATAACTTAATTGTGGCTTGTTATGAACACCAAATTAAGGTTGACGTTGTCAATGGACCTTGTGCAGCCATTCACGGGTTAGTGGTGAGTGGGATTCCAAGCAACACCTTTATGTATTTAGGGTTTTTAGAAAGAACAAGTGCCAAACGTCAAAAACAATTAAGTCAATACCAACAGTTAGCCACCACCTTTATTGTTTATGAATCAGTTCACCGTTTAGTTGAAACCTTAAAAGATATTCAAGCAGTGTTTGGCAATGTCATCGTGGCCGTTACCAAAGAATTGTCCAAATTACATGAAACAGTTTATCGGATGCCTATTAATGATTTATTAAATCAAATTGACATCATTGACTTACGGGGTGAATTCGTCATCATTATTGACAATACCATTATTCAAGCACCAACCACCACTACTGATTGAACCCAAGATGAAATTGTTTTTGATCAAACTTTAAAACCTAAAGACAAAGCCAAATTATTAGCCAATAAATATAATCTTAAAAAATCAGATGTTTACCAACAGTTAATTAGTATGAATGGAAATCAAAATCATGAGTAAACAATCGTTAGCGACTTTAATTCGTCCAAGCTCTTTAAAAGATATTATTGGTCAAACCAAACTTTTAGACGAGCTTGGTCTTTTAACTAGAATGGTCCAAACCAAAAAAATCTTTTCTTTAATTTTTTATGGGAACCCAGGGATTGGCAAAACCACACTCGCTTGTGCTTTAGCCAATGATTTAAATATTCCCCATTCAATTTTTAATGCTTCCATTGATAATAAATCTAAATTAATGAACATCATTAATTCAGCTAAACTTTCCACTGAATACATTATCATTATTGAAGAAATTCATCGGATGAATGTAGACAAACAAGATATTTTATTGTCCTTATTGGAAAATGAAAATATCTATATGTTTGCTACTACCACTGAGAATCCATTTTTTGTATTAAACCCTGCTTTAAGAAGCCGAGCAAACATTGTGCAAGTAGAACCCATTAACCATAAAGAAATGGTAGCTGGGTTAACTAAAATTGTTGACCAGTATTGTGCTAATTTAGATATTGATAGTGAAGCGATTCAATTAATTGCTAATAGTGCCAATGGTGATGTACGAGCAGCACTAAATATTTTAGACATCTTAATGAATTTATATAGTGATGTGAAGATTGATCAAGAAGTGATTCAACGAGCTTGTATGCAGTCATTTTTTGTGGGTGGGTATGATAGTGATGAGTTCCATGATTTAAAGAGTGCTTTGCATAAAAGTATTCGGGGGAGTGATGTTGATGCCAGTTTATATTATTTGGCTCGGTTAATTAAGATTGGGGACTTAAAAACGATTTGTCGTCGGTTAATGTGCGTGGTTTATGAAGACATTGGGTTAGCGAACTCTGCTTTATGTATGAAAGTTGTGTTGGCGTGTGAAGCTGCCCAACAGGTTGGATTTCCTGAATGTCATAAGATGTTGGCTAATGTTGTCATTGAAATGTGTTTATCACCAAAATCATGTAGTGCTAATAATGCCATTGATAAAGCCTTAGCAGCCATTGAAAACGGCGAAGTCTATCCAATCCCCTTACATATTCGGGACGCTCACTATAAGTCTGCTTCTAAGCTTGGCATCGGTGGTTATATCAACCCCCACCAATTCCCTAACCACTGATTAGACCAACAATATTTACCTGATGAATTAGTCAAGATGCACTTTTATTTTCCTGATTTCAATAATGCTAATGAAACCAAGATGAACCATTACAGTCAAGAAAACAAAAAAGTGAATCCAACCCCAACCAAACAATAAATTTATCAAAAAACCGCAATTTCTTTATTAGTTTAGTAAAATATCAATTATGAAAAAGACATTTTATATTTCAACACCAATTTATTATCCAAGTGGCAAACCACATTTAGGCCACGCTTATTCAACCATTATTGCTGATGTGTTAGCTCGCTATAAAAAGTTATTTGGTTATGAAATCTGTTTTGTAACAGGGACCGATGAACACGGTCAAAAGATTGAAACCAATGCTAAAAAAGCCAACTTAACTCCCAAACAATATGTTGATAATTTTTCATCTGTATTCGTCAATTTATGAACCAAATTAGGGATTAATTACACCCACTTTGTTAGAACCACCAACATTAACCATGAAGAAGCCGTTCAAAAAGCTTTTAGTCAATTATTAAATGATGGTCACATCTATTTAGATAAGTGACGTGGTTATTATTGTGTCAGTTGTGAAGAAAACATTACTGATAGTGACATTGTGAATGACAATGGAACTAAAAGATGTAAGATTGGTCATGAATTAGCCTATCGGGATGAAGAAAGTTATTTCTTAAAAGTTTCGAATCAAGTAGCTTGATTGAAACAATTTTACGCTGACCACCCAGGCTTAGTCATTCCTGAAGATCGGATTAAAGAATTAACCAATAACTTCTTAAATGATTTAACTGATTTATCAATTAGTCGGGCAACCTTTTCGTGAGGGGTTCCAATCAGAGAAAACCCAAAACATGTAGTTTATGTCTGATTAGATGCTTTATTAAGTTATTTAACACCACTTGGTTATAATTCAGACCACCACCATGATTTTGATGAATTCTGACAAAATCCAGCTGGGGAACGAGTCCATTTAATGAGTAAAGAAATTACCCGTTTCCACTGTATTTATTGACCAATCATGTTGAAATATTTAAATCTTAACGAACCAACAACCATCTTAAGTCACGGTTGAATTGTGACTAAAGAAGGGAAGATGAGTAAGAGTTTAGGCAATGTCATTGACCCTGTTCAAGTTTGTGATAAATTTAGTCGGGACGCTTTAAGATATTATTTAATTAAAGCTTTACCAACCGATAAAGACGGGGTTTTCAATGAAGATTTATTAATTGAATTATTCAATGCTGATTTAGCTAATAATATTGGGAACTTAGCATCCCGTTTAATTGGAATGTTAAACAAATATTGTGATGGAATCGTTCCTGTCTGAACCACCAATCAATTAGCTGATGATGCTGCTTTAGATGAATTAATTAATAGCACTATTAGTAACGTTTATCAACAAGTGTCCAGTTTCCAATTAGGAGAAGCGGCTAAAAGTGTGATTGAATTAGTCAAAGAAGCGAATAAATACATTGAAAACAATAAGCCTTGAGAATTATATAAAAATGGAGCAATAGCCCAATTAAACAGTTTGTTAGCTCACTTAGCCTATGTGGCTTATGTGACAACCAACATCTTAAGTCCAATCTTAATTGATGGTAGTCAAGCTATTGCAACTCAATTAAACTTCAGTTTAATTACTGATTGAGAATCTTTAACTAATGTTCATGTGATGGACAATGTCAAAGTGAATCCATCAGTGCCTGTCTATAATCGGATTAATATAACTAAATAATTTATGAAAAAAAACATTGCGAAACCGATTGCGTGATCAGTAGTCGGGGTAGGAATTCTTTCTTTAATTGTCGGAACGAGTGTGGATTGATCACACACACCGTTAATTTTTGCTTCGGGATCCAGTTCGGTCCAACCTTTGATCCAAGAGTTAAGTAAAAACTTTACGACTGCTGATGTGATTGCCAACGTGGGGGGTTCAGGAATGGGAATTTCTGAAATCGCTCACGGATTAAAAGATATGGGGATGGCTTCTAAAATGCCTTCACCAGAACGAATTGGGGTCAGCGAACCAGTGACTAAGCGTTTTGATGACGCTTTAAAAGATGAAACGATTGAACCTGACCAAGTCAATCATTCTTTATATACCACCACTACTGACGACCAACGCCAATATTATTTAAACCCCAACCAAGAATTTAGTAACTGATGGGGTGGTCAAGCTAAAAATAGTCAAACCAAAACGATTACAATTGCGTGAGATGCGATTGCAATCGTTTATTCACGTCAAGGATTACCTGATAATGTGCATTTAAATTTAAATCACAATAATATTGCTGATTTATTTGCTGCATTTAGTGGGTATCAACAATTTAACTTATTAGATTTAATTAATAAAGGGAATAATAATACCCAACTAAAAGGGAATATTTCTTTAAAACCCTATGTGAGAGCTGGGGGTGCTAATGCCTCAGGAACCGCTGATGCTTTCTATCATGATAGCCACTTAAGTCCAGATATGAGTGGTTGAACTGATGACCAAAAACAAGCATATAATAATACCATTAAAAAGTCGTTAGGTGAAGGTAGTTATGGAGCTTATGTTCAAACCACCAATGAATCTAATAGTCAAGCCTGAAACACGTTATTAGGTGGTGAAGCAAATCAACGAGCTGGAAAAATTATTTATTTATCATCAGGGTTTGTGTCCCAAAACTTGAATGAAATCTTAAACCAAGGGTTTGATGTGGCTTGATATAACGGCCATGATATTATTCAAAATCGCAACCAAGCACCTTATTTAGATGCTGCTCAAATTGCCAAGGATTATCAATGGTATCGACCATTCAATGTGATGATTAATATTCCCAATGATGGGCTACCAAAACCTTATTTAATTGACTTTATTAATTATTTATTAAGAGAAAGTCAGGATGGCAAAAATACCACCAATCAACCATTGATTGAAAACGATCCGACTGCTGATGGAATTAACATGTTTGAACAGCAAGGTTATGCTCCATTATCAAGAGATCAAATTCTTTCTATGACAAGAAATCGGGATGTGGATATTTGAGATATTAATGCAAATGAGAGTGAAAAAATCAAACAAGACCGTTTAAATAAATTCATTCAAGCCTTCTATATTTCTGACTTTAATTTATTAGCTAAAATGGATACGCAACGATTCACCAGTCGTATTCAAAACGGGGTGTTATATGGAGCCAACCCAACCCCACCAGACCAGGACCAACTAACCACGGGAAACAAATAGTATGAAGCGAAAAACCAAAACTTTAAAACAAACTATTGAATTAAAAATTCGGTTAAATCAAGGGGCTAAGATTGTTAGTAAAATCGCTGCCTGAATCTTGAGTTTAGTGTTTATCGCTTTAATCGGATTTATTATTTATAAATCAATTCCAGGGTGACAAGAATATGGTGCATCCATCTTGTTTTCAGCTAAATATGATTTATCTGAAAACTTAGCTTCAGTTTGGCTGCCATTATCGATTACTTTATTGGTCGTGTTTGGGGCAATGTTAGTGGCAGTGCCACTAGCGATTAAAACGGCTACCTTTATTAAGTTTCGGGTTAAGTCACCGAAACTCCAAAAAACGTTACGGGTTGCCATTGAAACTATGGCTGGTATTCCTTCAGTTATGTTTGGGTTATTTGCCAGTGCGTCATTAGGGAAGGTGTTAAGTAATATCTTTAATGCTGATGTTCAATATTCAATTATTACAGCGTTATTGATGTTAGCATTTATGTTATTACCAACCATCATGTCATTAACTTTAAATACCTATGATGGGGTGGATACCACCTTTATTAATAACTCAATTGCCTTAGGAAATACTAAGACTCACGCCATTTATAAAGTCTTTAGAAAAGAATGTCGGGGCGGGATTATTGTGGCTATCTTTATTGCTTTAGGAAGAGCAATTGGAGAAACCATGGCGTTATCCATGATTTTATCCAGTGATAGTTACAATTCCATTTTCAATAGTGGAGCTAATGTTCTTGAAAGTGCGTTACGACCATTAGGGGTTTTAATTGCTGCTAACATGTTTGCTGAAAGCGGCAATCCAGGTTTAATTGGGTTATTATATGCCTTTGGAATTATTCTGTTTGTGATTGTGATGATCTTAAACGCTTTAGCAATGTATTTTACCAAGCAAAAAGCCAAAAACCCATCTGCTAAGTGAATGAAATTCCAATCTCAAGTCGCCAATGTGGTTCTGTTTATCCCCCATCAAATCTCAATCTTATGAGAAAAGATGACCTATAAATCTAACATTCAATTAACTAAACAAAACTGTGAACAAGAAATGAATCGCTATGTCACGACCCGAATTGAAAAGAACAAAACCTTATATTTCTATTCTGGTTATAAGATGTTTTGAGAAGTCTTTTGTTTAGTGATTGCCTTTGGGTTCTTATGTTGAATTAGTCTTGATATTTTAATTGGTGGGTTCCAAGCAGCAGTCTTACCAACTTCAACCATTTTTAAATATGGCAAAGACACCACTGGTCAAGCAACCTTAAACACCTTATTGTTAATTGTGATTACGATTGCATTAGGGTTACCAATTTCGTTATTAATTGCAATTTATTTAAATGAATATGCTAAAGAAGGTCCATTAAAGAAAACAATCTTTTTCTTTATTGACTCATTAGGAGCAACCCCATCCATTTTATTTGGGATGTTTGGGTTAGCGTTCTTTATTCAAACCTGTGGGATTAGTTCAGGTGGTAAATTAGGAACCTCGTTATTAGCAGGGGCCTTAACCTTATTATTAGTTATCTTACCAACCTTTACCCGTTCTATTCAACAAGTATTAGAAGCGGTCCCAATGGAAATCCGAACTAGTGCTTATGGATTAGGATCTTCCAAATGAGAAACCATTACTAAATTGGTCTTACCACAAGCTTTTAAAGGGATTGTTTCCACCACTATCTTAACCATCGGACGGATTTTAGCCGAAACCGCTCCATTGTATTTAACAGCAGGGTTAACGAGTGCTTCCACCATTTCGTTAATGAATCCTGGTCAAACTTTAACCACACGGATTTATGCCCAATTAAATGCTACGAATGCGATTTTGGCTAACAACATCATGTACGAAAGTGCTTTAGTTACTTTATTCTTAGTGATTGTGTTAACCTTAATTGGCCACGTCATTTTACCAGCCTTACCAAACTGAATGAAAAACATCCAAAGCTGATGAAATTACCAATTAGTGGCTTGAAAACTCAAACCAGAAATTCCAATGTCCCAATACAAAAAGCAATTATTTGGTCACAAACTAATCTTAAGTGAAGAACAAGCCCAAGCTTTAAACCTTGACCCAAGCGTCAATAAAGCGATGTTCTACAAACACCGTTTAATTAAAATTAAATATGTCTCAAACCAAGAAATTAACATTTTAAACAATATCGTAGGAGCCTAACATGACCGATTGATCAAAAGAATATAACTTATTAGAAACTAATGATAAAGTCATTAATAACATTTCAATTGGACCAGATGCTGGTACTAATTTAAATAGTGACGATAAAAATGTTAATAACCAAATTGACCAATTAATTAATACGGATGGAATGGATATTCGTTATATTAAAAAAGAGGCTTTAAATAAATTAAGTGCTTGTGAAATCTATAACTTGTTGCATGGGGTCGCTTGATATAAAAAGATTGTTATTTTAAGTAAGTTGTCCCGTCAAAACAAGAAGTTATATAAAGAATATCGTCACCAAATCTTAGTGACAAGAGATAAATTGAATCCGAACTTTAATCCTGATAATGTCTTTGAAATCAATAACTTTCGGTTATGATATGCTAATAAAACTAAACAAGCTTTATTTGGGATTAATATGCAAATTCCTAAGAATGTGGTTACGGCTTTTATTGGCCCATCAGGGTGTGGGAAATCCACTTTATTAAGAAGTTTAAATCGCATGAACGATATTATTCCAGGGATTGTTACTGAGGGTGATATTTGATTTAATGGTCAAAACATTAAGTCTAAGAAATTATCAACCTTGGAGTTAAGAACTAAGGTTGGGATGGTGTTCCAAAAAGCGACTCCATTTGAAATGAGCATTTATGACAACGTTGCTTATGGACCACGCTCGCAAGGCATTAAAGATAAAGAAGTTTTAGATGAATTGGTCGAAAACGCTTTAAAAGACGCTGCTTTATGAGACGAAGTAAAAGATGACTTAGATAAACCAGGTTCAGGGTTATCAGGGGGTCAACAACAACGTTTATGTATTGCTCGGGCAATTGTCATGAAACCAACCGTGTTGTTAATGGACGAACCAACCAGTGCCCTTGACCCTATTGCCACTTCCAAAGTGGAAGAGTTAATCTTAAAACTGAAAGAATCATATACCATTATTTTAGTCACCCACTCAATGACCCAAGCTCAGCGGGTTAGTGACTTAACTGCTTTCTTTTATAAGGGTAACTTAATTGAATACGATACCACTAAAAATATCTTTACGAAACCAACTCAAAAGAAAACCCGTGATTACATCAACGGTAAATTCTAGAAAGGAACAATGATGTCAACAAATTATTTTATGATGCGTGAATCTGAACGAGATTTATTTCGACAATTTAATGATTATTTATCCACAGCGATTGTTGAACATAAAACCATTTTAGATTACTTAGAAGCTGATGATCCAAACTTTGAAGTTCTTTTTGAAAAGATTGGAACTTATGAAGGCATGATTGACGGGATGTATTCTGATTTATTAGATCAAGCCATGTGAATTATTCAAAAAGACCAACCCCGTGCTTCACACTTACGCTATGTGATTGCAATTATTAACTCCATTCGGGACATTGAACGGGTTAGTGACTATGCCGAATCGATTGCTACCTTCTTTGAAAAAAGAAAAGTTAATGACCAATTAATTATTACTACCAAAGAAGTCTATAGTCGGGTAGTTGGGTTGTTAATTGCTAGTCAAGAAAAATTCTTAACTGAATCAGCGATGGATACTTTCCATTTCTATCGGGAAAACTTAAGAGATATTGAAAAATATATTAAAGAAAAATTACGGAACTCCATTAAAAACTTTGAATGTTTAAACTGTGATGATGACAATAAAATCTTGATTGATTTTATTGGAGTCTTCCGAAGTATTGAACGAACCCTTGAACACATTGAAAATGTGTATGAATCATTCAGTTATATTAATTTAAAAGTCCAATAAGTATAATTTAAAATCAAACCATGATGATAATTACACATAAAAGGTTTGATTTTTGTTTTGTTAATGACAAGTTGATTTTTATCTTTTAATTGTGTAATACAATTAAACTAATTAATTAACCAAGAAAGAGATAAAGATGAAAGAACTTTTAGAACAAATTGATAAGGTTAGTCATGAATTAATAGACAATGTCACAATCGTTACTTGTCAAGAAGAAAATAGTTTAGAACGGGTTGAAAACTTAAAATATTATTTTTATGGCTTCAAACATGACCTTGCTGATTTATTAGGTAATGATCAAACCTTAAGTGATATTCGCATTGAAGATGCAATTTTAGATAATGGATATTTGTTAGAAATGCCTGTAGTCAGAGCAAAATGAGGGCGTTTAATTTCCAAAACCATTGAAGCATCCACTAACCTTGACCAAGTCAAGTTATTACTTAAAATCATTAAGAAATGAAACCATTTAATGTATGACACGGTAATGGATCCAAGTTGCAGTGGCTGTTAGACACCGATTCCAACATATAAAAAAACAATAGCAAAGGAACAACCCTTTGTTATTGTTTTTGTTTGATTAAGAATCCAACTTAAAGTTTATAAACGGCTTGAATGTATTTAACTAACACGTTTAATGGAATTTCACCATTACGTAACATTAAGTCAAATAAAGGCCCTGTGTTGGCATTATTGGCTTGAGCATAGTTAAAGAAAGGAGTACCGTTTTCTTTCAGATATTTATCACAAATACTACTAAATAATTGTTGGAAAACCGATTTACCTAACATATAACTAGTTGCTTGGGCTGGTCAAGCTAAATAACGTTTGGATTCATTCATTTGATCACCAATACCAATAGCACTATATTTGTTAATAAAGTGACGGACATCTTGAACAGAACATAATGCTTGAATATCTTTGGTTTTAGTGTCAAAATCAGCGTGTAAACAAGTATCTACGACCAAACGGATATTTCTTAATTGACTAGCGTTTAAATAACCATAAAAGGTTAATAATTTAGCTAATTTTAAAGCAGTGGTTAATAATTGGTCTGGGTTATTTAAAACATCTGTGTTAGCTGCTTGTTTAGCTAATTGGTAATAGAAACCATTTTGAACGGTTTGAATGTTATCTAAATTGAAAACTAAGTTAGGAACATTGTCTTCGTATTTGATAGCACCATCAACAATATTTAAACCATAAATATTCGCTTGAGCTCCAAATCATTCCATAAAGACGGCTCATCCTTCATGGAACCCTGTTGAACTAAAGTAAGGGACAGGTTTATTATTTTCATCTTTAGTACCCTTAAAGTATTTGGTTCAATAAGCTAATTGGGTATGGTGACCAGGCACTGCTTCGTGAATAATAAAACTTGGGAAGGCTCATTTATGTTCACTATAGTATGGGTTAATGTTGTACCCAAACATATTTAAACCTTCTTGACCAGCTCCTCAAATTTCTTGAACTGCAATGTTATAAGGAAGAATTTGATAGTCTTGATTAATTGGATAAAAATAAGAATGTAAATAATCAGTAACTTGGTGTTTAAAATCATTCGCACTTGCCATGGAACTTAAAGCTCCAGCAAAGGCTTGGGGACCACTAATCGCATTAGTTTTGTTATCTACGTGAGTTTGGTTTAATCAAGGTTCATAACCAGCCGCAATTAATTGTTGGTAGTATTGACTATAAGATGGGTCAGCTTTAGTTTGATCAATCTTAGCTTGTGATCAATAATCAACTTCCCGACCAAAGAAACTATTTTCTTGGTTCAATCACTTGTTAAATTCACTTAAGTTTAATTGGTTATTAACTAAAATATTGCATTTAACGGGACTTGGTAATTGAGGACCAATCCCATCAGGGTCAAAGCTAATGGTTGGGGTTCAATTACCGTGGTCATCTTTTAATAAATCAGCGACGGCTTGAGCAATTAATTCCATTTTGTGATATGTTGTTAAGGTTAAATCATAACCAATCTTAAAGATTTTAGCAGGTTCATATTGAGTAGTGGAACAAATATCTAAATAGTGTTGGTAGTAGTTTTGACCACTAAATTGGTGAGATTTCATGCCACTTAAACCAACCCCTTTAGCATTTAAGTCATGGTCAGTTAAACCTAATCCATAAATGTAATGAAGGTGATTTTGGTCATCTTTATAAACATAAGTTTGTTCCACTTCCATACGTTGTTGTGCATCAAAGATGAATAATTCATCATTATCACCCCCATAACTGTTTTCGCTTGTTAAACAATAAGGGACATAGTCTCTTAAATAAAAGTTAATAAAGTTATTTAATTGGCTTTGGATTTGGTGAGCTAATTGGCTATATTTTTCATCATTCACTAAATCAATATATTTTAAAGCATAGTTGGTTTGGAATTCAGATGGAACAGAATGAGTTAATTGTTGGTTGATTGCAAAATAACTTAATTCTTTGGGATATAAGTTAACTAATAAGTTTCGGGTTGTTAATCTCGCCACAATCCGACACGGAATCACGTTGTATAACATCCCTTGGGTTAAGTTATTTTGTAAGGTTAATAAATATTGTAAATAGGCGTTCATTTTAAAACTAAAACGCTTCATTTTATTTTCACTAAGAACTGGTTTTTTATCACAATAAACAATGTTATTAGCCACATCTCGTTCAAAAACGTCAAGAGCGTCATTTAAATTATCGACCACTCATAAGTTGTAATAACTTAATGGGAAACACTTATCCATATCACTCGGATTGCCACCAAGGAAGCGAGTTTCTAAGTTGTAGTTGGTATATTCTAAGGTTAAATTAAAAACAAAACTATCTTTTCAAATTTTTTGATCAAAACTTAAGGCTGTTTCATCTAAACTCATTAATTCTTCTAAATAGTATTCAATATTGTTTTTTAAATTGTTGCTAATGATTTCATCTACACAACCATAAGGGTTGTTAGAAATGGTCTTTTTGGCAGCATAATAATCGTTAATTAAGGTTTTTAAAGCGACAGGAGCATCTAATTGATCTTGGTCATCATCATCTAAGTAGATGTCATAATTGCGTTCGTATTTCATAAATTCTCCTTTAATATTTATTATTTTATTTTAATTAAGTTAAAAGTGATTTTAGAAGTGAGAAATCTTAAATAAAATCCTAAATTTTCATGGGTTTTTTTATTCGTTGATATAATAATTTAGTTACATCTATTAAATCCACATTTTTATTAAAATAAAAAATCGTCGGAGAAATTCTTATGCAAAAATCAACAATGCTAAAGAAAGAAGCTGCTGCAGCATCAAGACAATGATATGTTATTGATGCTAGCGACTTAATCTTAGGTCGTTTAGGAGTTTTATTAGCAGATACATTACGTGGTAAAAATAAACCATCATTCACCCCAAACGTTGACTGTGGTGACTACGTAATCGTTATCAATTCAAAAAACGTTAAATTAAGTGGAAACAAAGCTGAAAAAGAAAACTGATACAACCACAGTGGCTACATGGGCGGATTAAGAACCCGTAGTGGTCAAGAAATGATCGATAATTATTCCCAAGAATTAATTACTCGTGTGGTTAAAGGTATGTTACCAAAAAACCGTTTAAGTCGTCAAATCCTTAAGAAATTATTCATCTATACTGGTTCAGAACACCCACACGCTGCACAAAACCCACAAGTTTTAACTTTAAATGGTAGAAAATAATAGGAGAGATCGCAATATGGCAGTAAACTATAAAGGTCTTGGAAGACGTAAAAAATCTGTTGCTAGAGTTTTATTAGCTCCAGGTTCAGGTAAAATTACCATTAATACTAAAGTAGCAGGACGTGGTAAAGAAAAATACTATGGTCGTGACATCAATGTCTATTTCCCAAGTGAATTAGTCATTCAAGAAGTTGTCCAACCATTAGTTGTAACTAACACTAAAGACATCATGGACGTTCAAGTTCGTGTTAACGGTGGTGGTTATGCTGGCCAAGCAGGGGCAATTAAATTAGCTATTGCTCGTGCTTTAGTTGAATTAAGTGAAGACAACAAACAAATCTTACGTCAATATGGATTATTAACACGTGACGCACGTGTTAAAGAACGTAAGAAATACGGTTTATACGGTGCACGTAGAGCTCCACAATTTACAAAACGTTAAGAATTTGCAATTATGAAATGTGTTCGTTATGAACACATTTTTTTATGTCTATGAGTGCTAGATTGAAAATAAATGATAATCGAACTTATTATGGAAAGTACGAAGGTTATTATGTTCATATAATTTAAACCGATAAGCAGAACTAAAATAAAAGAGATTTAAAATGTGTTCATAAGAATATGAACACATTTTTGTATTAGTTGAGTTAGGATGTTAATTCACTGTCGTTTTGCGGATCAATTTTGACAACAAAAGGTTCACAAAGGGTGATCATTTTGATTGAAAATATCACAGCCAAAATTGGGTTAATTAAACTCGAACCTTAAAACTAGATAAAATACAATTATCGTTAAGATTAAAAGAATATGTAAACTTAATTTTGCAATTTTAGATACTAGGAGGATTAACAAATGAGTCAATTGATTAACAATGAAAAAACTATTGTAAGTCCAATTAAAATTCAAGGTAAAAAGACAAAGTTAATCCCTAACATTAAAGCATTATTACCAAGTGATTTTAATGACAAAGTTTATATTGAACCATTTTTAGGATCAGGTGAAGTGTTACTTAACTTGAAACCTAAAAAATCCATTGCGAACGATATTAACCCCCACATTATTAATTTCTATAACGATTTAAAAACGGGAGTAATTAATTCTAAAATAATTAGAGAATATCTAACTGTAGAGGGTGAAAAATTGTTGAAATTAGGTTCAGAATATTGATATCAAAAAAGAGATGAATTTAATGCTAATCCAAACTCTCTTGACTTCATTTTTTTAAATCGTAGTTGTTTTAATGGTATTTTAAGATTCAACTCAAAAGGCAAACTTAACACACCATTTTGTAAGAAAGATAATCGGTTCTCAAAAGCATTAATCACTAAAATTGTTAACCAAGTTATTGAAGTTGAAAAATGCTTACAAACATGTGAATGAGAATTCTATTGCATGGATGTCTTTGAATTTTTAAATACCAAAGCGTTCCAAATTAAAGATGCTTTCTATTATTTTGATCCACCATATATTGACCGATATAGTGACTATTACACTCAATGAACTAAAGTTGAAAATGAAAAATTAACTAAAATTATCGTTGACAACAATATCAAATTTATTTATTCTAACTGATTAGAAAATAAATGAAGAGTGAATAGCGAAATTCATTTATTGACCAAAATGTTTAAGACAGAAAGAATTGAACATTTCTATTACGTTGGAGCTAAAACCGATAATCGAAATGCTATTTCAGAATGTTTGATATTTAATAATTAATAATCTATTTTTCAATTTTATTAAATGTTATTTAACAATAATAAGCCTGATCATTTTGTTTGAAAACAGAAGGTCTATCTGCCAACACTCAACCCCCCCACTTTCTTTTTAAATAGTTTTTATATACAATAGAACTATTGACTAAAACTAGCTGGTCATAAAAGACCAGTATTAATTTAAATGAAAGAAAGGTTTCTATGTCTCAGCTTAATGTCTCCAAAGTCGAAACTGGAACCCAACCGAAAACTAATAAAATCCCAGGCCACTTTTTCTTGGCCAATTTAGGAAAGAAACGCTTAAGACCAGGTGGTAAAAAAGCTACCACCTTCTTAATTGAAAGTGTCGATTTCAATCACAAAAAAGTTTTGGAAGTGGCTTGTAACCAAGCCTTAACTTCTTGTGAAATTGCTACTAAATATGATTGCCAAATTGAAGCCTTAGATATTAATCAAAAGGCTTTAGTGAAAGCTCAAAAGTATCTTGATCAAAAGAAGTTGAATCACAAAATTCATCTTCAACAAGGCAATGCGTTTAGTTTACCGTATCCAGACAATAGTTTTGATATTGTAATTAATGAAGCATTTCTGACTATGAACCAAAATGTGATTAAACAAAAAGCCTTGCAAGAATATTTTAGAGTGTTAAAACCAGGTGGTTTTTTATTAACTCACGATATTATGTATCTTCATGATGATCAATTTGTGCCTGAAATGATTGCTACTATTAATATGCACGCTGAACCGTTAAGTTATGACGGTTGATTGAATTTATTTCAAGACCAAGGGTTTGTGATTCGGGATACTGATCATGGAAAAATGACTTTAATGACTCCCAAGGGAATGTTAAAGGACGAAGGGTTGATTAACTTAATCAAAATCTTCAGAAACGGGATGAAAAAAGAAAACAAAGATACTTTTGTGAAAATGCGTAAGTTCTTTAGCAAACATAGTCACGAAATGAACTATCTTGCCATCGTGTCCCAAAAACCTGATTTATAGATAATAAAAAACGCCAAAAGGAATTAATTTCCTTTGGCATTTTATTTATTAATTGTGTTCAACAGAAATGTTGTCATGTGCTGGTTGAGCATCATCCATAGCTGATGGATTGTTTTCATTGTTTAATGCTGATTGATCAATGTTTTTAGCTAACGCTTTTTTCAATTTTGCGTTTTCTTTGATGCTCTTTTTTAATCTTCTGGTAGTTGCAACCATTCTTTTGATGGTTTGTAATACCATTTTGTCGTTATCAAGATTAATTGCACTTTTAATTTCAGCAACGTTGTTTTCTAAGACTTCAGCTGCTTTTAATGCATTATCGTTCATTTGATTTTCCTTACTAAACAGTCCATTCAAAGACGTTTTAAGACATAATACGTTAAAATATATTAATATACTTATTTTAGTCTTTTTTATTCTAAAATTAAATTAAATTAATGAAATAGTCACGAATGAAGACTAAAAATATTGACAAGAAGGATTGGCATGTTTGTTTTATATAAAAAAGAAAATAATACCTATCAATACGCTGATGTTTGATTAAGCGAAGATGGTCATTATGGTTATGAACACGTGGGACAATTAGGAACCCGTGGGATTACTAATGAATTTGATTTCACCAAAAACCCAAATTTAACCTCAGGGATGTGAGTGGAAATGAAAGAAAAACAATACCGTGATCAAGGCTTTGATGAAGCAAATGAAGGCGATTTAAGTGTTGTTGTTTTACAATTCCCAGTAGCCAAGGAATTAGTTGATTCACTTGAACATGGTAGTGATGAACAACAAGAAGAAATCTTAACTAAAATTGATAACAATGAAGCCTATGATAAATTATCATTTGCTTTAACCACCTTATCATTAGATACTGGATTTTTCCCAGGTTTTGATGGTTTTGATTTAGGCTATAACAATGATGATAAACCCGTCATTAACATCTACTTATATGGTTTAGATGGAGCTCGTTATGCTGCTTTAGTTCAAACTTATTTAGTTGATGAATTAAAGATGAGTGCTGATCAATTTAGTATTGCTCATGCTTTAGCTGATGACGAAGAAGAAGATAACAAATTTACCGTCATTAATGGGGATAAAAAATTCTCAATTTAAGAAAAATTTGTAAAATTTTAAAATTTCCAGATTTTTTAAAAATTTATTTGCTTTTTTAGGCATTATCGGTTATTATTAAATAGTCAATTAGTTAATGAAACTAAAAAAGCAAATGGAAGTATAGCTCAGCTGGTTAGAGCACACCCCTGATAAGGGTGAGGTCGGTGGTTCGAGCCCACTTACTTCCACCATGGGGCCTTAGCTCAGTTGATAGAGCGCTTGACTTGCACTCATGAGGTCGTGGGTTTGACTCCCATAGGCTCCACCATTTTGTTTTTAACCAGACCCAGTTCGGTCTGGTTTTTATATATTTATGACTAAAATGAGCTTCTATTTTCACTTTAGTGATCATCTGTTTCATTACTAATAAAATGGAAAACTTTATAATTTAACTACCATCAAAGGAGATAGTTATGGATAAAATTCAACCTTGAATCAAAGCGGTGCTTGAAAAAGAACATGTTAAAAAATGAACCCCAATCCAAGAAAAGATGATTCCAATTGCATTAGAAAATAAAAATGTGGTTGGGATTGCTCCAACTGGAACTGGAAAAACCTTTGCTTTTTTAGTCCCCCTTTTAAACCGTTTGGAACCAATTAATAAAATTCAAGCCATGATTTTAGCCCCAACCAGAGAATTAGCTCGCCAAATTGCAAAGGTCCTTGATTCATTTAAAAAAGCTGCTCCTTGATTAAAAGTAGTTTTATTAACTGGGGGCGTAGAAACCCAAACTCAAATTAACCAAATGAAAATTAACCCCCAAATTGTCATTGGGACCCCAACTAAAATGATTGAAGTTTTTAATGAAATTAAACCTGATTTAACTAATTTAAAAACCGTTGTTTTAGATGAAGTTGATATGTTAATGGACTTAGGTTTTTCAAGCACAATTGGGACTATTTTTGAAAACTATATTAACAAATATGATGTACAAAAAATGGCCACCAGTGCCACCTTACATGATCTTTTAAGTAATCAATTAGCTAAATATTTTACAAATACTGAAATTATTAACTTAGTCAAAGCCAACTTTGCTCATGATAATTTAGTTCACACCGTAGTTCATAACAAAGATAAAAAGCATAGTTTAAGTGTGATTATGAATCAAATCTCACCTTATTTATGTTTAATCTTTGTCAATACTAAAGAACGGGCAGATGAATTATTCACCTTTTTACAACAACAAGGAAGAAAAGTAATCAAGTTACACGGGGGTTTAAAAGAACGTGAACGAAAGAATGCTTATAAACGCATCATGAATGGTGACTTTCAATATGTGGTAGCTAGTGACCTTGCTAGTCGGGGCTTAGATATTGATGGGGCAAGCCATGTTATTAACTATGAATTGCCTAATGAATATGAATGATATATGCACCGTGCTGGTCGGGCAGGTCGTGGTAAATATACTGGCCAAGTTTATATCTTACAGTCCAACAATAGTGATGATAAAATGCTTGACATTTTATACAAAAAGGGTATTAAATTAGACCATGCTAAGATCAAAAACAATCGTTTAGAAAAAACCACCTATCGTTTAAAAGGTAAAGATAATCGTCAAGATGATGAAACCCAAAAAGCCATTCGTTCTTTCATTGCTAAATCAGCCAATGATACTAAACCAGGCCATGCGAAACGGTTAAAAGAAGGCATTGCTAAAATTAAAGCTAAAGCCAAAAGGGAACACTTAGAAAAAGTGGTCAAAGCTAATCGGATTAAAAAATATAAGATGGAAAATGCTGCGAAATCTCATCGTTAGAATAATTGTCATATATAATAAATCCATAAATTTAATTATGTCGTTGTTTCAATGGAATATTGTTGCTAAGGCATAATCTTACAAAGGAATAAATCATATGATTTCAAAAGCTCGTAAAGCTGAATTAGTAAAACAATTCGGTGGTAGTGAAAAGAACACAGGTTTAACTGAAGTTCAAGTTGCTATCTTAACTGAAGAAATTAACAAATTATCTAAACACATGATCGCTAACAAAAAAGATAAGATCAGTAAACGTGGTCTTTATTCAAAAGTTAGTCAACGTAAACGTTTATTAGCATACTTAGAAGCTAATGACATTGAAAGATACCGTAACTTATTAAAAGAATTAGGTATCCGTGGTGGAAATAGATAATTCACAACAAAAAAATCTTCTAGGATTAAACCTAAAAGATTTTTTTATTGCATTCAATCTCAATTAGTTAACTGAATAACGGTTGTTAATTTTACCGAGAACATAGTTAACTTCTTTATCATCAGCAGCGTCGCTAATTTTACGAAGTGCCATCACGTCTTTTTTAGTTTTAACACGGTCGTCAATTCTAGCAATTCAGTAAGCAATAATGGAAAGAACCATTAATGAGGCAATTGCTGTAGTGACACCAAAAACAATTTTTCATGTTTCTAATTTTGAATAAGTGTTGCCAACTTTTTCACCATATAAGGTGCTAATAATTGCATAAGCTTCACTTTTGACATTGTTTGCGATGGTTGCTTTATTAGTAACAACGAAATCTTGTAATAAAGAACCGATTGTGGTTACATTTGTAACGTTGTTGGTTTTTAAGAATTCATTTACTTGAGTTGCAAATAAAACAATGTTTGTATCACTCATTAAGAATTTGAAACTTTCATAATATTTGTTGTTAATAAATTCCATGACTAAGTCAGAGTTACTTAAGGTTAAGTTACCAGTGACTCCACGTGATTTTAAGAATTGTTGGGCATCACTGCCAAGTTTTGTTGCAAATTGATCAATTCGTTCACTTGATCCACTAGAAGTAGTTAAACTTAATAAATAATTAGTATATTTTTCTTGATTTCAATAACCGAAACCTGAAGCTACACTTGAACCAATCACACCAACAGTTCCGATTGCTCCTGCAAGGACAACTGGAATCATGAAGAATGCTTCAAATGTTTTTGAGCCAGCACGTTTACGGCCACTAATTTTTACGTTTTTAGATTGAAATTTGTATTTACTATTAATGTTCATTTTAATAAATTCCTAATATAAATCTTTCTTATCTTCTGATAGGTATTTGATAATGATTAGGATTTGAGTTTGCTCATATCAGCTAAATCTTTATCATCTTCTTTTTCTTTTTTAGTGTCTGGTTTTTTAGTACTTGTTCCAAACATAGCTGAAAACATGTCATCAAGGCCACTTGCCCCAGCTCCTCCGAAAAGGTTTTCCATTTGTTTTTTCATGTTTTCTAAAGATTCTTTGTTCATAAATGATGCCATTTCATCAATTTTTTGAACATAAGAAACAAGGACTGAAGAAAGATATTCTTCAAAACTTGGTTTAGTTTCTAATGTAACATACATTGGACTTTTTAAAACTTTAAGGTATTCAGCATAAAGTTTTTGGTATGTTTCATCATTTAATTCAATAAATAATTTTTTATTCATAATATTCCAATTATATAACTTTAATATTATTTTACCAATATTAGAATTCTCACGGGATTAATTGAAAATCTGACTAAAAAATGTACTAAAATAATATAAAATAATATAATTTAAACATTAGCAATTTTTAGATGAGATTGCTAACCATTGTTTATTATTAAAGATATATAGGAGTTTTATATGTTACTTAACGCAAAAGTAAATTCAGATTATAAGTTAAGTGCTGTCAGTGTTGATCACAAAACCGCTGGCTTTGAAGATGTTGTAAAACCATACAGCATTTTTAACACAAGCTTAAATGATTATTTCATGGTCATCGATTCAAAAAATGCATTCGAACCAGACGAATTATTTAGATCTCTTGCAAAATTCATCAAGAGCCAAACTAAACACGCTTTCACTATTGATGGTGACAGTTTTTTAGCATTAGTTGCTAACGACCAAGTTAACAAAGAAGCAATGATTACTGCTTTAGTTTCAGCTATCACATACGGTAGTGTAACTCCATGAAGCTTAAAGAAATCAGACCTTGAAGCAAAAGTTCTTGACCACAATTTAGTTTTAGCAAATAGTGCTGATGCAAAATTTGCTCAAGAAATGATGGTTGTTGCTGAAGCTCAAACAGTAGCACGTCGTTTACAAGACATGCCAAGCAACATGATGCGTCCAGGTGACTTCGAAGTTGAAATTAAGAAATTATTCGAAGGCTTAAAAAACGTTAAAATCGAAGTCTTAGACGAAAAACAATTAGAAGCAAAAGGTATGACCATGTTATTAAGCGTTGGTTTAGGTGCAACCCAACCAATGGATAAATCACGTATGGTCGTTGTAACTTATACTGGTGCTCCAAAATCAAAAACCAACTATGCATTCGTAGGTAAAGGTGTTTGTTTTGACACAGGTGGTTACTCATTAAAACCAGCAGCTCACATGCGTTGAATGAAATACGACATGAGTGGGGCAGCAATTATGGCTTCAACCGTTTATGCATTAGCTAAAAACGAAATTGAAACTAACGCAGTTGCAGTTATGCCATTAGTATTAAACTTAATCGGTAACTTAGCACAACGTCCAGACGATGTCAGAATGGCATACAATGGTAAATCAGTTGAAATTGACAACACTGACGCTGAAGGTCGTTTAATTTTAGGTGACGCAATTACCTATGCTGCAAAAGACTTAGACGCAACTAAGATTTTTGATACAGCAACATTAACTGGGGCAATGATTTATGCATTAGGTGATACCTATACAGGTGTTTGAACTACCGACGAAAGCACTTGAGATGAAATTACTAAAGCATCAAAAACTTCAGGTGAATTAATTTGAAGATTACCATTCCACCATGACTTCTTAGACTTACTTGACAGCAACTTTGCTGACATCGCAAACAGTGTTAGTGACTCACGTGGTGGTTCAAGCCGTGCCGCATCATTCTTAAAATTCTTCGCAGAAGGTAAAATTTTAAGCCACTTTGATATTGCTGGAACCGCAGACAAATCACACTATGGTCAAGCAGGCCACCGTGGTACTGGTGTTATGGTAAAAACATTCTATAACATTGCAAAAAATGCAAAATAATTGATTAATTGAATATAATTAATATCTTAAAGATAGAGTATTTTAAAATTAGAAAGGTTAATCTTATGAACCAAGACAAAAAAGTTGTTAGTGCATTATTAGAACACTACCACAAACAATTTTCATTAGCTATTTTATACGATCAATTATCAACTGTTGTTAATGACCGTGGTTATACATTTTTAGCTAAATGAGTCCAAGAATTAGCAAACGATAAAGTTCACACACACCGTCAAATCTTCTTAGATTATTTTGATAAAGCTGGTATTGTTATTACAGGAACTCCTAAATTATTCGCAACCAATGATAGTGATTTTGCTAGCGTTTTATCAATCTTAAAATTAGTTTACACCATTGAAAAGAATATTCGTGTTGAAATTAATGAATTAGCAGATTTATGCCTTATTCAAAAAGATCATGAAGACTTCAACTTCTTACAATGATATGTTGCTGATGGTCTTAAAGACTTTGGTGAAATTGAACAAGTTGTTAGAATCTTAGAATTAGGTAACAACCCAATTAATGAAGATTTAGCAATTGCTAAATATTTAGATCTTAAAAATTCAAAATAGTATTAACTTTTTACAATTAATTGATAAAATAAAAGGATTATGGATAGGCCATAATCTTTTTATTATTCCTTATTCAAAGGCTAGAACTTATGGAAACACAAAAAAATAACTTACAAAATGGGATTACCCAAGAATATCAAGCAAAATTAACTGCTGAATTAAACCACTTATTAGATGTTGAAAGACCAGAAGTCATTCGTCAAATTCAAGAAGCACGTGAACAAGGGGACTTATCTGAAAACGCTGACTACGACAGTGCTCGTAACCGTCAAGCTGAAATTGAAAGTCGGATCCAAGAAATTAAACAAATTCTTGAAAACAGCCATGTGTTAGAAACTCCAGTTGGTAACGTTGATAAAGTTAGTTTAATGACATATGTGACTTATGAAGAATTAGATACTAAACACCAATACCAATTCCAAATTATTGGGAACCAAGGTGCTGATCCATTACAAGGGATTATTTCTAGTGAATCTCCATTAGGTAAAGCTTTAGTCGGTCACAAAGTTGGTGATGTCATTGAAATTAAGGGAGTTGAATCTCCATATTCAGTGAAAATTTTAAAAATTGATGCAAAACGTTAGAGCGAATAATAACCAGTGATCTGGTTATTATTTTTTTGTGCTTTCTCCGAAAATAATCTGAAAATTTTCATCTATTTTTTAGATATGTGATATACTAATAAATGTGTTATTAATAAATCTTTTCATAACTAAAAAATAAATCGCTTTTTTAATAAATTTATTTGCTTTTTATTAAAAAATATATAGAATATATATCGTTATATTTAATATAAGTTATGGATAGATAGCAAAGCGGCCAAATGCAGCTGACTGTAACTCAGCCACGAGAGTTTCGGTGGTTCGAATCCACCTCTATCCACCATTGGTCTGTAGCCAAGCGGTAAGGCAGAAGATTTTGATTCTTCCACGCGAAGGTTCGATCCCTTCCAGACCAGCCACTTTATGGTTTACCATAACTTATAGTTATGGTTTACGCTCCATTAGCTCAGCGGTAGAGCACGTCACTTTTAATGATGGGGTCGGAGGTTCGAGTCCTCTATGGAGCACCACCCTTGCTTGAATGGCGGAATGGTAGACGCACAGGACTTAAAATCCTGTGGTAGAAATACCGTGAGGGTTCAAGTCCCTCTTCAAGCACCACCTGCAGATATAGTTCAATGGTAGAACTTCAGCCTTCCAAGCTGACTATGTGAGTTCGATTCTCATTATCTGCTCCATTATAATAATTAATGTGGTGTTTATCACAACCATCCTTCGGATGGTTTTTATTTTAGTTTGGTTCAAACTAAATTATAAAAAAATCGTTTATTTATATATTTTCTCTTATATAAACTATAAATTTTCTCTTAACTTTTAAAATAATAAAACAAACAGGTTGTAGGGTTGCCTACAGCCTGTTTTTTTATCTATCTTATTTATATTGCGAATAATATTTATTGAAGATGATCACTAAACTCATTCAAAGTGGTACGGATTCCTAATGAATGGTTACTGTCAAATCAGTCCTGCATAAAATTCATAAAGGTGGTTGGTTGCGAACTATTTACTTGCATATTTTCAAGAATTTGTTGATCATTAGTTAAGATGGCTTCTAAACTAGCTTGGGAGTTAGATTTTAAGCCACCTAACAATCAGTTTTTAATAGAACTTAAGACTTTACGAATGTTTCCATTAGTATCAAAGTGATGGGCTTCTAAAGACTCAAATTCAGTCATAAATTGGTTAATGTCATTCCGACAAGGAGTTTCAAATTGAACATCAAAAACTTGTTTGTTTTGATTGACATTACCATAACAGAAACCAAGAATGCAAAATAATAAAACGGTTGCAAACGACTTGTTACCAGATTTCAATTTATGACTATGTAAGAAACTTCAAAAGAAATGGTTGACTAAATCAAGAAAGTGAAAGTCTTGTTTGTAATAAAACTTATTAATAACACCAACCATATTGGTTTTCAATTGATTTAATTTGTCATGACTTAATTCAGTTTCGCCTTCATCAATTTGGTGATTATCAAATTGACAAGTGAAATGAAAAGCTGTTTTGATGACAAAATCAATGTGTTGTTCCAGTTCGTTTAGGATTTGAACTTTCAAGGTCTGACTTGGTAGTTTTTCTTCCATAATTATCCTTTCCTTAAAAATATTTTTTATCTTTAAGTGGTTTCATTATACTAAAACAAAACCAACAATAAAGACATTAAAAGTTCAGGCTTATGTTATTTAAATTCTCATAATTATAGATAAGAAACGTTTTAATCGTGGGTATTTTATTGAACGATAAATTAGGTGCTGAAAAGATTAATACACAGCAGAAAAAGGTCTATGAAACCATGAGATGGATTTTTGTGAACCTATTAGGTAAAGCCAGTTCAAAAACTCTTAAAAAATAATTGATCATTAACTAAATTAAAAGATCAGAAATCAGAGTAATTAAGAATGGTTTGAATTATGACTAATATTTCATCAAATTACACAGTTTTTAATAGGACGTAGTTGATTTTTGTGCAAAATAATTGGTTGCAATAGTTTAGCATTTTTCTTTTTAATGTTAAAATAATTAAATCTAAATTCAATATTTATAAGATTGGTAATGAAATGAAAAAAGAAAAAGTATTACTTATTGTAAATACAGTCTCTTGATTACTTCTAATCTTGACTGCAATTGCAGCTGCTTTAACCTTTTTATTGATTGAACCATATCCTGAAAAATTCACCATTGGTGAAATGGATCAAGCCATGCTTGATGCAGGAGAAGGGATATCATTAGCCGCAATTTATTTATCAGCGACTTTAGCAATAGCTGCGTTACTTTTTAATCTGATTGCCACAAATATGTTGGTTTATTATCTGATTAAAAAACATGAATTTGTGAAAAATAACCTTGCTAACGGGGTTGATGACAAAGGTCACATCGTGGGTTATATTTCCAAATGAAAATCCCTTGGAATGGTTATTGCTTATACACTTTTAGTGATTTGCTTTAACTTATTAGGATTGATTATTTTAATTCCATTATGAGTTTCATATGCTAAACATCGGCAAATTCAATTACCTGTTTTTAATATGAAAACCGCTACTAATGGAATTAAAGGTCGGTTAATTGCCACCAAAACAATAATTTGTGTCTTACCAATGGTCACACTTGCTGGAGGTTCTTTGGCTTATACATTAAGTTTAAAACCAAATAATAACAACCGCATTAGCAATGACAATGTGACTGAATATCTTAAGTTTTCTAACAACAAGCCTAATGTAGTCCAATTATATTTTGATCGAGCAACTGGAATGGCTTGAAACTTTCTTTTAGCATATGATTGAATTAAAAACAAAGAACATTCATTTGTAGCTAAATATCCAGAATTTACTTCTTATATTAACACACTATCATTATCTAAAATTACGAAAAATTCTAACCCATCAATTTATGCTGGTTATGGATTTGATCCATTCGTTATGGATTATGGTCAAGTTGCTGTTAATAAACCATTAACTGTTAATGACTGATATTTTGATTCATTAAGAACCTTAACTGATATGTATCAAGCTAATGGTATCCAAACCATTAAATTCAACAATTTACCATATTATGGAAATATGAGTTTATCAACTGATGGTACCTATGGTGATATGGATACACTGCAAAAGGATTTTGAAAAAGCAGGTTATCATAATGTGATTGGGATGACGAATGCTAAATTATGTGAAACAAAAGACAATTATCACATTTTAAACATTTATAACGAAAACATTTATGATGCTTATGCCACTAAACATTTAGGTGAATGGGCCACCTTTGCAAATACTGATAAAGGGGTCTTTACTTCTTTATTTAGTCAACAATACCATGAACCTTATGCAGTTAAAGATGCCTTTGGTCATTACTATAATGCTGCTAGTCATAGTAGTTTCTTAAGAGCTCAATGAGATACTATTCATGATGTACAAGGTTTCTTTGATAGATTAAAGAGTGAAACATTTTATAATCAACAAGGCCAACCTGAAGGTAATGTTTATGACCACACTTTAATCTTAATTAATAGTGACCACGGTTTTTATATTCATAATCAAGCTCAAGTGCCTGATTATGCAAAATTAGTAACTTGATTCAAAACTCAAAATTTATTAACCGCTGACCAAGCTAACCAGTTAATTCATTTTGACCATTATCAATATAATCCAGTCATTATGTTTAAACCATTTAAATATGATAACCAAGGCAACATTACTCATAACCAAACACAGTTCAGTTTCAATACTGATCAATTAGTTTGTTTAAGTGATTTATCAGTCATTATTCAAAACTATTTAAATGAATTCAATCGTGTGAAAACCAACTCATTCTTTATTAATGATCAACTATTAAATCAAAAGGTTCAAAACCAAACTATTGTTAAAATGGTGAAAGAAGGTCAATTAATAAATCCACTTGACCCAACTCAAAATAGTTTAACCAACCATATTCAAAACAACCGTCACTTCTATATCTTTGATCCATTTGATTGAAGATATAAAGCCCAAAGTCCTAAGTTTAAAATGGCACCAGTAGTGTATGAAGTTAGTTGTTTAACTAAAACCTCCATTTTTAATAATGACAATTTCAAAGCCCATAAACTTAACACGTTTCCATTAGCTTAAAACATAACAAAAAGAAGTCAGATTAGGTCTGACTTCTTTTATTTATACTAATAAGAAATTATCTTGCTTGTGCTTCTTTGATAAGAGCGTCAACAACTTTTCTTGATTTAATGCTTGATTTTAAAACATCTTCTGGAATTTGTTTTGTCACAATATCAACTGAAACGTTGTATTCGTGAGCAATGTCTTGAATTTCTTGTTCAAATTCAGCATCAGTGACTTCAATTTTTGATTCTTTTACTAAAGCAGCTAAGGCTAAAGTAATAACTAATTGTTTTGAAGCTTGTTTTTCAAGGTCTGCTAAAATCTTGTCTTTGTTTTCGCCGACCATTTCTAAGTATTGTTCCATACTAATACCGTATTGAGCTAATTGACCAAATTGTTGTTGTTTAATTTGAGCAAATAATTTTGCTTTTAAACCTTTTGGTTCAAATGAAAGTTTAGCTTGTGAAACGAAATCTAAGAATTGGTTTTGGATTCTAGCGTTTTCTTCATTTTCTTGTTGTTGAGTTAAGAATTTTTCAATGTATTCTTTTAATTGTGCAACAGTGGTGACGTTAGGAATTTTTAAACCTGCAACAAATGCGTCATCTAAAACTGGTTTTTCTTCTTTTTTAATACTATTTAAACTAACTGTGAAAATAGCATCTTTACCAGCTAAATTATCAGCATGGTAATCAGTTGGGAATTGAACGTTAACATCTTTGGTTTCACCTTTTTTCATACCAATCATTTGGTCTTCAAAACCTGGGATGAATTGACCTGAACCAACTGTAATGTCAAAGTTTTCAGCACTACCACCTTCAAAAGCAACGTCATCAACTTTACCAACAAAGTTAATGTTTGCGATGTCACCTTTTTCAAGGCCACGGTCAGTACTAATTTCAACTGCTTTCTTAGAACGATCAATTAAAGTTTGTAATTCAGCTTCAACATCTTTAACATCAACATTAATAGCCTTTTTACCTTCAATTCTTAATTCATCAAAGTTTGGTAAAACGATTTCTGGATAAAAATCAAAAGCAATTTCTAATGCTAATTCTTTTTCATCAATGTGTTTAACTTCGATTAATGGTCATTCGGTTAATCCCTTACGGTTGTCAAGGTATTCGCTAGAAGTGTTAAGGTTTTTATAAAGTACAGGTTCACATAAATGGACAGCAGCGTCCAAAATTTGTTCTTGACTAATAACTGGTTTATCAGCGTGGTCTGTACATTTGTCGTCGTGGCAACCACAACTTGTATGGTTAGCTTGGGCTTCTAATTGAGCTTTGGCGGTGTCTAAAAGTTGTTCTCATTCACTACCACTAAAGGTAGCAGCAAAAATGACTGCTTTATCGTCTTGGTTAATTTTTTTAATTTCCATAATTGTCCTTACTACGAATATAAAATTTCTTCGTTACAACTATATAGTTTAAAAAACTGAAAAATAGTTGTTTAAGATCCAAAATTTGTAATATTTAATATTTTATTTTAAATTAGCAAATATATCCATCAATTGCTAATAAAGACCTAAAAATAATTTCAATCTCTTATAAATTGGTGAAAAAATGCCAATAAAAAATAAATTTTAAAAAGATTTTTTGTGTTCAAAAATTAGTTTTAAAATATTGATTAAAATTTTCAAATATTTCTTAAAAATTTTTGCAAAGCCATCAAAAAATCATATATAATATCAACATAAAAAGAAATTTTTATTTACCCAATTCTTGTCTAGCAATAGGCAAGAATTTTTTATTGAATGTTAATTTTGATAGAATGGGGTAAAGATATTTCATTTTGTGTTAACTGACTGGTGAAGTCGCAAACCACTCCTTGTTCTAAGTAAACAAGGTTGGTGACGACCCCATCAGTTTTTTGAATCCAGTTATTAAAATAGCCTAAATCTTCATAACTAAAAGTGGCCTGATATTGATATAAAGGGATATAAGTGGTGGTATTATTTTCTAAACATTCAAACATTGGGGTTAAATAGGCATGCTTCAGATTGCCTGTTCCTAATAAAACACCCCCGAAATAACGGACCACAATTATTAAGGTTTGAATATAGTCTTGTTGAATCAAAAAAGAAAGCATTGGTTTCCCACAAGTATTACTTGGTTCACCATCTTCATCACAATTCATTGTGATGGCATCTAACCGATAAGCATAGACAAAATGGCGAGCATCACGGTACTTGCTTTTAATTTCTTTTAAATACATTTGGATTTCAGCAAGACTTTGAACTGGATAAACAAATCCTAAAAATTTTGACTTGTTCAAACTATAAGTTGCTATTTTTGGTTTTATAACTATATTAGACATATTAAAATTATAAAAAATATGAAACAAAAGTTATTAGTAATTATCGGACCAACGGCTTCTAAAAAGACAACCTTAGCCCATCAAATCGCATTAGCACGCAATGGTAGTATCATTAATGCTGATGCTTTTCAAGTCTATAAACAAATTAATGCTGGGGTAAATAAACCTTCTTGACAAGCCCGACAAGAAATAGATTATTATTTATTAGATATTTTAGATGTGACCCAAGCTTATGATATTGCTCAGTTTTGTACTGATGCTAAAAGAAGTATTGATCAGATTGTTAGTCAACACAAACTTCCAATTTTAGCGGGTGGCAGTCATTTATATATTCACGCTTTAATTAATGGTTATGATTTACAACAACGGAGTGAACGAAATGATGAAACCTACCAAGACTATACAAACCAACAATTATATGATTTAGTAGCTCAATATGATCAAACTAGTGCAATCAAGATTGGTTTAAATAATCGGAAACGGTTATTAAGATATGTGCAATTTGCTCATGAAAAAGTTGATCAAAAGCAATTAAATCATGTTAGTGAATATGACACTTTAGTTATTATGACCAACTTGCCTCGTAGTCAGTTATATGAGGCTATTAACACCCGTTTTCAAGACTTTATTACTAACTTGCCTTGAATTCAGGAAGTGAGCGATTTATTCAACCGAGACCCCCAATTAGCTACTAGTCACGGTTTTAAAGCCATCGGATACCCTGAAATTGCTAATTATGTATTACATAATACTCCCATTGATTTTAGCTACATTCAACAAAAAACTCGGAATCTAGCAAAGATGCAACTCACCTGATGCAAAAACAAATTCCCTGTTAAAATTATCTTTAATTATTATGAAGACGACTTTGACCAATTATTAGCCATCATTGATGCGTGATACCACACCCCCAGTGAATAATAAAAACAAACCATTTCAGTTATCTGAAATGGTTTTTTCTAGCTAGAGTTATGTAATTATATTTGGAATGCGATGATGACACCTAAGATAATCATAATCACGGTGAGGATCATTGCTAAGTTGATATTTAAATAATTAAAAGTGGTTCCTAAAGGGCGGTTTTGATAATCATTAGCATTAGGAATGTTAATGATTTCCGCAATTGAATTTGATCCTTCAGTTTTTTTAATATCTTTCATTAGTATGACCTACTATGAAATTAAATATCTAAAACTTTTTTGCCTTTGTATGTGCCACATGCACTACATACACGGTGCATTTGTTTTGCTTTACCACAAGTTTCGCAAACACCTAAGTTAGGTTGTTCAAGGTGATCGTGGCTACGACGCATACCTTTACGGCTTTGGCTTACTCTACGTTGTTGAACTGCCATGGATAGTCCTTTCTGTATTTAGCTTATCGCCTTTAAAATATTTTTATAAATAAAATACTTATTAATTATATACAAAATCAAGATTATTTGCAATTAAGACCTTTATATTTAAATTCTTATGTAAAATTAAATAAAGTTATAAATTATTGCAAAGTAAAGATTATGAATAAGAAACCATATTTAATTTTAGTGGCTGGGGCTTCTGCTTCAGGAAAATCAACCGTCAGTGAAGAAATTGTTTGTTCATTGAAAGAAGAAGGGTTGAAGGTATTACACTTATGCCAAGACCGTTTTTATGTCTCTCAATTAGCAAATAATTACAATGGTCGAACCAATTATGACCACCCAAATGCCTTTGATTGAGATGAAATGCGAACCATCTTAGAAAAATTGTTGGCTAACGAACAAGTGGCCTTACCAATTTATGATTACACTACCCATTCTCGTTCCAAAGAAGTGGATATTGTCCAAGATTATGATGTCATTATTTTAGAAGGGTTATTTGCTCTCTATGACCAACAAATTTTAGCTAAAGCTATTGCTAAAATCTTCGTTGACACCCCACCTGATGAATGTTTAATCCGTCGGTTAACAAGAGATATGAAAGAACGTAAAAGAAGTTTTGATTCAGTAATTAATCAATGACGCAATGACGTACGTGCCATGTACCGTGAATTTATTGAACCAACCCGTGCTAACGCTGATATCATTCTCCCATGAACATCATGATCAAACGCCGCTTTAGTGATGGTGAAGTCAGGTTTAAAAGAATACCTTAAAGAACATGAGTTACTATAGTCCTAATAACATTGAATTCACCAACCACGCTTTAGCTAGAGCCGCCCAACGGATTAAAGAATGTCGGGGCCTTGACGAAGTTGATTTAATTTGCAAATTAAGAAAAATCTTTGCTAAAAGTCAATATGATTTCGAAGACGACCAATATTGTTACTATGCAATTGATACCCGCACTGGTCTTTATTTTATTATTGATAAATATGAAGGAATTGTAGTTTCTATTACAAATATTTCTTATAACAAGAAACTACAATTGTTGTCTTAAACTATGATGAAATTTAAAAATGAACAAGAAAAAATCAATGAGATTAAAGAACTCATTGATACTTTAAGAATCTATATTAACCAAGATGGTGGTGATTTAGAATTCATTGGTTATGAAAACAATGTGGTCACCATTCGGTTATTAGGAGCCTGCGTTGGTTGTAGTGCCATTGACATCACTTATGAAAGTGGGCTCAAGAATTTATTAAGAGATGAAATTGATCCTAAAATCAATTTAAACTTGATTGTTAATTAACACTTGTTAATCTTAATTTTGGATAAACTTTAACTGGTTCAAGGTTAAAGTTTTTTTGTAATAAGTCACTAATGTATTCAATAAAGATGGCTTCAGTGGCATGATTAATGTCAATCATCGGGAAGTCATTATCTCAAGCATCTAATCAATCATGTCATTTAATATCCCCACACATATAAGCATCAATATTGGGATTATTGATAGCATCGTGGACATAAAAGCCACCTGAACCAGCACATAAAGCTAAGGTCTTGATTTCTTTATCTTGGAAATAAGCATCATAAACTAGTGGTTGTTGACTAATGTCGTGGTAGTTTAAGTGTTTGACTAAATCAATTAATTTGATAGGGTTAGTAAAACTAAGATGATAAACATATGGTGAATCTGGTGCTGGAGTAGCTGTTTGAACGTTTGGTAAATACTTAATTAATTGATAAGTGGTGCCATCTAAGGCCTTATCAAAGCATGTGTGCATACATAAATGCACTAACTTATTATCTTGTAATAATTCCATTAAATGACGCTTGTCAGGATGAATTGGTGTCTTCGTGTCATTTAAATAGATGGGATGGTGGGTAATAATAAAGTTAGCATTATGATCAAGGGCTGTTTGAATTAAATCTTGAGTTAAATCTAATCCAACAACGACCCCATTGCAATTGAAATTAAAGAAGTTATAAAACAAACCTGAGTTGTCTCATTCTTCTTGACTTTGTACTGGAAATTTGCTGAAGAAAAAGTCAGCAATGTCATTAATCTTTAACATGTAAAAACTCCTTCACAGTTGTTAAAAAATTCGCTTTTTCAGGGTTAATAAAATTCGCTGGAATTTTACTTAATTGGTGATATTTTTGTTGGTAATACTTAATTACTTGGCTCTCATGACTTTTAAATCTTAAACTGGGTCCAATATAAAGGTCAGTTAAGTCATAACAAACAGGATGATCAGTTTTAATTACCTGTAGGATACAATAACCAATTTGGTGGTCAAAGACAATTTCTTCATTAACAATTTGATATTGGTTTTCAAATAACCATTGTCTTAGTTTTTCTACATTATTATTAGGTTGTAACACATATTGGTGAGGACAAATGCTACTGTGTTCTAGAATTAGAGAAATTAACACTCCACCCATCCCTGAAATAGTTACATAGTCGGGAACATAGTCTAATTCTAAATTAGCTAAGCCGTTATTTAGTTGACAATCAATCAATTGGTCAACTTGGTAAGCAATTGCATTGTTCTTCGCTGATTGCAATGGTTCTTGGTTAATATCTAAATTTAAGACATGCTTTGCTTGTTGATTTAAAACCAAGAAGATTGATAAATAACCATGATCGCATCCCACATCAAGTAGATGGTCACATGGTTTTATCAAGTCTGCAATTTTTTGTAAGCGAGGGCTTAATTTAATCACCTGTGGCATCTTTATTTAAAAATAAGTGGAGACGTTCAACTTCAGCTTCTTTTCTTAATTTCTTAAGAGCAGTCACTTCAATTTGACGGACTCGTTCACGGGTAATGCCCATTTCTTCAGCAATTGCGTCAAGGGTAATTTCGTCTTTGGTTTTATTTTTCTTTTTAGAACCATTGACTTTGAAAATATGAATTTCAGTTCCGACTTCATATTTCACATTTTTAGGTGCTCAAATAGTTGATGATAATTTAGATTTAGCAGTGTTTGGAACATAAATCACTGGAGCTTGTTTTAATGGACAATCTTCTTCGTCATCATCTTCATAGTTAGCACGTAATTCTTTTGGTAAACTCCCAAAGAAATCAACTTTGATTTTCTTGGTGTCTTCGTGTAATTTTTTGAAGGTGAAATCTTGACCAACTGAGCCTAATCCTTTTCTTAAACGAATCACAGTAGCTTCTCTTGGGTCAAGGACCTTGTCAATAATTTCATCAATTTTTTCACGTAAAAATTGGCCAGTAGCAAATTGTTCTGGACTTTCAATGTCAGCATCTTGAACAAAGTCTACAAATTGACTTTCTTCATCATGACCAACAGGTTTGTCTAAACTAACTGGTTCAATGGAATAACCTTTAAGTTTAGCAATTTCTTTAGCAGATTTAGTCTTTTTACGTTGAGCACGTGGGGCTCCGTCATCTTTACCAGCAGCGACATCAGCTAAACGTTCGGCAATTTCATCATTAGATGGATCACGACCTAACATTGTACGTAATTCATTTTCAACACGGTGAATTTGACGAATTGTATCATCGACATGAACAGGTAAACGCACAACCCGACTTTGGTCAGCAATCCCTCTAGTAATAGCTTGACGAATTCATCAAGTAGCATAGGTAGAGAATTTGTTCCCTTGACGGTAATCGTATTTAGAAATTGCTTTCATTAACCCAGCCGAACCTTCTTGAATCATATCTTCAAGTGATAAACCACGGCCTAAGTATTTTTTAGCAATGGAGACAACTAAACGAATGTTTGAACTAAAGAATTGGTCAGCCACAGCTTGACGTTCTTCATCGGTTTTAGCTTCTTGATATTTTTTGTTTAAAGCAAATTCGTCATTTTGTTTTAAAGATTTAGAGAAAGCTAAACTAGAGAAAAAACTTCCAATATTAGCTTTTGGTAACCCTAAACTAGTGGCCCCTTTACCACCAGAAGGTAATTTAGTTGCTTTGGTGTCATAGATACCATAGTCACCATGATCACGCTTAAAGTTATTAACGACAACTTCATCTTCTTCAACGTTGTCGCTGACTTTAATGTTATATTCTTTTAAGTAATCAACGATTTCTTGATATTGGTCTTCTGTGATATCAAAGAAATTAAAACGTTCACGAACAATTCGGGACGGAATAGTTTTAACTCTTCGCATACTACGAGGTTTAAATTCTTCAATCATGTCTGTTAAAACAGCATCGGGATTACACAAGTTATTTTTATTTCCACTTACTTCTAAGACCATGTGGTCAGGACTTAATTCTTCTCAAATCTTCAATCATTCTTCAGTGAAAGATAAAAGGTAACCGTTCGCATTATTTTTTGTATTCTTAGTTTTTAACCCTAAAGCTGCGGCCACGTCTACTTCATCAGGAGAAATGGTTGCGTTTTTAGTTGCTTTAGTTGGTTGGTTTCCAAGAATAATGGATACTTTTTTGGCTTGTTTTGGTGACTTTTCAGCTGCTGCATCAATTTCAGCTGAGAGTGCTTTTGTGTTATTGGTGTCTTCAACAACTTTTTTTGTAGTCTTGTTGATTTTTTTATCAGCCATATTACTCCTAAAATTTCATCTTTTCGTACAAGAAAAAAAATAACAGTATAAAATATAATTTTATCATAATATCAGTGAAAGGTATAATATGTCATTTGAAATTCCAAAGAATTACAACCTTATTATTGGTTCTCACGTTAGTTTAAAAGCTGACGCTTATTTTCTTGGTAGTGTCCAAGAAGCCTTAAGTTATGATGCCAATGCATTGATGATCTATACAGGAGCTCCTCAAAATACCAAACGGATTGAAATAGAAAGACTTAATATTGAGGCTGGGAAAGAATTATTAGCTCAAAATCATATTGGGTTAGAAAATGTTATTGTTCATGCTCCTTACATTATTAATTTGTGTTCTGCGAAACCATTAACTAGAAAATTAGCACGTGATTTTTTAAGTGAAGAAATTCAACGGACCCAAGCCATTGGAGCCAAATACATTGTCTTACACCCTGGCAGTCGCTTAGATCAAGACTTACAAACAGGCCTTGATGAAGTAGTTGATGGCTTAAATTCAGTTCTTGATAACATAGACACTGATGTCGTTATTTGTTTAGAAACCATGGCTGGTAAGGGCAATGAAGTCAATGTGGATTTAGACCAAATGGCTTACATTGTGCACCACATTTACAAACAAGCTAATATCGGGATCTGTTTAGACACTTGTCACATTAACGATGAAGGTTATGCAATTGCTGATTTTGATGACTATTTAGATAGTTTAAATACCAAAATTGGGATTGATAAAGTCAAAGTAATTCACTTAAATGATTCTAAGAATCCATTAGGCAGTCATAAAGACCGTCATGAAAATTTAGGCTATGGTTATATTGGATTTGAAACCCTTTTAAAAGTGGCTTATCATCCAATGTTGAACAACATTCCTAAAATTTTAGAAACCCCATATTATACATTTAGTGTCCCAACAATGGTTAAAGGAATCCAAACTGAAAAAGAATATAGTGTCCCTTTATATAAGTATGAAATTGAAATGTTACGTACTGGAAAATGACACGATATTAAAAAAGAAATTTATGATTATGCTTTAAAAAATTCAAATTAATCCTTGTTTGGCAACCAACTTGGTTATAATTTCATGGTAACAATTGTAAAATATACATATGAGTCAGCGTAATCCATTTACCTTAAATCAATCATTACATGCTTCCAGCAACAAATTAGCGAAGTTTTTATTTATCGCTTTGTTTGTGGTGGTGCCAATGATTGTCTTTTGAGTTCTTTGAGGTCAATTTAATGCCCTACACCAAAACTGGTTAGTCGGTTATGGGTGTGGGTTTGCGTTAAATAATTTTCAAGCTCAATTAAATACCGTGGCCCCATTTAATAATGGCGAAACTTGAAAAAGTATGGCCATTTGAACTACCAATATGGGAGATTTCTTTGCTAAAAACGGAATCAATCAAAATGCTGCCATGACTGTGTTAAACCAAGCAGCGAACAGTTATGGAATGAGTGGTTGGGGTGTTGGAATTATCGCTAACTGACGGTTTTTCGTGATTATGGTTGCCGATTTATTAATTAGCATTTTATTTTTGCAATTAGGCATCTTTTTTACAAAATGGTTCTTTTATGATGCTTATCCAATGGTAGTGGCTGTCTGGGTCACCATGTTTGTTTTAAATGTGTGTGGTTTGCTAAACTATAACAATTGGTGAAGTTATATCGTGGTGATTATTAGTTTAGTAACCAGTTTATTAGTATTTTTATTTGTCATGGTGCAAATTGTTAATGCTTTATTAGCTAGAACCAAATTAGGCGAATATTATTATGAAGCCTTATTAAAATCAAATAAAAGAGAAGCTAAAGTAGACCAAGGTCAATATATCAAGAACTACGAAAAATATAAAGCAAATAAAAAGAAATCAATTACTTTTGAAAAGGATTAATATGGCTTTTGTAGATAAAACAAATTTACATTTACAAGCTGGGAACGGTGGCAATGGAAAGTTAGCTTGACGGCGTGAAACCCATGTACCGTTAGGTGGTCCAGCTGGTGGTAACGGTGGTAACGGTGGGTCCATTTATTTTGTTGGTGATGTTAATGAAACCAGTTTAGAACCCCTTCGTTATTCTAAAAACATTCGGGCTGCTAATGGTGAAGATGGCGACATTAAAAACTTATATGGTAAGGCTGCAAAAGATACTTATATTAAAGTTCCTCTAGGAACCATTGTAACTGATGAAAAAACTGGCCTTCAATTAGCTGATATTGTAATTCCTGAAAAACCATATTTAATCGCCCAAGGAGGACGGGGTGGTAAAGGCAATGCTTCTTTTAAAAACCAATTAAATAAAGCTCCAACCTTATACGAATTAGGTGACTTAGGCCAACAAGTGGATGTAATTCTTGAATTAAAACAATTAGCCGATGTCGGCTTAGTTGGTCTTCCAAGTGCTGGAAAATCAACCTTTATTAGTAAAGTTACGGCTGCTAAACCAAAGGTGGCGGCTTACCATTTCACCACTTTAATCCCGATTTTAGGAGCTTATATTTATGGTGAAGACAAGCAAAACCGCTTAATCATTGCTGACATTCCTGGTTTAATTGAAGGAGCAAGTGATGGTAAAGGGTTAGGCCATGAATTCTTAAAACATATTCAAAGATGTAAGGTCTTAGTTCATATTATTAGTATGGACCCACTTGATAATCCTGACCCTGTCTTAGCTTATGACATTATTGAAGCTGAATTAGCCAAATACTCCAGCCATTTATTAGATAAGAAAATGATTTTAGTTGCTAATAAAATGGATACAGAAGGGGCTCAAGCAAACTTTGAATTATTAAAACAACATTTAAAACGTAAGAAATTATGACCAATTAGTGCTAATGAAGGGACTGGCATCAAACCATTAATGAAACGGATTGAAGAAGTCTATGCCAAAGAAATGTTTGATCACCCTGAATATGCAATTCCTCAATATGATAAATCCATTGCTGACTGTACCCCTTATTATGGTGATGAATTAGACCACACCATTACAGTTACTCCAGTTAGTGAAGGAGTTTGAGAAGTGACTTCTCCTTACATTGCTTATTGAGCACATAAGATTCCCTTAAAAACCCAAGACAATATGATTCGGTTTAACCAAAAGTTAAACTCAATTGAATTCAACACCGTGTTAAGAGACAATGGTGTTGCCAATGGAGACACCATTTGGGTCTATGGAAATGAATTAGAATTTGAAGGTTAATATTATGGTAAAAACGTTATTTGAAGATATTGGGCAGTATTTTGACTACCTTTGTGAAGAATTAAAAAATTATTTAGCTAAAAACAAAATTGAAAATGTTGTCATCGGAGTTTCTGGTGGGATTGATAGTGCTGTGAGTTTAGCTATCTTAGCAAAAGTGTTACCTGCTGAAAACATTTATGCTTATAACTTGATTATTGATCACACCACCTCACGGAAAGAAATTGAAGCCTTAATTGAAAAATATAAAGTTCCCATTGATGCCATTGACTTAACATCAATTTATGATGCTTATTCCAATTTATCAGTGTTAGAAACTTCGTGTGCTCGGGTTTTTGCAAACATTAAGTCACGGATTCGGATGAACTTTTTATATGCAATGGCGGCTAAAAATAAAGCCATCGTGATTGGATCATTAAACTATACTGAATACTATTTAGGTTATTTTACGAAGTTTGGGGATAGTGCCGTTGACTTTAACTTATTAGGTGGTCTAGCCAAAGTTGATGTTTATGCTTTAGCTGATTATCTTGATGTGCCACAAGTGGTCATTGATAAAGAACCAACTGCTGATTTATTACCAAATCAAACCGATGAAAAAGACTTAGGAGTTACTTATAGTGCTCTAAATGCTATGGCTCTTGGTGAAGTAGTTTCAACTAAAGATGCCAAAAAAGCCAAGGAATGGCACTCTTTAACCAACCATAAACGAAAAGCAATTAAATTAGAAACCTACCGAAAATATGCCTTACGAAACTCATAAAAATAAAAAGCCCGTCACTTTTAAAACTCGGTTAGTCTTAATTATTACGGGGTTAGTTATCTTAGCGATTTTAATTGGTTTAATTGCCTGATCATCTGTAGAATTAGCCAAGTTACCAAGCCAATACGCTCAAGATAGTCATGATTATTATCAAGCCTTAACCTTTGGGTTACTCAACGGGTTTTGTGACTTTATTGCCCTAATTTTATTAGTCAATATTTGTGTTTATAGTTATGCCACCAAAGTCTTTAAAACCCTCTCAAATTTTAATAAATACAAAAAAGAACATAAGAATTTAAATAAGTTTGAAAATCAAGCTTCCATCAATTTATCTTTAAATGAATGAGAAGAAAAGGATCGTCAAAATGTTGTTAAATAATTACAAAGAATTAGTGGACGAATTCATTGCTAGTTTAGCTAATGAAACGAACCTCAAAAAAGCGATTGAAAATAAAAATATTTTCTCTAAAAAATACATTTCACCAATGTATGATGATTTAAAAAATGCCCCTGGCAAAGATAAGAAAGAAATTGGTCAATTTATTAACCAAGTAAAAACTTATTTAGACCAATCTTTTGAAGCCTTCACTATTCAATTAGAAACCAAAAATGACTGTATTGATAAAGTGAATACTTTAAACCCACACATCATTACACCAGCTATTAACTTAGGTCACAGTCATGTTTTAAATATCATTGCTGATAAGATTGTGAAATACTTTCAACAATTTGATTTCCAAGTCATGTTAGGGAATGAAATTGTGGATAGTGAATTTAACTTTACGCGGTTAAATATTCCTGAATCTCACCCAGCTAGAAATCCACAAGATAGTTTTTATCTTGATGATCAATATTTATTAAGAACCCACTGTACCGTCACCAGTGCGATTGCCATGGACCATAATCAAGATGAAGATATTCGGATTATTAGTTTTGGAAACGTATATCGGAACGATGATGATGATGCGACTCACAGTCACCAATTTATGCAAGTGGATATTGTTTGAGTCCGTGATGATTTAACTTTAGCTAACTTAAAATATTTAATTAATGGTTTGTTATGTCATTTATTTGGTCAAGATACTAAAACTCGTTACCGTTTAAGTATGTTCCCATTTACTGAACCAAGTTTTGAAGTAGATATTGCGTGTGCTAACTGTAAGGGCAAAGGTTGTCCTACTTGTAAAAATGTGGGATGAATTGAAGTGCTTGGAGCTGGAATGTTACACCCAAATGTGTTTGAAAATTCAGGCTTACCAAAATCCAAAGTTGGGTTAGCAGCAGGTATCGGAATTGATCGGATTGCGATGTTATATTATGGCATTAAAGACATCCGTGATATTTACAGTAATAACATTAAATTTAATCAACAATTTTAGGAGGGGTTATGCTTTTATCAAAAAAATGATTAATGGGTCTTAACCCAGCTTTTGAAATTTTAAATAGTGACAATATGAATGACGCTCTTAACTGCTTAGGGCAAGAATTAGAAGGTGTTCGAGTTCACTACCAAGTGAATGATTTATGTGTTGGGTTAGTAAAAGAATTTCACCCCCACCCAAATTCTGACCACTTAAATGTTTGTACCGTTCAAACTAAAAATGATGTCCGAACCATTGTGTGTGGGGCTCCTCACATGTATGCTAACAGATATGTTTGTGTTGCAAATGTTGGGTCTACCATGGTTAATGGGTTAACATTAGCAGCAAAACCATTACGTGGGGTTGATAGTCATGGGATGATTTGTGCATTCCATGAATTAACCAATACGCACACTGATTGTTTATCGAAATTTGAAAAAGACAATGTCATTTTCTTAAACAATGATGTTGATTTAAACACTAATATCTATGATTATTTAGGTTTAGATGATGAAATGTATGATGTCTTTGTTCAAGCTAATAGAAACGATTTAAATGGAGCCTATTATTTAGGACAAAGTTTAGCTGCTTATTTCAACTTAGACTATCCACAATTAAATAATGTAAAATTACCTCACATTAAACAAACCAACGTTTATTTAAAAACTGAAATTGTAGGTGGAATTGGGTTAATGAAACTCAACACCAACCACCAAAACTTAATGTGAAAACAAAAGACCGTGCTTTTAAATGGAGCAATTAAAACTCAAGATAACATTAGTGATTTTGCAAGTTATTTTAGTTATTTATTTGCCGTCCCTTATTTAGCTTTTGATGCTGAAAAAGTGACTTTACCATTGACTTTAAAACACATTGATCATGAACTAGAATGAACTGTTGATAATAAACCAGTCAAGATTAATGTGGGTGATTTAGTCGTCGTAGATGCTAAAGATACAGTGGTCTCATACATGAACTTAGTAGTGAACCCAGCATTAGTATCTGACACTGCTAACAGTATCTATTTATTAAGTTTCAATGCTGACCCATATATTGTCCGTCGGGGTGTCTTAGCTAATAAATTAAATAACCAAAATAGTTTATTAGCTGTGAAACCAAACACCAATGCAATGATTATTAATAGTCAACAAGCCGTTTATGATGACAGATTAAACCTTGGTTTTGCTAAACAAAACGTAGACTTATTAGCAACTTGTGAAATGAACGAAGGGAACACAGTCAATGTAACCCTAGAACAAGTCAATAAATTCTTAGGTACAAACTTAACCTTTGATCAATACAGTAACGTGTTAACCAAATATGGATTTAAGGTCACTAAGAAAAGTGTCACTTCTAGTCCAATTAGAACCGATTCTCATAATATGCAAGACATTGCTGAAGATGTATTAGTTGGCTTTAATTTAAATGACATGAGTGTCCAACCAATTAGTTTTAGTATTAAAAATAGTGTTAACCCAGCCTTTGATTTAAATCAAAAGATTGCTAACTATTTAGTCGACATCGGTCTTTATAATGCTAAAACCTATAACTTAACCAGTCATGAAAGTGCCGATTTATTTAACTGATACCAATTAAATGTTCTTGATTTAAAAAATCCAGGTTCTAATTTAAAAGCTAGTTTTAATACTAACAAAATTGATAGTTTATTAAATGTTTTAGCTTATAACCAACGGGCAAAAAACCCAGCTGTTAACTGATTTGAAATTGCTAAACTTTATGTGAATAAACAACAAAGTTTTGATTGCTTAACTATTTTATTAGACACTAACTGAAGTGTTGATAAATTAAGTGGCAACCAATTAACTAACAGTTTATATAGTGCGTTAAGTTTAGTTAATAACTTATTAGTCTTAGCTCACAAACCACCATTAAAAGACTACAACTTAAAATACAATGTGGATTTAAGTGGTTGTTATCGTGACAATAGCATCTGTATTGTCTATGATGAACGGATTATTGGTTATATTGGTCAAATCACCAAAAATACCTTAAAGAACTATAAGTTAAGTCAAGATGTTTTTGCGATTAGTTTAAACTTAAACACTTTATTTGCCATTAAACCAAAGAGTGAAAAAGTTCAAGCCTTCTCAAATTTCAATGACATCACTAGAAACATTAATGTCTTAGCAGACTATGATGTGAACTTACAAAAAGTTTTAGGTGACATTAGCAAGATTGAATATATTATTAATTGCCAAATTATTGATAAATACCAAGATGATAAAGGCACCGCTTACATTATTGAATTAATTATCAATAATCCAAACAAGGCCCTTGAAACAAAAGAACTTGATAGTATTCAACAACAAGTTTTACAAGTGTTAGATACTTACCAATTAAAATTAAAATAAGAACAAGAAAAAAGATGCAACTGGTAACAGTTGGATCTTTTTTTGATTAATGGTGCTTGCTAGTTTTGATCAACATTAAATAGTATTGAAGACGAGCTCTAATCCCAGTTAAATAGATTTCAATCTCTTTTGATGGTGGCATTTTAAGTGCTCAAGCATAAGAAATATAAGTAGTTAAATAAGTGAAGTTCAGCATTCACTGATAGTCTCAGTTATGTTGCAAACATAAACAAATTAAATCTGCTTGCTGAATAAAAAGTTCTTTAAACAAATAACCATAGTCAAAATAATCATAATTTAAGCATGCAAATTCAAAATCAATAAAGTGAACCCCTGCTTTGGTCGCCAAAATATTGGTAGGATTTAAATCATTATGACTAATGGTTCAAGGGATTAGAGTTTGGTGGTTTAAATCTAAAACAATGTTTTTATAGGTGTTATAAAAAACATCAGCTTTATTCTGGTCAAAATCAACATACATTTGGTAATTGTAGTGGGGATAATCAAAGGTTGGTTGGTTTTGATGGAACCGTTGAATTTCTTGAATAATAGCTTCTAAATAAGCATAACATTGACTACTTTGACCTTTAATTTCGTCAGCAAAATAGTCTCGCACATAATTACCAGTTTTTAAATCATAATAGTCAAAATAATGACTATAATGGGCGTCTAATAAGATTTGGTATTCTTGTACTCGGTTCACTAAACAGTTTGGTTTAGTAATCCGACAAACAAACTGGTGGTTAGCTTGGTCAGTGACTAAAAAATTAAAATTTAAAAATCCTTGTTTAAAAGGGACACAGGCTTTCACTTGATCATAATCAAGTTTCAATGCCTTGTTTAATAAATCTCTAATTAAATACATAAACAACTTTTCTTATCTTTTCATTAATATCCATTATAAATTCAGTCCAACTATTTAATCAATGTTCTTTGAATTCTAAATATAGTAAAATAATACAATAAAGAAGGTATTATGTATTCATTTGTAATTAATCAAGATTATCTTTTTATTGACCATCACCAAGACATCAATGTCATCTATTTATCTGAATATGATGACCTTGATTTACCTATCTATCCCATCTTAAAAGAAAATAAGTTTGCGAACTGATATATCTTAAAATATGACCAAATTTTTCAATTAGGGGCCAAAATTAGTTTAAACAATTATTATGAATTTACGAATGATTTTGTTAAGTTCATTGACCAAAAGAATGTCGTCATTATGGGCCATGGTTTCGGGGGATTATTAGCTAATTATTTTAACTATCTCGAAAGTGAAAAATATTTAGCGACTATTTTAATTAACCCAATTACTAGTAAGGGTTATTTAAATCCCTATGTGTCTGATAAACCAAGCTATAAATTTAATAAAAAAGCAATTTATTTGCAGTTATCGAAACAGTATTATTATTTAACTGATATTTATGGGGATTTTTATGATGACCGATTTAATGCATATGTGCAAAAGATTACGATGCATTGAGATTATTTTGATACCTTAAGAGGATTTTTAAGCGATTATATTAACCTGAACTTAATGTATAAAATTGAACTACGGATTCCTTCAAATACTTATTTATTATTGGGAAATGACGACCAAATCATTGACCCTCAAATTACTTATCACTGGTTACGAAATAATAATCCTTCCATCATGATTTTAAATATGACCAATGCGTCCCATTATTTATTTGTGGATCAAACCCGAATTTTTAATGATATCTTAATCAGTATTTTAAAGAAAGTGAAAGTGCAACATGAAACCGAATGTGATTAAACGGGTCATTGATTGAAACAAGAAACGGGGCTTAGACCAAAAACCATTTGACTTAGTTCAAGAAGTTGCTTATGTGTATAGCGAAGTGTTAGAATTGGTCGGTCAAAACAGTCCTGACCATGACCAAATTGCTTATGACTATATAAAGCAAATAAGAAACCAAGATGTTATTCTTGATAAATCTGTAATTGCTGATGGGTTCGGGGACATCATTGTTTTTAGTCTTGGAGCCATCTACAAATTAGGTTATGATCCACAAGAAATTTTAAACCTGATTATGGATGCGAATGATAAAAAAGGCACCCAATTTAACCACTTAGGAAAAATTGTAAAAAGTTCTGATTTTGTCGCTCCTGACTTATCAAAAGCCACAAATAACAAAAAAATTGACTAAAACATTTAAAACGGATTTTTTTGTTTTTGTTCGGGTCTCTTTTCTAGTAAAATAATTAAATGGATTTTTAAAAAATGAAGAATAATTCGTTAAATAAACTTTTAATTAAAAATGGTTTTCGGGTCTTTTGAAAAACCAAAGGATTAGCGACTCAATTAACCATTTTAACTACGCTTGCTGCAACAGGGTTGACAGCAACGGTTTTAACTAACTATAACTTAGATATGTCTAAAAAAGCGATTATTGATCAAGGTAACGCTTTTGATTTTTCCATTTCTACATCACTAAATAATGATGTGCCTGTTAGTTTAGAACCAATTAATTTAGATGAGACTAATGTTCAATTACAACCCCCATATACCAAACATTTAGGTAATCAAAATATTCACGATTTTCCAGTCAAAACCATTGGTGGTTATCAAACCCGCCCAGGGGTGACAGTTTGGAAAAACGCCATTCCGAATGACCAACAAAAATTGGTCTATTATTTTGCGACCCAACCAACCCCAGACGGTAGCAACTTATTAAGAATCAAAAAATATAGTGATGATCTTTTCTCGAGTTTAACTAACCTTGCTCCTGAAATTCGTACCCAAATTTTAAACCAAGCCAGTGAGTTTTTCTCATTTAGTGCTGGTGACAAACCTCAAAATCAAGGGATTCCTTTTGTTACTAAGCAAGGGTTCGGGGGTCCTCAAATTTTTGATGTCCAAGATATTTTAGTTGATGAACATGACAATGTTATTGGGACTCCAACTTTTGGAAAAGTCCAAGCTACTGGTTTTAATCCAACCACCAGTATGTCCATCAATCATAACATTGTTAATGTGGACAATGTTAATCAAGATGACTTTAATGTCTTTAGAGCCTCTAATGATAACTATACGACACCTAACACAGTGACGATTTATTTTGGTGACCAAGCTAAATATTTAGATAATTATGCCAAAGATGTGGCTGATATGTATCGGAGAACTTATACCAGTCCCGAAACTGAACGCAATAACTTAGAAATCTTTTTAAGTATTGGTGAGTCATTTAACACTTTAGCTTCTCAACCTGATAATATTGTTGCTGCTAATTGAGTGCCTTATTTAATTAAATTAGATCCTCAAAAAATGCGTGGTTCTGATTTATTTGCTTACCAAACCTTATTTGCAAATAATGGTACCCAACAAGACTTTAAACAATATTATGAGTTATTAAAGCAAGAAGATGCTACTTTACCAAGCCAACGGTTAGATGCAAAGGATGTCACCTTAGCTAATTTAACCACCTTACAAAGTCAATATCCCTTCTTAAAATATTTTGAAACCGTGTTATGGGTTCCTGAACAATTAATTCAAGATAATAAATTACCAACTGAATTAGTGAATGCTTCTAAATTGTGATACGACCAAGCTCACAGTTATTTAGCTAATTTTGTCAGTCCAAAATATAAATGTAATGATTGACAAAACGAAAGTGCTAAAGTTCTAAAATATGTGGATAGTTTAGTTAATAACGGAAGTTTAACTAATAACCAACGGTTTGAAATGTTAATTAATCAAATCAACATTGATAGTTTTTATACTTTTATAAAAGCTGATTTAATTAATTACTTAAATGAACATCAAAATGGTTTCTTAACGAGTTTAAAAACTAGTCATGACCCAGCTTTAGCTTGAAACCAATTTGTAAGTCAAGCACTGACTAATGCTTTACAAGCAAGTTGATTAAGTCCTGCTTATTATTACAATTCCTGATATACCACCGAAGGGTTATTACAAACCTTAGGTTTAAATTACCGTCACAGTAATGATTTCACAACCCAAATTGATAATCAAGGAATTTCATATACTTATAGTAAGATTCAACCCGATGCGACTGTTAACAATGTCGTTAGCAACCAACCGATTGATTGAAGATATTTTGAACCTTCTTTAACCATTGATACTAATGAAATCTATACCTTAACTAATGATATTCTGGACCTTCAATGATCTGTTTATCATAACAATACTGTTTTATTAGATAGATACAATTATGATTGGTTTAAACGTGTCAAACCTTATAGACTTTATCGGGTTCTTGCAACCATGTGTGTCTATGATGGTACCACTAAACAAACCAATGATATTATTGAAGTTTCTTCTAAATTAGCCGCCTTAGATGAAACTATGATTCATAATGAACAAGACTTTGAAAATGTTTGAGTTCCAACTTATTTAAAACAACGGGAAGTCTTTAGATTTATTGCTCCAACTGTTAAAAATAACATTTGTACGATTAACTTAGGTTGTTTAATTGGGTTTGGTCAAGGGGCAACTATTTCGGTCAACGCTAATGTTTTAGACAAGAGTGCTTTTGTGGCTTTAGTGTCAGAAAGTTATTTAAGTAGTAACGTTTATAGTGCTAATAACACCAATGGGAAGATGGTTTATACTGACTATGCTGCCTTCCAAAAAGCTCGCCAATTACCATTCATGTTACCACTTGATTTAAGTACCCAAGGAATCCCAAGTACGGTTCAACCAAGTAGTCCAAACTGAATCTTTAATCAAGAAACAGGCCAATGAAAATACTACAACGACTTCTTTAGCTGATTAACTGATGTGGATGCTAAATACAAAATGAATGTCAACGATGAAGACATCTTAATCGTAGGAAGTGGTATTAGTCCTGAATTCATTTATCCAACCCAAAATGCTAATAACTTATTAGTTAACCCTAAGAATGCACCAGTTTTATATGCTAATACTTATGGTTATGACTATGCCTTAAATAATAATGAAGGGGTTTCAGCTTCATCATATTATGCAATCAAAAAAGATAAGATGAATGAAAGAAATGCTTTCTATAAAAAGTATTTAGGATTATTTAATCCTGTACCTAAGTTAAACAACTTATTAGAAAGAAACATTACTAATAACAATAGCGGGTTAGCATATTTAGCTGATGATCCAAACCAACCAAACCGATTATTATATACTCGAGCAAACTTCTCTAATATTGTCCAACAAGGCTTATTAATTGCTTCAGTTGTTTTATCATTAATTTTATTAATTTTAACCGCTGTCTTTGTTTGTACTTTAATTCGTTCCATTGTCAAACAAAACAAAAAAACCTTTGGGATTACAATTTCAAATGGGGTTCAAAAGAAACAATTAGTTAAAATGATGTTCCCATTTGCTTTAATTCCTGGGGTGATTGCAGGGGTCTTAGGCTATTGATTTGCAACCTTATTACAACCTTTAATTCTTAATTCAATTAGTTCTTATTGATGTTTACCAGTTACATATAACTATTACATTTGATGGTTATTCTTATTGATTCCGTTAGCGATTGTGGGACTATTATATTTAGTAAACTACTTTGTTGTTATGTGAACATTAAGAAAGAATGTCACCGAATTATTAACTAGTTCAGTTTCGTTTAGAATGAATGCTTTGGTGGAAAATTCCAAGTGAATGACTAGAAAAATGCGTCCAACCCACGCTTTCAAAGTCACTTATATGTTAGGAAATGTCACTCGGTTTTTAACTCTGGTCGGGGTTATTACCACGTTTGTGACCTTGTCCACCACAACAATTGGAACCTTGAACACCTTTACAACTGCATTAGACTATACTCAAAAGAACAAAAACTATAATTATGGAACTGATTTAATTAGTCCAACGATTTCGGGTGGCTGATACTACACAATGCCATTTAGTCAAATCGGAACGACCCAACAAGGAATTGGTAACACTTTAAATAACCAAGATTTTGATAATGATACTAATTATCAAAGTATTGGTAGTGTGAATAATTCAGCTATCTTAGGTAAGACGAACATTACTGCAAATGAAATTACCTTAAAGTTATGATTAGCTGCTCAATTACCTAGTTATCAATATGGTACTAAATCATCAGTTGCCCTTAGTGGTGAAACTTTATCACGTTTCATTGATAACAACAGCCTTAACTTAACCAGTTTAACTGGTCAATTACAAACATTTGATGGTTATAATTTCATGTGCTTTACACCTGAAAAGGCTAGTTTAAATGGAACTCCAAACATTGATGTTGCTAACCCACAACCACTTTATGTGGATTACGAAGGGGTTTCTAACACCTATGCTCCAAAAGACTTTAAACAAACTTGAAATGATCCATATGACAGTGATTTAAAATTCACAAGTTCTTATTTCTTAAGTTTCAAGATTGCTAAACAATATTTAGGGGACTTACAGTTCTTTAAAAACAATGCCTTTACCCAATTAGGATTAGACATTGACTTTGATTTAGGGGGTATGCAAGTTAACCCTTGAAGTGTTTCTAAAAACATCTTGCCAAAAGTTTTAGTTTCTAGTTCAATTGAATCAACTAAAATTACAGTGCAACGTCTTATTGGCTTCTATACTTATTTAGACCAAGTTGCTGCTGGCCATATTCAACCTGTTGATCCAATCTTAACTTATGAAAATTATTATGGTCAAATGCAAACCAACCGACCTGATAATATTCATAGTTATAACCCAATTAACATTGACGGTCGCCCATTAGCATTAGACAAAGACAACATGCCAGTGTTAAATAAGAACTATTCTTTATTAACCAGTGTCCAAGACTTTAATGGCAAACGTAACTATTTATTTAACCAAGACATTGCCATTGCTCACTTACCTGACATTCAATGAAAACCTGAAACCGTGCGTTTATATGTTTATTTATTAACTAACCCACAAAATAAGGTTTACCAAACTTGATTAAATAAAGTAGCGAAAGTAGACACCACTACCCAAGGTTATGATTCAATTTATAAATTAGCTCCTAATATCGTGGCTTTAAGTGATGACTATAACAATAGTCATGTAATTGAAAACACCTATACTTATGTCACAGGACGTTTATATCATGGAACTGATAACCAAGTATTACTAAATAATGCAAAGATTATCGGTCTTAACCAATTAGATCACCCTGATAAAGCATCTGTCCTTTTATATGACAGTCATAACCAAGTGATGAACTCACAATTAAAAGAGGTTTTACCTGACGGTTCTTATCCATTAATTGTTAACGAAGTTATGGCTCGATTGTATAACTTAAAAGTCGGTGATCATTTAGCTATCACACCTGATAATGGTTTATTTAGATACATTGATAAATTTAACCAAGATGTCAATACCCAATTGTATCCATTTACAATTGTTGGCATTACCACCTCTAAATCTGAACAACAAATGTATACGAACCAAGCCTTTGCCAACCATATGTTGCAATATGATTCTGATCGTTTAGGAGCCAAGGGTTCATACCAAGATTTAACAGATGCGAACGGCCAACCATTAAACTATGTGCCATTCAATGGTTTCTATACTAACAATCCAAACAGTCCAATGGTCAATAGTTTTGTTTCTATGTATAGTATCACTGGTATGAGTCCGATCCACCCAACCTTATTGTTAAACCAAAATGGCTCAATTGTTAATAACGACTGTCGGGACACCATTTCTATTTGTTTAAGTAAATTAAATGGTATCTTGAAGTTTGACTTCTATGAAGCTAGCCAAAGTATGGACCAAGTTGTTACTAACTTAATTAAATTATTTGGTAACGGTTCTAATAGCTTAACTTTAATTAACCCAACTATTTGTGGGGTTGATGCTAAATTTGCGACTAGTTTAGTTGGTAGCACCATTGATACCACCTTAACTAATATTCAAACCATTATTCTGGTGTCTTTATTGCCAACCTTATTAATCATTATTTGTTTAATGGCAACCATGATCGTCACTGAATCCCGTCGTTTAATTGCGATTATGAAGGTCTTAGGAATCGGTGATTGAAAGAACACCTTCAACTTCTTATTTATTTACTTCATTGTGTTATTGCTTGGATTATTAATTGCGATCCCATTAACTTATGGTATCTTAGCATTAATTTCAAATATTACTTTCTCATTATTTAATATCATCATTAATCCAGTCGCTCCTTGATGAATCTATTTAGCAACCGTTGGTGGCTTATTAATCATCTTCAGTGTCATGTTTAGTGTAGTTAAAGAAAAAATGAGCAAGATTAATTTACCACAAGCAATTAACTTTGAAAACTAATCTTTGAATCTTTGGTGTCACAGCCAAAGATTTTATTTTGCATTTTGTTATTTGTTATTTTTTGTGTGTTTTAGCATACAATAAAATTAGAATTACAACCAAGATAGCTCAATTACTCTTCAATATCTTCGGTGTAATCAAAAAGAGAGTAATGAGACGTAATACTCTCTTTTTTGATGCTTCAAGAAAGCATTAGATCAAGATAAGAATTTGAATCTCAAAATATTTTTATCTGGATCCAAACGATAACTTATAATAATACATTAAAGATTGTTTAGATGCTCTACTTACAAGACAAATAATTTTGTTGAAAACTGATAAGGAGCAGACGTAGTAGGCATTATGACAATTTAAATAGATAGAGAGAAAACAATATGACTAAGAAAGCAGGCAAAATTTCGATTATTACAGCCTCTGTATTTGGAAGTGCAGTGGTCGCTGGTTCAATCGCTTTTGCTATTCAATATAAATTAAGACATCAATCTAGTTCCAAAGCTAAAAACATTGATGTTGACAACACAGATAAAATTAAACAAGCATTGGATGATATCTTTAATGCTAACAAAAATCCAGAGGTTGGTGATATTAACAATAACACACTAAAAAATCCAGTTTTACAAGACAAATTAAAACAACAAATTGAAGATTGTCTTGAACAAAATGGAATTAGTCAAAATGATATTGACCATATTAATATTGGTGAAATTGATAGTGATGGGGACATTAAAATTACTATTCAATTTAGTCCAAATGCTAATTTAGATGAATTTAAAACTAATCCTGATTTTAAAGTTGTTGATGATGAAGTTAGTGTGAAAGTGCATGTCATTCCAAAGAATACAGTTTCCATTGAACTTTCCAAAGACCAAATGGATCAACTTGAAAAAGACTTAAACAACTTTATTAATACTAATCAAGACGATTTAAATAATCCAGATAAACAAACTGATTTAATCAAAGCAATAAAAGATATTTTGAACCAAAATAATATTAATATTTCTAAGATTAAAGACGTTCAACTTGATACTTCAGGAGTTTATCCAGAAATCAAAGTTATTTTTAATCCCGATGTCATTGTGTCAGGTTTAGACACAACCAACCCAAACTTTAAGTTTAACAATAATCAAATGGAAATTTCCTTAGGTGTTCCAACTGTTGTTTGAAGTCCTGAAACAGTAACTAAAATTCAACAACAATTTAAAGACTTATTAAACAAAAATCAACACCCTAACTTAGATTTATCAGACCCAAACCAAATTCAAACATTACAACAAGATATTAAAAACATTTTAGAAAATAATGGATTAAAACCAACTGATATTCAAAATATCACCATTTCTCCAGTTGCTAATAGTAATGATGTGAATATTCAAGTGCAATTAAGTGATGCTACTAAACTTGGTCTTGAAAATACCCGTGACATAGTTGGTAACAATCTTAACCACACGTTAGATATTCATTCTTATGTAACTCCAGCTGATATTGATTTAGTGATGAGTGATGACCAAATGAATCAGTTGCAAAAAGATTTGAATGAGTTTATTAATAGTCACCAAAGTGATTTAAATAATCCAAACCAATATAACGACTTAATTCAAGGTATTCAAGACATTTTAAATAAAAATGGAATTGATTTACAACAACTAAAAGAAATCAATTTAGACACTCACAACTTGCACAATCCAGTTGTAGAAATTATCTTTAATCCAGAAATTAAAGTGAGTGGAGCTCATACTGACCCTAACTTCTATTTCCATGATAATAAGATGGAAGTAGTTTTAGGTGCTCCGACATTAACCTTAACTCCTGAAAATGTGGCCCAAATTGAATCTGAAATCAAAAAAGTTTTTGATCAAAACATACATCACAACCTTGATTTAACTAATCCAGATCAAATCAAACAAATTGAATCTGATATTCACAGTATTTTAACTAAGAACGGTTTTAAAGACACTGACATTCAAAAGATTGTGATTAATTCAAACCAAGATGGAAACGTAACTATTCAGGTTGAATTAAACCCAAATACTAATGTGGGTTTACCAACCAACGCTAACATCAATGTGAATAATATAATCCATACTTTAGATATTCACACTGTCATCACTCCTGATGTAAGCGTCAATTTAAATGATGCAGCTATTAGTCAATTAAAAACAGCAATTGACAACATCTTTAATGAAACAAAGAATCCAAATATTACTCATGAAACCAAACAAGATGTTGTTAGCCAAATTCAAGATATTTTAGCAACAGGTGGAATTAGTAATGATAAGATTCAAAGAATTGAAATTCATCAAGAAAATGATACTAATAACATTAAAATCGATGTGGTTCTAATTCCTGATAGTAGGGTTACAGTTAATACTCATAACCAAGACTTTAGTATTAATGGTAACCAAATTGAAATTCAAACTAGTTTTGCTCCTAATCCTAATTTAGTTAGAGTAAGTGACCAACAAATTAGCGAGATGTTAAACAAGATTAATGATGTTTTCAATGGTTATTCTAATCCTCAATTAAATGTTAATGATCATGATCAAATCAATCAAAAGATTATTGATATTTTAAATGAAGGTGGAATTAATAAAGATAAGATTAGTCTTGTCAACTATAGTATTGATAGTAATGATGCTGTTTCAATTACAGTAGATTTAATAGCTAATAGTCAAGTGGTAGATAATAACCATAATTCAAGTTTTGTGATTGAAAATAATCAAATTCAAATTAGTGCTGACTATATCCCTAATTTAAATCGCCCTGTTCAATTAGGTGAAGGCAACATTAATAATATTAAAGACAATGTAGATAGTTTATTTGATAAAAACACTGATCCTAATTTGAATTTAGATAACCATCAACAAGTCACTGAAATTGAAAATAAAGTCAAGGATGTCTTAGCTAATAATGGTATTAGTGGTGGGTCAATTACTGGAGTTGAAATTGATCAAGTCAATAAAAAAGAAGTTGAAACGATTGTAAGTTTGAATCCCAAGACAACAATTGAAACGTCAGTTGACAATTCAGTTAAAGATATTAGTTTTGAACCAAACAAGATTATTATTAGTAGTCCAATTGTTCCGAATGTGAGTGAACCAGTTACATTAACTGATGAACAAATTCAAGAATTGAAAACAAAAATTGGTGAAGTCTTTAATCAAAACATTAATGAAGTGTTAGATTTAAATAATCAAACTCAAGTTGATAGTATGATTGCTAAGGTACTTGATAGTGTGGGTATTAATGAAAATAAGATTGAAAAGATTCAAGTAGTTAAACAAGATAATAATGATGTTCAAGTTACTATTGATTTAAAACCTAACAGTCATGTAGCTAATAATACATCAGATAAAGATTGCACAATTCAAGACAACGTTATTGCAATTAACACTAAATTTGTTCCAGCAAGCCAACAACCTGCACCAGATGTCTTAAATGACAACCGAGCGAAGATTATAGTGGATGCTATTCATGACTGATTAAATAGCCGATATGAAAATCCAGCTAGCATGGTACAAGCTCAATTAGATCAAAACTATATTGAAGCAGCGATTTTAAACCAAGTCAAAGATGCTTTAAGTAGTACTAAATTTAATTCAAATTTAATTAATGATGTATTGTTGCATTGAAATACTAATAACATAACTCAATCTAACAAGGTACCATTAGATGTGACAATTACTTTTGATGGTAATATTAACTTTGATATGACTAGTTTAGATAACCTTACTAATGTTAGAGTTGAAGATGGAGCGAAAGTCATGCATACTAGCTTTGATTATGATTTATCCATGGTCTTTGATAAGAAACGTCAAGAAATTATTTTTGACATCTTAAAAAACAATATCACCGATTTAATGAAAAACAAAGCCGATATTGGTGATACTAAAGTTCAAGATGCTA
>JAHHTK010000023.1 GCA_020024695.1 Ureaplasma sp. | reverse complement strand
TATGGAACAAACTCGTCACAGTTTAAGTGAGATTGTGGCTTTAATTAAACAACAATTACTTTAATCATTACTTTTAGATTACGACTTGGAAAAAACTTCAGGTCGTAATTTTTTGTGTTTTTGTATATATAAGTTGGGGATTAGCAAAGCAAGCGACCATTTTAATATGAAAGTGTTAAAAATGGAATCAAAACCTGTTAAAAAATTTGCAAAAAACAGTTTTTTCAATCTCTATTACACACTATTTGGCTGATAAATAAAATTGGGTTCTAAATAGTTAAAAACGTGTTATATTAGAAGTAAAGATATAGAATGGACTTTTTATGAAAAAGAAATCAATTTTAACATGAACATCGGTCGCTCTTTGTTCACTTGCTTTATCAAGTGTAATTGCAACGACAGCTGTTTCATGTAGTAGTAATGATGATGTTGCCGCAGGAGAAGCAATCGTGCAACTTAACAGACAATATGCAGATAAAAAAGCTGCTTTGCAAAACACTTTAGGTTTACCAAAAGTAGATGCTAACAATAAACTTGACGTCACTGGCAAAGCCTTAGTGGAAAACGCCCAAGCAGCAGTTCAAGCATTAAAACAATATAAAGAAGCTAATCAAAATTTAAGTGACAACGAACAAATTTGATTAGACTCATATATTTATAATTGAGAAACCGAAATCAATAACTGAAACAACGGTCTCCAATATTTAGGTGGGAACCCAAGTGGTGGGGCTTTACCATTAAACCCAAACTCCAACCACTTAGATGAAAACATCAATAGTGCTTTAAACATTTATGAAATCGATGATCAAACCTTAGAACCAATCGCTGATGATGACCACATTAACGTCATTTTAGCCAGTGGTTATGAACAAGTCGGTCAAGACTTAATTGATTACATTACAGCTCTTAAAGCAATGTTAAAAGCAGGGATGGAAAATGGGGTTATGCCAAATAACATTACTAAGAAGTTATTTGTCAACCAAATGTTAAATAACTATTATCCAAACGAATTACTTTATTGAGTGAAACATCCAACACCTGCTAGCACTGGAACTCCAATTGCATTACCAGTTAAACCGGCTGAAACCGTAACTTTTGTTCCAACTAATGCAATGTTAACTAACTTTAATGTTTGACAAAAATGAGCAGCAGCTAATAATATTAGTCAAACTAAAATTGATGCTACTAAGACCTTATTAGAAAAAGCTCAACAAACATTAGATGACTTTATGAATTGATATGCAAATGAATATTATCAAGCAGCCAATTCATTTGGTTATGTTGGTAATGCAATCACACCTTTAACAGTCACATCAACTCAACGAACTGAAGAACGAACTATTTCAGTCATGGATGACAAAAAACCTGTTTCTATTTATGGCCTTGGGGTTACACCTGAAGAATTAAATTTAAACAATGTTGGACTTGGTTTTATGAAATCAAGTTTAAAAATCAATGACAAAGCAATTAGTGGTAATGATATTTACCAAGCTTTATTACAATTCAACAACTCAATTAACAAAACAGCTACTGAATTAGTTGCTACTGGTAAAGATTATGTCGCTCAAACCACTAAAAACATGCACGCTGTTGCCCAACAAGTAACCCAACTTAATAATCCAGGCACAGCATTAACAACTGTAACTTGAGCACCAACCGTAATGTATGATAATGACATTGAAGATCCCCAAAAACCAGTCAATACAGTAATGAACATTTATAGTAATGGTCAATTAAATTTTGCTGAATTCAATAAATGATTAAACCAAGAAGACTTCTTCTTTGGAAGAGAAACGAGTTTCTGATCTCAAACATATGGAACTACTAACCAAACCAACCTTGAAGCTTATACTTCAAGTGCTACTAATGATACTTTTAAAACCTATTTAACCACTTTAACCACCTTAGGTTATGCTGGTGACAAAGGTATCTGAAGTTCACAACCAACTAGTCCTATTTATGGTGCTGGTTCTGTCAGTGGTCAACAAGCTCTTGCTGGTGCTGTATTATCAATGGTTGATTACAATAACTTTAAACAAACAACTGCTGATGTTTATAACTATAGTTTTAAAGCAATTCCTGAATATGCTGTCGCTCCATATAATGAAAAGATTCAAGAAGTCATTGGGGTTGGGTTAGAAGGACCACGAGGTTCAAATATCTTTAACTACAATGTGAACCCATACTTCTCATTACCAAAATGATCACAAAGTTCTTTCCAAACCCATGAAGGTAAAATGGGTCACCACACCCAACAAGCATATTGAACCAAATATATGCCTGAAGGTGATGGTTCTAATGGTAAAGGACCAGGTTATGTCTTTAAACAAGACTCATTCCATGAAGGTTGAGCTGTCTTTACTGAATGATATGCTAACCAATTAGGTGTTTATGGTACTGAATTAGATAAAAATGCGTTACCAACCAATTGATTAAAAGCTAATGGTATGGTCCCAACCTTATCAAATACCACTGCTCCAACTGAAGCTGATATTAATGCTATTAAAACCTTCCAAGCTGGAGTTTATTGACAAGCAGCTAGTGGTGCAACCACTAATAATGATCAAACTAAATCCAATTTAACTAATGACCAAGTTCAAGCTATTGCCGCTACTAAATTAGCTAACATGTTACAATACTATGGTTATTTAAACGAAGCTCAATTAAGAAACATGCGTTTAGCTGTGGACCCACTTTATCACTATAATGGTAAAACTAATGATACTGCTATTAGTTATGGTGATAACCAAAGTATTAACTACGGAGCTTCTATTAATGATGTTCGGGCATATTTAAAAGCTAACTCAGGTTTAGGTCAAGGAGATATTCAATCAGAAAGTTTCCGTTACTTAAATATGCCTTCCCAAGCAACTGGATATATGACTGGTAAGGCTGTCTTTGAAGAATTATTTAACCAAGTTAAAAAACAATATGAAGGCAACAACCAATCAAAAGCATTCTTGCAAGATCAACAAGCAGTTCAAAAATTATTTGACTTAATGTTACGTAATGGTGAAATTCCATTAAACGTTTTAGAAAATGCAGTTAAGTCAGCCTATAACTTAAAATAAGTAACTAGTAGGATATTAAAACCAACGGAGAACCCGTTGGTTTTTTGTTTAGTTTGGTTGAAGTTGTGAGGGAGCATTAGCTATTTATTAATTGAGCATGGGTTGCTTTGATTATTCATTTCATCTAGCATTTTTTGAGCAGTTTCGTATCGAATAATTTGTTTTTGATTTAATTGTTCAGTTATATTATCAGTATTTGAGAAGTCGAAGTCTGCTGATCCTGGGGCTGTTCAATACAAAAATGATTTGCATTTAGCAATATAAGTCAAGATTTTCTTTTTTAGGACAGGATTTGAATTTCAGTCATCTAATGGTATATTATGTAAATCTAATGTACTGAAACAATTATCGTATCATCAGTCATCACTAGTTTCAGGGAAAGAATCTCCATATTTGTCTCTACCGTGAGGCAAAAAACTATCATCTACTGGAAGTAAATAATCTTCATTTTCTTTAAAAAAATCCATTGAATTAATAGTTAAAACCAATCTACCTATTCTAACTCTCACATATTTTAAAAAATCATGTGGAACATTAATAAGACCTGCTGGAATATCCAAATGTCCTGCCAAGTCAGTAAGATCTTTATTTTCAACACTATCTTTACCAAATGTTCCTGGTTCAATATGATCTAAATTCTTTGGTAGTGAAATGTAGGCTCAAATTTGTGAACCAGTAAAATTGAATTTAAATCTTTCATTATTTACTGTTTCAGGAAATATTAACTTACTATAATTGTTGGTGTCTCCGCTTTTATACACTGAATGAAGTAAATTAAATTCAAAATTCTTTACATTTTCGTAATTAGAAAAGTCAAGCATTTTTAGATTAATAAAATCAGTGTTATCCGCATTAAAAGCAAACTGACTATTGGATGTATCTTTAAAATTTACTGGGAAATTTAATTTATTAGCTTCGATTTTTAAACCATTAATATCAAAAATAAATCTTTCAAATTGATTTTTATTAGAAATAGCATATTTATTGTCAGCACTGTCTCCATAATAAATATTTCCAAAACTTCTTTTATTACCATAGTCGTTGATTTTTCTTACTCTAATAGTAATATCGCTTACCGAATCAGGAATAACAATATCATCAAAAGGTAATATCTTTAGAAAGCCATCAAAAAGAAAGGATATGTTAGCCTTTTTGGTACCATTTGGTATAACAAGGCAACGGCGTCCATCTTTGTCTAAACTCACGTATTTGCTATATTTGTTATAGCTAAACTTACTTGTGTCAAAAACTTCACTATTTGAGCATGAAGTTGATACGATAGC
>JAHHTK010000022.1 GCA_020024695.1 Ureaplasma sp. | reverse complement strand
CCATTCCAGTCATTAACCAACTTTTGGGTTTTTTAATCATAAACAAACCTTTCTTTTACAAACAAGGTTGTCAACTTATTTTATTTCTGTTTCAAGATTATTTTTTAAGATATAAATCTTGGTATTGGTCAGGATATAAATAAGCCATTTGGTGCACTTTTTGATAAAAAGTACTTGGATTATATTTAGACTGATTATTGCCAAAATAAGTATATTTGGCAGTATCAGCAAAATATCAGAACGAAGATGATGAAACATGGCCTCGGACTTCAATCCCAATGAATTTCCCGTTACTATCATAAGCCCCTGTTCCTGATGAACCGTTTTGAATATCATTGTAACGGTTTTGTAATACATAACATGGGTGTTTGCTTTCAAATTTATCAAACTCGTGGCCTGCTTCATTAGCTTGGTCTAAATAAATTAATTGGGCTGAATTGTTAGCAAAGATATATTCACGGTAACGTCGGTAATCAAGACTAATTGGGTTAGTTGTCACAGCAGCCGTTGGGAATGAACCAGCATAGAAATTGTAGTTGCCTAATGAAATCATATGTGAAGTCAAGGGTGACATTTCAATTGGAGCTAAATTCTTAAAGTTTAAGAAATGTCTAATTGTTTGTTTTTCAGTTTCTTTTAAAAGTCGATCTTTATAAACAAAGGTATCTAAATTTTGATTATCAAACTTTCTAAATAAATCACCAAGATCAATTTCACAGACTACAGTGTCCATATTATTATTAAAACCTTTCGTTTCTTCAAACCCTTCATTAGTTCTGAAAGGCACATAACTTGGAGCATCTCTTCTATCATGTTTATCTAAGAAATTATTAAATAATTTGACTGTAAATTTCACCCCTTCACCTTGGAAATCAAATAAATTGCCAGTCACAGCTTGTTTAATTTCTTCACTATCGTTGCTACCACAATAAAATAATGGTTTATATTGATTGGTTTCATTTTTATCAATGGTTGTTGGGGCTAAAAGGGTTGGGTTAGGAACTTCAAAATAAGCATGGTTGAATTGATCAACTTTATTGGCTCAAATGCCTTAATCAGGCGATTCTAAAATCGCGTCTCAAACATGGTAGTTAGTTGCGGCATAGAATCGATAATCATCAGGTTTAGCACTCACTTTTCCAAGACAGTTTCAAACCCCACCACCTCATCTACCAATACAGAAAGTTCTGTCTCTAGCTGCTTGTAAGCCAAGACTGTAATCTTGACTATGAGTTCGTCTGGTGACAATATTTTCTTCTGGTTTTGGTAATAATTGATAATCGGTGGTCGATTTTTTATTTTCATCTTTAAGACCCCGTTCACTCACTTGCATTTCATAACTGTCATTGAAGTTAGTCATATTACCTTTAAGGGTTAAATCATCAACTTGGTCATGTTCTCAATAACTAATCATGGGTTCTGTTTGAGTTGCTGGTTGGACTCAGTTGACCATTAAATAACAGTTGCCTAAATTAAAACTGTGATTTAAGGCAGTATTGGATTCTCAGATTTGGTCATAAATCTTGGTATCTTTGTTTCTGGTTTGGATTTCAAGACTTAATTGGTTTTGGGCATTTAACTTCAAGTTAAATTGAGCATAGTGTTTGATTTTGGCAAACAATTCTTGTTGATATTGACAATCGCCTTGAATAAAGTCAAACATAAAATCTACATCTTCTAACACGGGATGTTGTTTTAAATTAGACAATAAGACAGGAACCCGAATACGAGAATGCACATCTTTAAACTCAGTAAACTCTTGAATAGTTTTCGGTTGAGCATTTAATTCAAAGGTTAATCATAAAACTACATCATCAAGGTTATTGTCATTTAATCCCACAAGACTATTTAAATCTTTAGTGATTATTGCTTGGCTATGGTCTTCATTAATGTTAAAGACAGTTTTAGCTAACAATTCTGAAGGAATAAAGAAATGTGGGGTCAGTCTTTGATGGTTCTTTTTAAAGACTACTTTTTGGTTCGCAATCTTTTGCTTACGATTTGGATAACGACTATTAGCATTAAAAATATCAAAGTTTAAATCTAGATAGTTATTAAAACTGGCTGGGTCATAAGCCACAGTATGGGTTTGATGGTCTTTTAATCAAGTTTTAAAGGTATTTTTTTGCACCACATTAGTATTAGCTTGACTTAATTGATCCATTAAAACAATGTTTGGATCATTATAGTGGTCTAAGAACCGAAAACTGTATTGGTTATTGTTAGGAACCGTTAGAGCTTGAGCACACGCTAAATAACTGTCAGTATTTAAAAACTCAATGGTTTTTAAATGATAAGTTAAACCTGGTTGTAAACTATCAAGACTAAAGTTATCTAGTTGGCTAAAAGGCACATAAATCTTTTGTTGGGCAATATTTTTGTAATCAGGATTAAAGTTTTCATCAAGGTTGGTAGCCCCGCCAAAAATATCATATTGAGGAACCCATACCTTTTGGTCAGCACTAAAAGTTAAAGCAATGACTTTATCTTGTAAAAATTCTAAAACTTCTTGGTTTCAAGTTAATGCTAACGATCCATAAACATGGTGGTGAGTTTTATCTTGATAAACTTGAAATTGATTAACAGTTAAATCTAAACGGTTATTTTTGTGAATAAAATAATTGTTTTCATAACTCAACTCAACATAATCATGGTGGTTAACAATCATTTTTGTAATGACAAAATCATTTAAATTAGATGTGAGTTCACTCACATCAAATCCATATTGATTATCAGCAATATGATTAGCAGTCACTAACTTTTCAGTTGGGTGATAAGCATCAAAGGATTTCACATAGAATTGAAGACTATTAATACTTTGATGCTTATCATTAACAATAGTCACAACCACTTGGTTATTAATAACTTCACATTTTGAAATTCCATAATCTTGTGACACGACAAGATTATGCATATCTAAAATATCATGACTAACTGGAGTTTGGTGCACTTGATTTAAAAATTCATGATAAAGTTTAAAGTAAGGATTCTTATCAAGTTCAGTGGTGGTTAACAACTGAGCTTGATAAGGCTGGATATTTAAACTGTCATGATAAATGTCTTGTGCTAGTTGTAACCCAAATGCATTCCCATATTCATCTAAGGTTTTAGTAGTGGCTGGAAAAATACTTGGAGTAGAAGTGTTACCTTGATCAGGGTTCGGACCAGTTGGATCATCAGGGTTAGTTGGATCATCAGGTTGCACTGGTGGTTGGGGGATAACTGGTGGGTTTGGGTTTTCTGGTTTTGGAGGAACTGGTTCAATTGGTGGTTGGGGAGTTGGTTTTGGTGGTTCAGGCACAACTGGTGGCACTGGATCAGGTTGAGATTCAGGCAAACAGTCAAAACTAATACTTGGAAGATTGCTAATATCCAGATTTTGACCCTTTTCAGTCTGATTAGCACTCATTTCAAGACTTACCAAGTCATAATGTCCACTTTGGTCAACATCAATGTTTAATTGGTAATTAGTTTGATCAGCTACTAAAACTACTTGGTCACTTTTAACTACATGCTGCTGAACTTTATCTTCAAAAGTAGCTTGAAGAAACTGGTGAGCATATTTTTGTAACATCTGATTAAAAGTGACAGTCAAATTTAAATGCTTATTTGGCATTTGAATTTGAGTACTATTTAAACCTAAATTAGTAATTATTAAACTATCAGGTTTGGTGTTAAAAATAACGGTTTGAGCATCATTAGTATGAACATCATAAACAACATATGGTTCATTTAAATAATCAATTTCAATTTTTAATAATTGATATTGAGTATTTGCTAACAAATTATTTAAGTTAAGATGACAAGCAAAGTTTTGCTTGGGTTCTTGAACAGAAATAATTTGTTCATAAACAAAATTATGAGTTAATACTAATTTAACTTTTAAATCATGTTGAATGGTTTGGTTGGCTAAAAAATTAAAATGAACTTGAGCACTAGTATCTTGGATTTGAGCTACTTGGATGTTACCTTCAATTTTAAAACTTGGTTTTAAAATGACGGGTGGAACTGGTTGGTTGTTTAATATTTGGGTGCAACTAATCGTTTTGTCTTGATAACTAGCAAAAACCGTTAAATTTTGCTGATTATCACTAGCTTGGGCTACAAAACTAAATGTACGACCAGTGACCCTTATTTTAGGTTGGTTTCCAATTTGATATTCATAACTAATATCTTTTTGATCACCTAAATTAGTTTGGATAGTAACTTGAATGGTATCTCCTACTTGATACTGGGTTTTGTCTAATTGAATATCAATTTGGTTTAAACTTGGAGTCTCTGGTTGCACAGATGGTTCTGGTTGGTCTTGGTGAGCACAAGCAACACTTAATGCTACTAAAGCAAGCGGGGAAGCACTTAACCCTGCTAACCCCACTTTTAAAAATGTTTTTCTTTGTTTTCTCATATTTTTCCTTTATTTAAATTATATGGAATAAAACCTTGGAAATAAAAACCCCTCCTAGAACTGTCCTTAATTTATCTTGATTTGATGGAAAGCAAGATTATCTAAAAGAAAAAGAAATAATAAAAACCCACAATGATTTAAATCCTTGTGGGTTTTAGAAAGATATATCTAATCTTGCTTTGTTACTTTAGTTCTTTGATAGGCCTTAATTTTTAAGGCAATTGAAACAATCAAACTAGTAACTCCGATGACTAATGCGATTCCTAAACCGATAGCTACCTCAATTCCAAGGTTTTGGATTTCAGGTTGGTTAGTTATTGGTTTCAGAAATTGAACCTGATTGAAATCTAGTTTTACTGTGGGTTGATAATGGTATTGATTATTAATTAAACAATCAAATTTAATGATTATGATTCTTGGTTCACTTAATAATTTGGATTCAAGTACCTGTAATTGATTTATTCAATCAAACTTAAATCCATATTTACTTAACTGGTTGATTAATTGATCATTGTTGATTGTTTTGAGTTCATTTTGAAATGCTTCATAACTACGTTTAATTTCAATTGGTAATTGCACAGGTATTCGAAACATCTCAATTGGAAGTATTAGTTTTGATTTAAAGATTGAATTGTCATTTG
>JAHHTK010000021.1 GCA_020024695.1 Ureaplasma sp. | reverse complement strand
CTTGGTTAGGAGCAACGTCACGACCAAAGAATCATTGATCAGCGTTTAATCATTTAAAGAAGTCTGTTAATTGAGCATCTGAAACAGTTCATGTACCATCACTACCTTTTGTAGCTAATCCATTTGTAGTGGTGAATGCTTCTGATGGTTTATTATCAAAAATATCAGCATCATAGGTATAACCCTTAGGAGTTCAAGTAGTTGCATCCTTGCCTGCTAATTTAGGTGCTAAGAAACTTGCGACACCTTTCATGTTTGTCTTGATTTGGTCAACGTTAGAAATACCTAATGAGTTGACTGTAGCAGCATCTTTATATAATGTTGTATTCTTGTATAATAAGTAGTTTTTATAAATGTTTAAACCAGGTTCTTTAATTTTATCTGTACCTGGAGCGAAACCAATACCAATATCCTTAGTTTCAAGGTCTTTCTTAGTTAAACCTAAACCTTTAATGGTATTTTCTTGACTACCATCAACTTCATAAGTGTTGGTTGCTTCACCAGTTGAGTTTTTTGCAACAATTGATAATTCAAATGTATCTGGTGTTGCTCCATCATTTCAACCATAGTGAACACCTTGTCAGAATTCGTTTACTAAGAATCCCATTCAAGTATCAATTAAAGCATCAGCACTTTTTGCTAATTCTAATAATTCAGTTTTGGTTTGTCCACTAAGAATAGATTCAGGTCTACTGCTAAAGAAACTTTGGAAGAAGGTTGAACCACCTAATTCAGTTATTAAATTACTTGATGTAATGTGTTTAGTAGTTGTTCCCTTTGCTAAATAAGTTTCTAATTGTGGTCCGTAGAATGTCTTTAAACTATCACTAACGAATAATTTAAGCATAATACCAGACATTGTTGTACCTTCATCAATACCTTGTGTAAAGTTTGTCTTTGTAATATTTAAGATATCTGTGAAGGTTTTTAATCTAGCTTTTCAACTTGCTGGGCTTACATTTCTCTTAACATTGTTTGCATATCTTGTAATTCTGCTTGAATATGCTGTTAAGATGTTACCACCAATTGAAGCACCTAATAAGTAAGATTTTGTTGTAACTGAAGCTTTTTCAATTTCCATTTGGAAAAGAACTGAGTTAATTCAAATCTTTTCATCAACACTACCTGATTTTTCAATTTGTGTTTTTAAATCATTAGCTTGTTTGATGTATTTATCCATTACATTGATAACATCAGCTGCTTTTTTACTAGTAATGAAACCAGCAGCATTACCAGCAGCGTTTGTTACTGCATCGTTATATTCATTGTAAAGATCGATTGTAGCATTTTCAGCTGGTGTTGCACTAGGACCAGGTTGAACTTCAGGTTTAGCACCAGAATCAGTTTCTGGAGTTGATGTTTCAGGAGATGATTGACCATCTGCAGGTGTATCTGCAGGAGTTTCATTATTGTCAGCACATGACGTTAACGTCACAGCTGCAACGGAAGAAAGAGTTAGTAAACTAATTCCCCCGATTAATAATCCATTAAGAACTTTCTTTTTCATAATATAGTTTTAATAAACCTTTCTAATATTTATTATCCCAAATATTATTTTTTTAAAAAGAGTTTGATTTTGCTTATCAAAAACCCTAATAAATAGACATCTTTTTAAGCATCGGTTCTCTAAAAAGACTTAAAAGACAAAAAATTAACCGACTTGTATATACCTTTTAAAACTATTATTTAGTTAATACACCGAGAAAAGATGGACAAAACCAGTAATTATAAGGATAAATTCCAAAATCTCACCAATTTCTTAATTGATTAAAATCCACTTCTAAAATTTGTATTTACAAATCATAACCATCCTTCACACCCCCAGATTGTCCCACCCCTTCCCATGTCCATAAAAACATTCAAAAAATCCAAACAATAAAAAACATGAAACTTGGTAAACCAAATTTCATGTCCGAATTAAGGATTAATAGCTATATACTTTAGGAGGATAAAAGTTTATTTTTGTGCAGGAGTAGTTGGTGTTACAGTTGGAATAGTACCAATCTTTTCTGTAATGTATTCTTTAACATAGGTTTCTAAAGTTTTTAATGGAATATCATTGTTTCTTAAGATTAAGTTAAAGAAAGGAGCGGTGTTGTTTTGAGTTGATTTTAAGTCAGCATAGTTCATGAATAATGCTCCGTTATTAGCAGCAGCATAAGCAGCACTAGCTTCACCGAATAAGTTTTCAACTACAATTTCACCACTTAAATAACTGGTTGCTTGACCAACATAGTTTAAGTAACGTTGAGCTTCACGGCTAATGTCTCCTTGACCTAAACCTGAGTTGGATTGCATGAAGTCGATTTCATCTTGTAATGATCAACCAGTACCAACGGCTGCTTTACCGTAAGTATCATTCTTTTCAGTTGAGATGACACCGTTAGTAATTGTTGGACCACCAGCATGAACAGCTGGGTCAAGCACTAAACGCATTGCACGGAATTGACGTGCGTTTAAGAAACCGAAGTATTGCATTGCGTTGTAGTAACCTTGGTCTAAGGTATCAGCATCGGTGGTTGATAAACCAGCAAAACTGGTTTCAAAAGAACCGTTCATAAATTCACCGTTTGTAGTGTGAGCATTTGCTTCTTTGACGTTGATGTTAACGGTGTTGAATTGTTTGTTTTGTGCATCAAATGCGTTGTCATCAAAGTTTGGTAATTGCATACGTTTGGTTGAATTTAATCAGTCATTACCTGTAACTTTTGCAGGTTCACCGTAAGCACCATATTGACTTGCTAATCATTCACTGAATAAACCTCAACCTTCACCATATGCTGTATATGATAAGTGAGGTGCGTATTGACTTGAAGTGTTATCAACAGCATAAATCATTTGTAAGTTATGACCTGGTAAGCTTTCATGGCTTAATAAAGTGGTCATACCTCATTTTTGTCAACCATAGAATGGGTTAACATCAATGTAGAATTTATTACCATTTGCATAAGCAGCACTTAAACCAGTACCAGTAACGATAGTGGTTTTTAAGTCTAACTTACTTGGTGCTTGAACATCAGAGTCTTTTGATTTAACAAAGATTTCACTGACGGTTGGTAAAACAGCATCTCTTAATAAGTTATAAGAGTCCATTGAGAAGGATGCTCCAGCATAAGCTTGAGCCCCACTAATGTTAGCTTTACCTGGGGCAATGTTACGGTTATGAACGACTCATTCTTCATATAAGTTACCATCATCACCGAATTTATTACCAGTGTTAGGATCTTTAGTAATCTTAGAACTACCTAAATAAGGTGCATAGTTCATGTTAAATGAATATTCAGCCCCTGTTGCTGGTAATTTTTGTGGAAGAGTTTCTGGTTCAGCTGCTGGAGCTTCTTCAACAACTGTATCTTCAGCAAAGAGTTGTGCTTTTGGTGTTTTATCAATAATGTGAGGAACAACAGTCGCAACACCCCGTCCACCTTGACCAGCATTGTTTGGTTCAAAGTAAAGGTCAGCTGCTTCACCTGATGCTTCTTTTGGTAAGGTTACAACTTGGTTAGGAGCAACGTCACGACCAAAGAATCATTGATCAGCATTTAATCATTTGAAGAAGTCTTTTAATTGTTCATCACTTGTGACTCATTTACCATTTGTTTTGGTTGCTAAACCAACTGTTGTGGTGAATGGTTTAGAAGCAACATCGTCAAAGATGTCATCATCGTATGTATAACCAGTTGGTTCTCATTTAGTTACGTTGATTGGAGCCAATTTTGCTGCTAAGTATTGAGCAACTGACTTCATGTTGTTTTTAATGATACCAACGTTATCTAAACCTAAGTTAATAACGGTTGGAGCATCACTATATAAAGTGGTGTGTTTGAATAATAAGTAGTCTTGGTAAATAGTTAAACCAATTGATTTATCTTTTCATTTACCGTCTTTGTAAGTACCTTTAGCAAAACCAATACCGACGTCTTTTGTATCAAGGTCTTTTTGAGTAATACCTAAACCTTTGATTGCTTTTGGAGATGTACCACTTACTTTGTAGCTGTTCATTCTTTCGCCAGTAGCACCAGCATTAACAACTTCAATTTTGAATTCATCTTGATTTGATGATGATTTTTCGCCATTTACTTTTGGTGTTCAACCAAAGTCAACTGCTTGTCAGTATGTTGTTAATAAGAATTTGACAAAACTATCGATTTTTGCATCAGCATCTTGTGCTTTTGCGGTTAAAGTTGTTTTTTGTTCAGCTGTTAATTTTGAATCTGGAATGTTTTTAACATATGAACTAAAGTAGTCTGCTTTACCTAATGCAGTTTCAAAATTTTCAGCTGTAACTGGTGTAGAACTATTTGTTTTAATAGCATTATCTAAATATTTTGCTAATTGATTTGCATACAAGTTTTTAATTGTGTGTTGTGCAAATAATTTAAGCATAATACCTGATAAGGTTGCTCCTTCTTTTGCCCCTTGGTCAAAGTTAGATTGAACTGCTGAAATGACGGTCGCAAATGTTTCAATGCTACTTAATCAGTCATCATAAGTTTCACCATAGCCAACATATTCAGCATAACTGACAATTTCATTAGGGTCAGCTGATAAAATATCTCCACCAATTGGTGCCCCTAATAAATAGGCTTTAGTATCAACAGATAATCGTTCAATTTGTAATTGAACCTTGACTGAGTCAATTCAAATTTTTTCATCAGTAGTTCCTGATTTATTAATTTGTGTTTGTAATTGATCAACCAATGATTTATATTTGTCCATGACTGGTGTCACGGTGCTAACTTTATCATGAGTAATATAACCTGTAGAGTTACCAATTGCTTCTGTTAAATCTCGGTTATATTGGTTATATAACTCAACCGTTGCTTTTTCCATTTGGGTTGCGTTTAATGGTGGAACAATTTCTTTATTATTCGAACCCTTGGTCGTTGGACTAGTTTGAGCACATGACGTGAGCGTCACTGCAGCAATTGATGACATTGCCAACAAGCCAATGCCACCGACTAATAATCCATTAAGAACTTTCTTTTTCATAATAATAATTAGTTTTAAAAAACCTTTCTAATTTTATTATTCCATTGATTCAATTTTTTAAAAGGTTTTTATTTAGATGTGTCAAAAATGCTTATGAATAGACGAAATTTAATTTTGCAAAACTTCATAATATTTGTTAAAATAAAGGATTTGCTTAACTTATATATATAAATTTTTGATTAATTTTTTCAAAATTGGATTAATTTAGCCTGCTTTAAAAAAACAATTAAGCTAAGATTTTGTTTTTTTAAATAACTTATATATATAAGAAAACGCACTGAGAACAACCAAAGAATATGCTGGTTAATCCCAACCGATTCAATTGATTTTAAAAAAGCAAAAAACAGTCTTTTATCATGACTGCAACCTAAAATTTAAAAAGAAATTGAATTTATTTGAGGTTTTCAATATCTAAAATTATTCAGCATAAAATAAGAATAGAAGAAAGACATAAATTATGGAAATGGAAATCAAACTTTTAGACAACCCACACTTAAAAAGACAAACTGTTGCTAAGTTTTGAACGGCAGTTATTTTTAGCTTTGGATTCTATTTAATTTATTACTACAAAGTTAAAAATGAATGCTTACGGTTAAAGAAAATGTTAGGAATGAAGATTAAGAATGTGAGAAACATCTGCATTAGTTTAAACAATGATGTGTTTCAATTGTGCCAACAACATTTTATTGACCCGTTATGATTTGATGCTAGTCAAGAAAACATTTGTTTATTTGACTATAATCATGTTTTAAGTTGTCTTCATTCTTTTTATGTAGTGCACCAAGCTTTGTTTGAAAAAGATAGTAATTTAAAAAATAACTTGCACCGTTTAACAATCTTAGAAAGACAAATTAATACCTTAGCAAGTTATTTTAACCAAATGCTATTTAAGTTTCCCGTTACTTATGTCGCTTACCAACACCACTTTGAACCTATTATGATGGTAAAAAGTTATTTAAATAAGGATTTAGTGGCTTAGTTTAAATTGATTGCTTTTATAATATCTTATAGGCACTCGTAGCTCAATGGATTAGAGCCCCTGACTTCGGATCAGGTGGTTGAAGGTTCGAATCCTTTCGAGTGCGCCACTTTATAATTTAAACTGGATTTGTCCATGTATATTATTGTTTACAACAATCGGATTGGGGATGTCCCTATGACGATGCAAGGGTATTTGAACCGTTTTGATCAAGATTTATTTTTGAGTGTCAAAAACGAATATGAACAAACCTATCATTTACCAATTAGTAGTCAGTTAAATGACCAAGTCAAGCAAGCTGGGAATCGTTATTATTTAAACTTTTCAGCTTATTTAATTTTGGATGCCAACAATCAAGTAGTCGATTATGCGTTTGTTGA
>JAHHTK010000020.1 GCA_020024695.1 Ureaplasma sp. | reverse complement strand
CTTCATGCTGAACCATTTCATGCAAACTGTGTTGGTGTTCTAATGGATCTTTAAGACTTTGAAAGTCAGTTAATTGGATAATTTGGTTGTTTTCAGGTTGGTTGAAATCTACAATCGTTAATCAAACAGTGTTTTCATAAGGATATGCCCGAACCACGACTAAATTTTCACTCGGTTGGATCCCAATCTTTGTTAATAAACATTGGTATCGAGCAGCATTATTGACTTTTGAAGCAAATCAAGTGGCTGTCATATCTTTATGTGATTCACTAATGCTAAACCCTAATTCTTCTTTAATTTTAGAATCCAGACATTGTGAAATAGAATATTTCTTAACTGGTTGGGGTGAAGTTAAATCTGGACTTTGTTCGGTTGTTGTTGTTGTTGGTTGTTCAGGTGCAGCTGTGGTTGGATTAAAAGATTTATTATCATCTGATTGAGACCCATAAAGTTTCTTTTTCAAACTTGTTAAATTCATTGAACCAGCGACATCTAAATCACTGGATTCTGCAAGTTTATCATACAGTTCAGCATCATATTCAGCATAAGCTTCATAACGATATAAATAACAAGTGACATAAAAATACAAACACACAAATAAAGCAAAAGCCCCAATCGCTGTAAACGTGCTTCCAAACGAGTTTAACATGCTAACTCTTACGTGATCAGCCACACTTGGAGCAGTTGTATTACTAGATACAAAGATAGCAACGGCCTTTCCAATACTAGGAGCCTGTTGAGCCTCTTTATTGGTAGCATTAATAGCAGCTTGCAACCCTGCATTAAACCCTGATCCAATAATTAATAAGATGGTGCCCAATAAAATCAAGAAGCCAGCACTGGCCGTGATTCATGGTAACACCTTTTTATAAAATAACGCATCTTTGAGACGAATCTTTGGCGTAATCGTCATCATAAAAGCGATTTCCTTTCTTTGATAGATAAAAAAATAATCCCCAATTGCTTGGGGATTAAATTTATTCAAAATGTTCTTTTCTACTTGAAAGTGAGAGTGATTTGGTTAAATTGTTTGTAATGTCATAAGTACTTGCCACTTTTTGTTTGTTTTGGTAAGTAACAAGAATTTGGTTGTCAAGGACATCCATACTTACAAACCCATGGTTGTTAATCACGGACTCACTGATTCCACAGATATTAATATAAAACAAAGTTAAATCTGAGATTAAGGTAATTAAGTGTCGTCTTAATTCTTCGAGATCATCACTTTGATAGCCTGCAACGTCAATGGCTGTTAAGAGTGCTTTCACCAATTCATTTTTAAAATTATCATCAATATATTTGTCAGCATAACGAATAATGCTTTCAATATCTAACCAATTGGTCTTGGCTAACTGTTCCAAATTAATCGCATTCTTAATCATTTCATAACCACTGGTTAACCCATGTAAGATATAACTGTCAATGACAGGTTTAATTGAATAAGCTTTTTGATAATCTGATTCGTCAATAACTTCTGGTAATTGGGTTCAAAATTGATTTAATAAGGCTTCAAATTTGGTATCAGGTGAAAAGTTGGTATCAGCTAAAACGTTGCTCATAATTTCAATTGCTTCTTGACGAGCAATTCCAATATTTTCAATTAAGTTGGACGGCATATTATTGTTGGCATTTAAACCGAAGAGTGATTCTCAAATTTGTTGACCACAAATTTGTTCAAATTCTTGGTCTAAATTTCAAATATTAATTTTTTTATTCTCCATATTAGCCCCTTAATATAAACATAATTTTAACAAGAGATTACTATTTTTGTTAATTAATAATAAAATAAAACTAATAATTAGATAAGTATGTGTATGAATGTAAATATAGACGAACCTCAAAAAAGATATCGTGATCAGAAGTGAAGAATCAAAAATAATGTTGCCACTTGTCTGAATGAAAATTGTGTCGGGGCTCTGCGAACCCTCGACATTACTAATGATGATGATTTAACGGTCTGTTCTTTAATTATTAAGAATATGTATGAAAACAAGAACCAATTTTACAAATTGATCTTGAAAGTGACCCCAGCGTTAATGGAAATCATTTTTAAAGAAAAATATTATTTCTTTGTGGATGCTAATCCAGAATTATCCAAGGTAAAGATTACCCAGTATTTTTTAGCCAATTCCAACAATTGATTTATCTTTGTAGAAGAAGTGAAGAAATTAGCAGCAGGGGAATCGATTAGTGCTCTTGGGGGGTTAACCTTACATATTGGAGCTATTGCTGAATTTCCAGAGTTTGAAATTGTTGACCAAGTCGATGCCGACAATAATTTTTATTTAATGGTTTTGGCATGCTATTACCAAGTTCCAGTTTTTTTGAAGTCGCACATTATTGAGGATGAATTAGACTTTGTTCATAACTATATCGGTTTGAGCTATTTAAAAGACAGTAACGAAGAGAAGTTACTGTTATTTCGGAATAGCTATAGCAACTTGTTAAACCGATATGGCTATTTTATTGGGTTAACGAATAAAAATGATGATAGTTCTGTCATTACCATTTATTCATGAGTGAAACCGTTTGATATTAATTTAAAGATGTTAAGCGATGTGGCTGACTTTGAATCAGATATGTGTGATGTGTGTTTGATTACTTTAAAAGAAGCCCAAACCATTTATACCAATATTTTGTCAAGAAGCTTTTATAGTGAAGACAAAAATATGCCAGTGGACGCTTATTTACATGCTAACAATTATCGTTATACCAAGAGCCGTAAACGGTATGTAGATGTCTTTATTTCCAAGTTGCAAGAACGGGTAAATGAAGTCGCAGAAACCTGATATGTTCCCAAAGATGAAATTATGCTTGATAGTATTATTTCATCGTTTCCATGAGCGATGCAAATTGAAATGTTAATGAATTTCACTGAGCGGCAAACCCAATTGATGTGAAAATACTACATGGAATGTAACCAACTAGAAAATGGGGTGGATTTCAGTCGTTCGAGTTTTAACCAAACCCCACCTAATCTAGAATCCATTTTCGGTTTTTTAAAAGACTTAAGAAATATCTGTGCCCACTCAGGCATCTTGATGCAATCATTAATTTTGCCAAGTGCTACCCAAGGAGTGTTAAACCTTGACATGCACGAAAATATTACTTTATCTAACCATCGGTTAAAGATTAAAGATTTAATTGAGTTTCGAAAAATCCTTGGTGAATCCAAGGAATTAATTAAGATTTTTAAAAAGTATTATTTGAACACAGAATGAATTTATAAAGATGTAACCGATTCATCCTGGCCAACCTTAGTTAACTATATTTTGTTATTACCATTTTTTGTTACTCGGGATGTGTTCAATAAATGTTGCAAGGCCTTATGGTTTATGATCAAACATTTATATTGTAAGGTTTATCATTACCCACGCAATCCTAATTTAGAAATCAAAAATTGAAAACAAATTTGTTTAACTTATACTAAAAATATTTGTTCATATTTAGGAATTGATATTTTAATTGACGAACAATATATTTTAGAACACGACTGAGATTAAAAAGGAACTGATATGGGAAAAGAAATGTTATTTCAAACCTTAATTGACCAGCAAATTTTAGATTATCGCCAGTTGCTTGTCATTGCAAACTTACCAACTCCTAGTACTTTTGTAACCAAAAACTTTAGTTATTACAAAAAGATTGTTGATCAAAAACAACGGAATGTTGCTGATGTTGTTTTCTCCGATTATTTTCACAGTAATGATGATCTTCATGATGATGGGATGTTTAATGTTTATGTGGCCCAATTAAAACCAATTTATCAACAATTAAACCAATGTCAATTACATGATAATGAAATGGTAATTAAATTGAAAGATTATTTAAGCGATGTATTAAGTTATCCATTTGATTTTGATTATGATAATCCTGATTTGAATGGATGAATAATTGAAACTTTAAACCATTTTGATTTCTTGGTGCACAAAATTCATGGGAGTGTGTTAAATAACTTGTGAAACTTTTTAAATCACAAGACCCAAAAGCAATATTTAGCTCCTGAAGCCCATTTAAAAAGTTTACAAGACAGTTTGTTGTTTTCCATTGATATGATGCCTTGTATTCCTAAATTAAATGCTCATAATGGAACTGAATTTGAACAAGAATGTCATTTAATCTTAGATTGAATCCAAGAATTTGGGACTGAAGATCAAAACTGAAAAGCTATGCAAATGTTATCAGAAATGAGTTTTCATGATTATGGCATGGGTAATTTAGGTAAGATTTCGTTGCTTTATCGTGAAATTCAAGTGTGATTGTTTTGATACCAATATGGATTAAATCCAAATAGTGATCCAAGTTATCTTTCCCAAGCTCAAAGTATGCAAAAAGATGTGGGTCAGTTTATTTATGATTTAGTCCAGGAATTACATTCCAAACCGTATATTAATTTAAATAAATAAGTGAGTTTATATGATTGAAGAAATTGAAAATCCTAGTTACGATAGTTTCGATGAGCAACAAAATGGACCTAAAAAATTACGGGTTAAAACGATTGATTTAAAACTTGGATTAATTTATCCTGAATTACCAACCAAGTTTTATGCTCAAAACGCCCTTCCTCGTCCTAAAAATCCTAAACCAGCCTCGGTTTTAGCCTGGTTGTTGTATTCTAATAAAATGTTTTTAAACACCCGTTGATTTGAAGACCATAACAATTTATGAGCCAAGAGTGCGTTAGTGAAACTAACCCCCGTCACCAGGTTCTATCACTTTTTATCGTTGATTCGGCCAACCATTCACCGTTCTTGATATAAAGTTGCGTGAGCTGTGATTCGGTTAATCTTTGTGATTTTAATCGTGGTTGGATTAGTTGGTACAGTTAATTCAACCCGTTTGGATACTTGAGAAGGTAAAACCTTAACCATTTTATTAGCCACTGGGTTAGGGTTTACCTGCTTAAACTTAATCTTACTGGGAGGTTCTTATTGGGCCGAAGATATCTTTAATAAGCACTGGGACCCACGGTATAACAAACGGTTCTTGTATTGTTTAGAAGAACTGGTGGCTGCAGCTCAAGCAACCTTTAATGTTGATATTTTACGCATCAATATTTATTCAATTTTGTATGACGAAGGCACTGTTGCCCAAAAAACATCCAAGAAAACCAAAAAAGCCAAAGAAAAAATTGATAAAGCGATTCCTTTATGAATGAATAAACTTGAACAATTAACTAACGAGGCTACGAAACGGGTCAAGAATCTTGAAATCAACTGTTTTGTCCAAAAAGTTCACCCACATTCTATATAATAAGAAAATATGAACAAAGTATTAAAAATTTATATGGCAGGGCCATTATTCAATCGTAATGACCGATTGATTCGGAAACAAGATGCTGACAATTTAAGAGCATATGCGAAAGATTATCAAGTTGAACTTGACATTTATGCTCCAATTGAAGCAGCCTTCAACTTAACTACCCAAGCAATTGCTACCAACGAACCTAACAATGTCATTATTTTTGATGGGGATAACCAATATTTAGATCCAGCTGACATTGTGGTAATTGACATTGACACCCATGATGCGGGAACCATGTTAGAATTAGGTCGTTGCTGTGCCAGCAACTTATGAAAAAAGACACCTACCAAAATTTATGTGTTATGAACTAACCAATTATGTGGGGATGAGTTCAAAAACTGTATTAACCGTTATGTAACTGGGGCAATTGAAAGTCAATGCGTCTGGGTTAAAGATATGCAAGAAGTCTTTCAACACATCATTCAAGACTTTGGATTGGAAAGAAAATAATTATGGCAAAAACACTCAAAGGTTATATTTCAGGCAGTTTCTTTAACACCTACATTGCTCAATCCAGAATTGATTTAGCAAACCAATTAAGAAGTCTTTCAAACGAAAAACTGACAATTGAAGTTTATAATCCAGTTGAAACGGAAATGAATAATTCTCAGCGGTTCCAAACAGATGAAACCACTTTATATCGCAACAACAACCACTATTTAGATGAAGCTGATTTCATTATTTTAGATTTAAGTGACCATCAAAGTGATGTGTTAGTTGAATTTGGAAGAATCACCACTTTAATTGAAAAAGTAAATCCTAACCTCAAGTTATATGTTTTATGAAAATTAGCTTTAGGGAACAAAGAATTCTATTTTGGGGTGAATCGTTATGTGCGGGGAGCTGTTGAAAAATACAGTCAATATTATCATAACGAAGCTGAAATTCTTGAACAATTTAAAAAAGATTTCAATTTATAGACCCAAGATTAGTTTATTTATGTTATTATATTAATGTATCAATAAATAAACTAACTTTTAGTCTCATAGCTCAGTTGGTAGAGCGCATGTTTGACTGACATGAGGTCATGGGTTCGAGCCCCATTGAGGCTACCATTTTAAAGACAACTAGGTTCAACTTGAACCTAGTTTTTATTTGTATTTTAAAAAATAAGATGGGGGTATTTTGACACCAGTGGTTCAATCTCACAATGGTTATCTTGCCTAGGAAACCATCTGATGTTAGAATCAAATGTAACTTAAAACTAGGCTAGGATTTTATTTAACGAGGTTTAAATAATAATTGAAGCAAAATAATACATGATAAAAGGATAAACAATTATGGATGCTCCATATAAAGACGAAATCAGAAATTATCTGAAAGAATGTATCAAAAGATACCGTGGCAATGGCAATAAAGCCCCTGAAACTTTATCGCCTGAAGAATTACAAGTTGCCATTGAAGATGCTTTTAACAGTTTTTGATCAAGAGCAATCAATAGAGAAGGTAATGAAGATAATGGTTATTATTCTAAATACATGTATTTTTTGCCCAACAAATTCGTAGAAATCAAAGTCCACCGTGACAAATTAAACAAATTTCATTCCCCATATACTGTGAAATTCTTTAAATATTCGGAAGATGTGGTTTATTTCATCTTAACCTTAATGGCCACTAGCCATCCCTCAGCTTCATATATTTGTAAAGTATTAGAACACCAAAATATTAAATGCAATTTTGGTCTTATTTATTTAATATATAAGTTATGAGATGAAGCTGAACTATTAGATAAAAGGAAAGTCAGACAGGATTAGTGAGATTCCATGTCAAAACAAAAAGTTGGTCACAAATTTGTGCCAACTTTGATAGTAATTGAAAATAAAAAGCACCATGTGTGCTTTTTTTTAAATATAATTAAGCGTTTGCGTTAATGTGTTTTGATAAACGACTTTTTA
>JAHHTK010000019.1 GCA_020024695.1 Ureaplasma sp. | reverse complement strand
AAGAAAGGTTTGTTTATGATTAAAAAACCCAAAAGTTGGTTAATGACTGGAATGGGATTGGCATTTGGGAGTGCTGGGTTACTAGTACCAATGCTAATAGTTTCTAATAATGTAACCACCCACCAATTTAGTGACACCAAGCAAGTAATGAATGCCGATTTAAGACCGTGAGAGTTCAATGATTTTGATGCCTTACAGAATGCTCAAACGCAACCTTATCCAGCTCAATTTGACCCTCGAACCAACCCTGACACCCAATACTATTTAACCAGTGTCAAAGACCAAGGATCTGACGGGTTATGCTGATCGTATGCTGCTTGTGCTGCGGCTGAAATCAACATCTTAAAAACAGGTTTATATGCTAATAATCAGTTATTAGATTTAAGTGAAAAGAATTTAGACTATTGTACTAACGTCCGTGACGGTAGTACTGATTTATTAGGCTTAAATCCAAACGATATTTGAAAGAAATCGTTAGGTGTTCCTAATAACTCCCATTATGTGGAAACCGCCCTTAGTCAATGGTTAGGACCCGTGAACAGAAATAATTTCAATGCGAACCATTATTTTAAACCTGATTTCAAACTCTTAAATGCATATGAAATTCCACCCCAAAAAGCCGACAATGGTGATGTTGATTGAAGTAGTGAAATTACACGAAACCAAATTAAAGCTGCCATTTTAAAATTTGGAGCTGTTTCTGTCGCTTATGATGTTAAAAGTGATGGGTGAGATTTATATTACAATTCCAACCGTGACGGAAATGTCTCAGGCCATGTTGTCACCATTGTTGGTTGAGATGATACTATTCCAGCCACTAATTATCGACCACATGCCCAACTTAATGGGGGTTGAATTTGTAAAAATAGTTGGGGTGAACGTTATTATCAAGAACATAAAGGTTATTTTTATATGAGTTATGATAGCAATCTGAGAGACATGATTGCTTATCAATTTATGCCAAGCGATAACACTTATGAAAATAACTATTATTATGATGCGAGTGTGGAACGGTCATCAGTGTCTACCTTGCATCAAACCAGAGAAGTGGTCACTATTTATCCAACTAAAAAAGCATCAGCAACCATTGCTGAAATGATTGAAGGGTTGCAAATTGGAGTTAATGGTCAAAATGTTCAGATACAGTTTGATATTTATACTGATGTTGATGTCGATCAAACCAAAATTAAAACAGATTTACCATGTGTATTAACAGCTCCAACCTATACTCAAACGGAAACTTTTGCCTTACCTGGCATTTATACCGTGAAATTAGACCAAGGAGTGAAAATTAATCCTAATTCTTATTTTGCAATTCAAGCCAAAATTCTCAAGGGTGAAGATGCTCCACGGGGCCAATTTAATGCTGATGAAAAATTAGGTTTTAAATTTGCTCTCGGTTCCTTTGGAGCTTCAGATGATGATTTATCATATTTATATGATGATGAATTGGGTTGTTATTTACAAACCAATACCGTTAACCAAAATGAAAATGATGTGGTGCGTTTACGGGCTTTAACCAATACTAAAGTAATTAGTAATGATAATCAATCTAACAATCATGAAAACAATCAAAATGAACCTGATAAAGCACCTGATAAAGATGTTTTAAAACCAGAAGATAATAATATAGTTAGCCCTGATAAAGAAACTAACCAACCTCAACCAAAACCTGAAGAACATCCAGTTCCAAGTGAACCTGTTGTGCCACCAGTTAAACCAGAAGAACCTTCAGTTCAACCTAAACCACCAGTTCCAAGTGGACCTGAATCAATAAAACCCCTTCCAAATGAAAAACCAGAAGTTCCAAGCAAACCTTCAATGCCACCAGAAATTCCAAAACCAGAACTGCCATTGCCACCAACCCCAGATGTTTCTGAATTTGATTTAATTCACCACATTAACTCTTTAATCCAAACCAACCAATTAATTAAAAACCCACTTGTTTTTAAAGATAACATTGTTGACCATCAGATTTTAATCCATACCTTAAACATAACTGATGAACAAAAAGCACAATTAGAAATTGTTAATTTAGAACACTTAGCTAACCACCAAATTCGCTTCCAATTGCAAGATAAAGCCCACCAGACCCAATCCCAACCGATTGTGATGGATGTTAGTTATGAACAAACCCCAGTTTCAAACCCATTAGTGCCTAATTGAGTTTGAATCACGGTCGGGGTGGTGTTAGGAATCACACTTATATCAATGCTTACTACCTTATTAGTCAAACACCAAGCAAAGCACAAAAAAGAAAAATAAAACAAAAGACAACTTTGGTCGCAGATACCAAAGCTGTCTTTTTTTATCATATTCATTGAGTCGAATTATGTTGTGAGAATCCAAAAAAACCTTCAAGTTTTTTCTATTTTATAAAATAGAGAATAGAAAATATATAAACCATCTACCAATATGATTATATAAAGCTAATATAAAAGATCACCACTCAATGAATAGAAGTAATCGGAGTTATCCTCGATAACTCGCTTTTTATTATAAATCTAAATAACAAAATTAATGAAATTTTTTTAATTTAAACAAGAGTGCGTGAGCGAGTTTAAGGTCATTTGGTTGGTGGGGACTGTACATAAATCTTGGTTCGTATTTGCCAACTTTAACAATGGGTTTGAGGTGAGCAAAGGTGGTGTAACTAGTGTGGTTGTGGTATTGACCGACCCCTGAGTTTTTAATACCCCCAAAACTAATCTTTTTGGTGAGGTGTAATAAGACACTGTTAATGACCATGCCCCCTGTTTTTCAATGGGTCACTAATTGTTTAGTCAGGGTTTTATTAGTTGAGAACAAATAAGTGGCTAATGGATAAGGGTTGTGGTTCAAAATAGTTCACAATTCTTTTTGATCATGATAAACCACAATTGGCAAGATTGGTCCAAAAATTTCGGTGTGCATTAAAGGTGAGTTTCATTGGTCAGAATGAACGTTCACCAATTGAAAATGTGGTTCATTTTCATGAATCTGATAATCAAAAACCACTTCATAGTCAGGGGTCATTAAATTCCTTAAACGGTCTTTTTGTTTTTGATTAATCATTTTGGCAATGTTTTCTGAGGCTGTTAACTGATTGGCTTGAATTTGAATTTCTTTTTTTAAGGCTGTTATCAATTGGTCTTGATAACCAGCTTTTACTAAGACATAATCGGGAGCTACACAGGTTTGGCCAAAGTTAAATAATTTGCCCCAAATAATTCTTTTAGCACTTAAAGCAAGGTCATAACTTCCATCAACAATGACAGGCGATTTTCCACCCAATTCTAAGACCACAGGAATTAATTTTTGGCTAAAGTGTTGGTAGACTTGTTTTCCAATTCGTTCACTACCTGTAAAAAAGACTAAATCCACATCTAATTCATAAACTAAATCATATAAATTAGGCAGGGTTCAATCAATGACATAGACCCGATTTATTTCAAAAACTTCGTGACAAATCGTTTGAATAACTTGGTTAATGTGGGGAGTTTGTTGGGATAGTTTTAAAATGACTGAGTTCCCAGCAGCAAGTGCTCCAATCAAAGGTACTAAACTTAACTGCAAAGGATAATTAAAGGGAACCATAATTAACACAGTCCCAAAGGGTTCATAAACATATTGGGTGCGATGGCCAATAATTCCAAAGTCATCATGTTTATGGTGAATTTTCCGATAGGATTTTAATTTCTTAATAAAGTAATTTAATTCTTCTAACACTAATGAATATTCAGTTAAAAAGACTTCATTAGGGGATTTATTTAAATCTTGTTTGAGGGCTTGATAAATATCTTGTTCGTGATGCACTAATGTACTACGAAGTCTTTTTAAGAGTTGGAGATCGGTTTGATAATGATTTCAATCGTTTGTGGTTTGAAACTGCTTTTGTTGTTGTAAAATAGATACGAGTGGATTCATAAACTTTTTTCCTTTGTGGTTTCATTATATGGATTTTATCTTTGATAAAATAAATTTGCTTTTTCAAGCCCCTTGATTTTGAGAATTGGGCTAAAAAAATGAGAAATTCAGGGCTAGAAAAGGTTTATGGAGACCACTCTTGATATAATAAAAACGCTGTGTAATCGGTTTATGCAGCTTCAACCGCACGAAACTAGTGTTAGTTTGCAAACTCCTAGTTAGGCGAGTCTAAGTGAAAGGAACAACATGTTCGCTATTTTTACAACCGGCGGAAAACAATATAAAGTTAGCGTCGGAGATACAATCTATGTCGAAAAACTTGACCAAGAAGTTGGCCAATCAGTAAACTTCGACAATGTCTTAATGACAGAATCAAAAATCGGTACACCTACTGTTTCAGGTGCTAGCGTTACAGCAGTCGTTGAAAAACACGGTAAACGTGAAAAAATTCGTATTATTAAATTTAAATCTAAAAAACACCACATGAAACGCCAAGGTCACCGTCAACCATATACTAAATTAGTTATTACAGCAATTAACGGTTAGTAATGATTCAAATTGATATTTGATCTAATGCCTTACAAGTAAGTGGACACGCAGATTCAGCTCCTTATGGACAAGATTTAGTGTGTGCTGGCGTGTCAAGCATCGTGATGGGGGCTTTAAATTGATTTGATGATGACCAATCACAGCTTGTAACACGTGACGGTTATATTTACTTAAGTTTTGATGCTACAAATACTAAATATCAAGAATATTTAAGTTTGATTGCATTACAACTAAAAGCTTTAGGTTCAGATAGCAAATATCTTTCGCTCAAAATTCATAAAGGATCTAAACATGAAATTTAACATTATTACTAATTTACAATACTTTGCTTCCAAAAAAGGGGTTGGTAGTTCAAAGAACGGCCGTGATTCAAACCCTAAATTCCTTGGAGCAAAAAAAGGTGACGGACAAAGCGTTAAAGCAGGTAACATTATTTACAGACAACGTGGTAACAAAATTTATCCAGGGGCTAATGTTGGCCAAGGAAAAGACCACACCTTATATGCAAAAGTAGAAGGTAAAGTCAAATACGAAAACTTCGGTGCTAACAAGAAACGTGTTTCAGTTATCACCACCGAAATTGAAAAATAAGATTCAACGCACATAAAAAAACAACGTCCATGATTACGGGCGTTGTTTTCTTTTGTCTTTAAAAGCTAGTGGCGATTAAATATCTAAATATGGTTTTAAGACTTGCATAATTTCAGCCATTAATTTCATTTGTGAAAAACAATATTCACTAGTGTATTTGACTGATAAATTGCCTAAGGCTTCTTCATCAATGTCATAGTGAGCTGCTAACTTTTCAAATTGAACATGGTCTTGTTCATTACTTTTAGCTAAAGTGACATTGACAGTTAATGCCGTTGCAAACTTAGTATACATGCTGATGGCTCAATAATAAAGGCCATAGAGTTCACCAATACTACACATATACATTAAGAAATTATTATCATTGCTGTCAGGATAATAATTGTTTGTGCGTAAGATTTCAAAGTTATTAATATCAGCTAACAAGTCTTGTCAGCGTTTTTGATAATTAAGCATTTCAAAGGCTAAATTATCAACCCCTCATAAATCGGTGTTTAAATGGTCAATTAAACCTTGCTGATTTACTTTAATACATTGAAAGTCACAACTCGGTTGGGAAGATAAGATATCTGAGTCACTCACGACCTTTTTAATGACCGTAGCACTCGTTTGTTCAGGGATTCATTCACCCCAATCTTTACTTTGCAAAATTTCATTAATTAAATTTTGATTGACTTGTAAGCGTTGGCATCAAGTATTACGTAACTGACTATAAGTAGCGACTAAATTAGTTTCATGGTTAACTAAACTGCCATAAACTAAATGTTTATTTAAGTCATTACTGATTTGGACAAAACCATTAGCTAATAATTGCACAAAGGCATTATTATCAGCATAACTAGTTTTAAATTTTAATCTGGTTGCTAAATAATTGACAACCTTTAAGTAATATTTCATTACTTGGTAGGGATAATCAAGAAAGGCTTTATTATTTAATAAAGCTGGGTCATAAATTTGGTTTAAGAAGGCTAAGCGTGGTGCACTTCAACCTAATAATAAATCTATAATTTGGACATTTTCTCAATGCGTATTTTGAATTAATTCTCAATATTTACTTTTCTGTTGCATAATGATCCTTAACATCTTTATTTTATCCAGTTTCAAATTAAAAAGATAAAAATGCTTATTTCACTTTCATTTGTTTGCGAACCATTTTCAGATAATGTGGCTTTTTAATTCGGAGTGGTAAGTGGTTGATGAGATCAGCGACAAAAGCCAATTTTTCTTCTTTATCTAAGAACAATTGGTGGTTTTGAACCACCGTTTGAATTCAATCAGTTTGCACTAACAGTTTGCCGAAAGGTTGCACTTGTGAATTTAATTGACTAACGGCTGCTTCATTTCCTAATAAATAATAAGCTCCTAGACAATAACTAAAAATTAAATCTAACACATAATCTTGCATGTGATCAAAGAAATTCACAATTAGATTCACAATTTTATCAAAGCAATAATAAAAGGTTTTAATTCCTAAATCTGAATGTTGACAATCAATTAAACCCCCATATAAAACATCACTGTTAAATTCAACATGGGTTTGGATTCAATAAAAGTTAAAAACCAAAAATGGCACCAATTGATGCGAGGTGGCTTGATACACTAAAGCCTGAGTTTCAGGCTCATTTTTCATTGCTTGTTTGACATCTAAATTAATCGCTAACCCCGTCATTAATTGGTTCAAATTAGTCTTTAAATAACGTTTTTGAGGGGTCTCAAAACAACCAGACACTAAGTGGTCTAAATACATTTTCCAGAACTCATTTTGACTTCCTAAACTGGGTTTTTGTAATTGAGCAAAAAACAAACGGCTTTTTTGTTTAAAATTGGTCATAATCAACGCTTTCTTTTCACCAGACTTATTTATATTTTATATAATTTAAACCAAGAGATTTAAAATATGAATGAAACCCAACGTACCCAAAAAAATATTTGTATTCCATTACCGATTGTGAATGTGATGTTAGATAGTTTAGGCTATCGGACCATCCTGGATTTTTATCAAAAACATATTCTGGATATTGCCGCTGGAAACGGGGCTTTTTTAATTGAAATTGTGACCCGTACCATCAATGAATTAATTAAGTTTAAGAAAAACAAAGAGTTTATTAAAAACTATTTAGAACAATATATTCATATTATTGAATGTAACCCTGAGTATTTAAACCAATTAGAAAATGTTTTAAATGTAACTGCCAATCGGTTTGGCATCTTTAATGTCAAGTGAGATATCCATGATCAAAGTGTCATTGAAAACCACCAATATGTGGGGATGATGGATTTTGTCATTGGGAATATTTTTTATTTAAGTATTGAAAATCTAAAGTTAGATAGTCATTTATATGCAACCTTGTTAAATAAACAAACCAACCAATATAAATTACATACCTCTAAAGCCACTGAATTTTATTTTGAATATGGCATTCATTGTTTGAAAGCCCAAACAGGTAAACTCATTTATTTATCATCCAATACTTGATTAAGAAGTCAAAATTATCGCAGTTTTCGAACCTATTTAAACCAAAATGTCACCATTGATTTTGTGGTTAATTTTAACTTTCACGATGTCTTTGCTAACATTAATTTAAATCCAGCCATGACCTTAATTACTAGACAAGACAATCTTGATCAAAGCATGTTATTGTTTGAATATGGTTTGAATGATTTGTGAAATAATGATATTTTAAAATTGAACCAGTTAGACCAACCAATTCAATTACCTTTAAGTGGTACGAATGCTGAAATTGATTCAGTGCTGGAAGCACTAAATTTAAAAGAAGTTCCAAAAGCATTAAATTTAAACAGTTTTATTGTGAATAACAACAAATGGTTAAGTGAATGAAAAGACTGATTAATTGATATTTATAAAACTAATACCAATACTTGAGCCAAATTAATTTATCCTTATGATGACAAACACCAATGAAAAGGGATTGATCAAATGCCTTTATCATTACAAACTTATTTAGCTCATAAAAATTTAAGTTTTGATTATCAAGATGAAACTCAATGGTATGGGTTTCAAAACTCATCTTTCTTTAAGCAATTAGATCAAAAAAGATATGTCTTTAACAAAACCTATGATCCTAAAAAAGAAGTGTTTGTGCATTTAATTGAACCCCATCAAGCTGTCTTTGATGGCATCATTTTAAATGATTATCAATATGATAGTCATGAAATTAATAATGCTTTAAAAAGTGAATCTTTTTTAGAATGAATCCAAAGCTTTGGCAAAACTAGTTTTGGTAGTCAATATCGCTTAACCATTGAAATGTTAAGTAAATATTTATCATGATGATTCACTCTCAAAAATAATTAAGACTACTTTTTATATATAATCAAATTACCGTTGGTGAAAGTAACGGCTCCCATATTTTTCAAGAAAGGAAAGGCATGGAATGCAAAAACTCACGACCAACAAAAATAATTTAATTGAACAACAATACAAACTAGTAAAACAACAAAGTTTTCCTAAACATAAGATTTCTAAAAAAGAAATTTTATGTTATTTATTTTTCCCATTATACCCAGTAAAAGCCTTAACCAATATTTCTTTATTAGTAATGTTAGCAGCACTAATTGCGTTAGGGTTAGTGTTATCTTTAATTCATATTAATATTCCTGGGGTTGGGATTTCTATTGGGTTTAGTAATTTAGCCAGTTTATTGATTGGGTGGTTCTTTGGGCCTGTTTATGGGTTATTTATGGGAATGACCATTGACACCATTGCCTATTTAATGCAAGGTGGGGTGTGGTTTTGATTGTATGCAATTCAAGAACCATTAATCGGGATGTTAGCAGGGCTAATTAGTGCCATTTATCGGATTTCTAAGAAAGCTAA